>NZ_LIWP01000009.1:0-81369 GCF_012978775.1 Campylobacter sp. RM15925
TAAGATATATATGCGTCTGCCTGATGATGTTGTAGTAGGCGATAAGCTTAAAGTAACTTATACCGATCCTGATGATTCTAGTAAAACTATAAGCGAAGAGATAGAGATTAGTCAGCAAGATATAGACTTCGGAAAAGTTGGGGCAACTATCCTTACAAAACCTGATACTCAAATTTCGGTTAGCGGTCAGATAGTGGATCAAAACGGTGTAGCAAATACCCCTGTATCGTTTAAGATGAAAATCACTGACGACAACGCGAGCGATACTATCGAATATGATGCTAATAAAGGAGGTATCTACGGTGGTTTAGGAAATGATACTTTAGTGTTTAACTCGGATATCGATCTAAGTAAAGTTGCAAATCTAGACAAGAAGATAGATAGCTTTGAGGCTATAAAGCTAGGTAATGACGGCGCTAGTGGGGCTGTTAAGCTAACCATCACAGCCAAAGACGTATTTGATGTAACTGATGATTCTAACACCGTACTAAAGATACTAGGCGATAGCAACGATAAAGTTGCAGGCAAAGGCGAGTGGAGAGAGTCAGCCGATCAGTCAAAAGCAGAAGCGGGCTTTAAAGTCTATGAAAGTGTAAATCAAGTAGACGGTAAGACTATCCAAATTCAAATAGACTCAGACATCAAAACAGATTTTTAATCTAAATTTACCCCGAGAAACATATCTCGGGGTAATCAAATTTAACTTCTAACAAAAGATTTTTTATTTTAAATTTCACCATTCTTTTTATAAATCATTTTTTATCATAATTAAAACCATTTTTAGCTACACTTTTGCAAATTTAAACAAAGGAAAATTTTGGCAAGACTTAGTGTAGATGAAGCTGTAAATTTGATAGAAAATGCCGAGCTTAACGAGCTTGGAGCTATGGCGCTAGCCAAAAAGCGAGAGCTTCATCCTGAAAAAATCACAACTTTTATCGTCGATAGAAACATAAATTATACGAACGTTTGCTGGGTTGATTGCAAATTTTGTGCATTTTATCGCCATGCAAAAGAAGAAGATGCTTACGTGCTAAGCTTTGAAGAAATCGGGCAAAAGATAGAGGAGCTAATAGCCATAGGCGGTACGCAAATTCTCTTTCAAGGCGGCGTTCATCCTAAGCTTAAGATCGACTGGTATGAAAACTTAGTCGAGTGGATCAGTAAAACTTATCCACAGATCACTATTCACGGTTTTTCTGCGATTGAGATTGATTACATCGCAAGAATTTCTAAGATTTCGACTCGGGAAGTTTTAGCTCGTCTAAAGGCAAAAGGGCTTTATTCTATCCCGGGAGCCGGCGCTGAGGTGCTAAGCGATAGGGTTAGAGATATCATAGCGCCTAAAAAATGCGACACCCAAACTTGGCTAAGGGTTCATAAAGAAGCTCATGAGATCGGCGTAAAATCAACCGCTACCATGATGTTTGGCACGGTTGAGACGACTCGCGAGATAGTTGAGCATTGGCAGCATATTAGGGATTTACAGGATCTTACCGGAGGCTTTAGGGCGTTTATATTATGGAGTTTTCAAGGGTTAAATACCAAATTAGCCGCCGAGAGACCGGAAATACAAAAACAATCATCAAATCGCTACTTGCGACTACTTGCAGTTTCAAGGCTCTTTTTAGATAATTTTAAAAACATCCAAAGCAGCTGGGTAACGCAAGGAAGCTATATAGGACAACTTGCACTGCTCTTTGGTGCAAACGATCTAGGCTCAACCATGATGGAAGAAAACGTCGTAAAAGCTGCAGGTGCAGCATACAGAATGAATCAGGACGAGATGATAAATTTAATACGCGATGTGGGCGAAAAACCTGCAAAACGCAATACAAATTACGATATATTGGAGAAATTCTACTAATGAAAGTTGTAAATTTAAAAGTTAAAAACACCCAAATTCCGGTTGTCTTTGAAAGCTCAAAGGCTTTGCCTGTAGTGTCTTTAAAGCTGGTTTTTAAAGTGGCGGGAAGCTATGAGGACGGTAAGCTTGCGGGACTTGCGAATTTAAGCGCAAGACTTTTAAACGAAGGCACTCTTAAAAAAGGCTCAAATGCTTTTGCAAAAGAGCTTGAGATGCGTGCCGTATCGCTTCATGCACAAACAGGATTTGAAACGCTAAATATCGATCTAAGCTGCCTAAAAGAGCATTTTGAGTTTGCATGCTTAAAATTATCCGAGCTTTTAAAAGACCCAAATTTTAGCGAGGATATCCTTGATAAACTAAAAAAGCTAGTAATAGGCGAAATTTTAAGCAATGAAAGCGACTTTGATTATGTGGCACGGTCTGCTTTAAACGAGCTTTTGTATCCAAACACTTCACTTGCAAGAGGGTCGATAGGCACTAAAGAGAGCGTGTCTAAAATCACGCTTAAAGAGATTAAAGAATTTATCAGCTCTCATCTTGATTTGGCGAATTTGATGGTAGTTTTTGGCGGAGATGTAGATCTTAACGAGCTAAAACTAGAGCAAATTTTAAGCGGTTTAAGCGACGGCAAGGCGCGAGAGCTAAAGAAGCTGCAAACTAGCCGAAAGATGAGTCAAAAATTTATCATTAAGCCAAGTCAACAGGCTTATATATACTTCGGCGCTCCTTTTGAGGTGGGTATAGATGAGATATTTAAGGCTAAAGTGGCTAGCTTTATACTAGGCGAGAGCGGCTTTGGCGCTAGGCTTATGGAGGAAATTAGAGTTAAACGAGGTCTTGCGTATTCGGCTTACGCAAGAAGCGGATTTATGCTAAGCTACTCTCAAATTTCAGGTTATCTTCAAACCAAAAACGAGAGTAAGGACGAGGCTATAGCAGTAGTGAAGGACGAATTTGATAAATTTGTCAAAAAGGGCGTTGCGGCGCGCGAATTAGCTCAGGCTAAGAGATTTTTGCTGGGCTCTCAACCGCTTCGCCAAGAGACGCTTTTTAACAGGTTAAATATCGCTCAAGGTGAGGTTTATAACGGCTTTAAGATAGGCTCGTTTAAAGATGAGCTTGATAAAATTTCTAAGCTAAAACTTAGCGAACTTAACGAATTTATAGCTTCTCACGATGAGATAACCAAGCTAAGTTTTGCCGTGCTTTATAATGAAATTTAAACCCGGCGACAAGGAAATTTTAAACAAAATAGGCGTATTTACGCTACTTGATCTTTCTCTTAAAATTCCAAAGAGTTTTGATGACACGACTATAACCCAAAGCCCAAAAGACGGTAACGTGAGCATCGAAGTGGTGATAAAAAACTCATATAGGCAAAGCGGGATCTTGCATGTCTTAGCATGGTGCGAGAGCTGGGAGCAAAACGTTAAAATCATCATATTTAATGCCAAGTCTTGGCATTTTGGAGCATTTAAAACAGGCAAGCAAATTTATATAAACGGCAAATGCTCCTTTGCTTTTGGCTCTTGGCAGATAACAAATCCAAAGATAATCACAAAAATAAACGAGATAATCCCCAAATACAAACTAAGCCTGCGTGACGATAGATTTAAAGAGCTTGCAAGCAGATATGTAACTATAGAAAATTTGCTTGCCGAAGGACTTAACGAGAGTGAAGCTAAATTCTTAAGCGATCTTCACAAGAGCGATCATAATAGCGCGCATTTGCTTGAAAATTTAGACAAAGGCTCGCACGGGCTTGAAATTTTAAAATTTGTTGAGATTTATAACTATCTAAGAAAGCTAAGTACTAAAAAAACCGATTTTGCAAGCAAGAAAGTAGAAACTTTTGACATAAGCCCTTGGGTATCATCCTTGCCGTTTAAGCTTACCGATGATCAAAAAAATGCCATAGCCGATATCAGGTTTGATCTTAGCGGCGATAAGGTAAAAAGGCGAGTTGTCATGGGCGATGTGGGAAGCGGCAAGACTATAGTTATCCTTGCTACGGCTTTAAGCGTATATCCTAAAGCTGCAATCGTGATGGCGCCTACTTCTATACTTGCCGAGCAAATTTACGATGAGGCGGTAAGGCTGCTGCCTGAATTTATGAACATCAAGCTTGTAAAGAGTGGCGAAAAAGAGCCTGAATTTGAAGGTGTGAATTTGATAATAGGCACGCATGTGCTTCTTTATAACGAGCTTGTCAAATCGCCTGTCGTTATGATAGATGAGCAGCATCGCTTCGGCTCAAACCAGCGCGAGAAGATAAATCAACTGGTGCGCGACGGACAAAACTACGCTCATGTGATTCAGTTTTCAGCCACACCCATACCGCGTACTCTTAGTATGATACAAAGCTCGTTTGTGGAATTTAGCTTTTTAAAGCAGATGCCGTTTAAAAAAACTATACACTCGCAAATTTTACAAAGTGCGGACTTTGAACGGCTTTTAAAGCACATCAGGCAAGAAATTGCAAAAAATAAGCAAGTAGTTATCGTGTATCCTCTAGTGGAAACAAGCGAAAGTTCAAGCTATCAAAGCTTAAGCGAGGCGCAGGATTTTTGGCTTAAAAATTTTAAAAATGTGTTTATAACCCACGGCAAAGACAGGCAAAAAGAGCAAATTTTACGTGAATTTAGACAGAATGGAGATATCTTACTTTCAACTACGGTTGTTGAGGTGGGAATTTCTTTGCCTAGGCTTAGTACGATAGTCGTAGTGGGGGCTGAAAGGCTAGGGCTTGCCACGCTTCATCAACTACGAGGCAGGGTGGGCAGGCAGGGTGGAGAGGGCTTTTGCTTTCTCTTTACTAAGCTTAAAAATCCGCCTGAGAGATTGCGTGAATTTTGTGCCACGCTTGATGGATTTGAGATAGCGCAGATAGATCTTAAAAATCGTCAAAGCGGAGATATATTAGGCGGAGTGTTTCAGCATGGAGCGACGTTTGAATATTATGAATTTGAAGAGAATTTAACGGCTGCGGCAAAAAATCGTTTAGAGAAAATTGGCGTAAATAAATTTTAAGAACAGTGTCTAAAGTGCTAAAATTTGATGTCTATTTGCCGCAAGATGGGTTTTAGCATGAAATTTATAACTACAAGGAGATGAAGATGCCGTTTGTAAATATCAAAATCACAAAAGAAAAAGAGCCTGTAACCACGGAACAAAAGCAAAGATTGATATCGGGAGTAACCGAGCTTGTGGCTGAAATTTTAGGAAGGAACAAGGCTTCAACGGTAGTGATAATAGATGAAATCGAAATGGATAATTACGGGCTTGGAGGCGAAAGCATAACTCAAGTCAGGAAAAAACAAGGAAGATAAAATTAACTTCAAATTTTGATGTTAAAATTTAAGTCGCTTAAGTTAGCTGATAGTTTGGTTTATGTTGGTTTTTTAATAGATTAAAGATAAATTTAAGTAAATAGAATGAGGGGGCAAAGACTGCCCCTAAATTTTAATAAAGTCCGAATTTGCCGTCTGAGCGTTTGTATAAAACTCTCATTTTTGCATCTATATCGTTAAATACGTAAAACTGCATGTCGCTATCTTTAAGCTTTGCTAGAGCTTCTTCTATCTCAAGCGGCTTATATAGCTCAAGCTCCATAGGAATAACCTCATCTATATCTTCGTCGTTAGGCTCATCGGCTATGGTTGCCCTTATAGCTTTGCCGTCGTCTTTGTTTTTAACGGTTACGTTCTTGTCATGCTCTCTGCGAAGTACCTTTGAAGCGCGATCTATCGCAAGATCAACCGCTGCATATAAATCCTTGTCTTTTTGGCGAATAACTATAGTGTCTTTTCTAGCCAAATTTATAGCAAATTCTACGCTAAAACCTTTTTTGCCGTTTTTTTCATCAGCCGAAACGACGCAACGTCCCGAAATAATATCTAAATTGTATTTGTTGAGCGAATCAAAAGCGTTTTGGATGTAGCTTTTGATCGGATCGGTTAGTTCAAATTGTTTTCCTGTGATGCTTGTATTCATCATAGCTCCTTTGCATTAATGTGCGTCTATTATAGCATATTAAAGCTTTTGGATAGTGCGTCTATGAAAAGTAACCGGAATGTTAAAATCAGGGTTTGAAGTTACCGTTACATCTAAGATAACTGTGCCGGTTGAGGGATTGTTTCCTGCTCCGTCTAGAGTTATAGGAGTGCCGCAACCGTTTATCTGTCCTATGAAATCAACTACATCAACGGTTACGTTAAATAAAATTGTGCCGTTTCTTGAAAGATTGGTATTGACTATCCTTCTTGCGGCTGCATTTGCCGTAGGACATCGTTGAGTACCGCCACCATTGCCTATCTGCATGGCTAACAAATTTTGCACCGCCATCTCGGTTGCGCCTTGGGCTAAGAGTTCAGCCTGCTCTCTTAAGAATATATCCGTAGTGTGCTTTGAAGTGGTTGCCGATAATGAAAGGGCAAACATACTAAGAGTGGCAACTAAAACTAAAAACATTATAGCCATAACCAAACTAAAACCGTTTCTCATTAATACACCGCCTTTGTTTTGCATACGGTTGTCTCTTCTTCCCCATTACTAAGAGATCTTTGACCGTCTCTCATACACAGCTTAAGGACTACCACTCCATTTGCTTCGGTAAAGTTAAATCTTGTTACATTTCTTGCAAGTACTGCAGAATTTGCATTTTGAAAGCTGTTTCCTACTACCCATGGGCGATAGTTATATCTAAGCTCTAAAGTAAAGTCGTTTGCAGTATTGTTTGTAGGAACCACGGCATAAGCTGTGTGAAGTAGAAAGTACTGTTCTGAAATGCTTCTACCTACAGGATAAGTTATATTTATAGTTGTGTCGCCGTTAAAGCTATTTACTCTTGCTATATCGTTTGCCTGATTTGTGTCGTTATATCCGAATGATGTTTGGACATTGATATTGCCAGTGCCTTTAAAAAAGACCCCTAATTGATTTTGATTGGTTGTTGTTGTAGGGTTATTCGTAAGATCCCTTATGTTATTCCAAGCATTTTGTAAAAAACTTAAAGGAGTTTCTATAGAACCTGTTGTAGTTATGGTATCGGCTGGGTTGAGTCTGGTTCTAGCCGTATTGGCATGATTTAAATCTATAAATCCGCTCCATCCGCCATCTTGAAATGCCTCATAGCTGTAGCTTATCCATTCTAAAATATCATAAGTATTATCTAAGGTTGGATCTTCGGTCGATACGAATGTATCTGGATTTGCTCTCTGCCTTCCTATGCTTGAGCCTTTTATGCGAATCGCAAGTCTTTTTGAGATTTGTTCTAAAACTAGCTCGGTTTCAGCTTGTAGAGTGTTTATGGCTCTGCTTTGAAGGTATCCTTTGTATATATTTATAGATATCTCTATGCCTACTAATGCTAAAATTCCTGTTATAACTATAACTACTATGAGTTCAAGAAGAGTAAAAGCTTTTTTCATTACCACTGCCTTAATTCAAGAGCAGGACTATCGCCTATATTTGAAGAGTATGCTCTAAGAAGTATGGTTTGATTAGTATTGCCCAGAGTAGCCGTGGTAGTGATAGATATCTCTTTTATATTATTATTAGCAGTTCCCGTCATGTCAACATTTGCTACACTGGTATTTAATGTTTGATTTAAGATATTGTCCCTAGAATAGCCATTCTCACCCGGTCCTATAGGTGCTGTAATAGTTACTTCATCATTATTGAAAGAATTTATATCCTGTTCTTGACCTGCCTGGCAAGCACTATCTCTTGCAATAGCAGAGAAGGTTCTTGTTCTATCTCTAGTAATACCGTTTCGATCATAGAAATTTGGTAAGCCACCAAATATCGGAGTGGGTAAATTTACAAGAGTCAAATCATTTGTGCAACCCCAAGGTGTTTTTAGCACTAAGGCAAGTCTTGTTTTCGTATCCATAACGCTTTGTTGTATGATTGAGGTTTCGTTATTTCTTGCGTTTTGAAAGAGTATCGTAGGCACAGATAAAAACACTATGCCGATGACTACTATGGATACGATAAGTTCAATTATAGAAAAACCTCTTTTCATTACCAGTCTAACCTCTTATTGGTTCTTTCTGAAATTGGGGTACTGCCCTCTTTGTTAAATTTCTCTCCGCCTACCACATCACCCACTCCGACGTCCTTGCCTCCTTTATCAAGAGATTGACCTCCCCAACTTAAGCCTGAAGTAGGATTGAAGAATTGAACATTAAAGTCGTTTGTAGTAGCAGATGGATTTGCTTGGTTGTATAGTAGCCAAGCAGGCGCTGTCATCTGTATAACATCTTGCTTTGGCGCAAAAGTGCTTGCTAGCCATACTTGCTCTATGCCGTTTGCTATTATGCTTTCCGGTGTTATTATTGTCGTGCCGTCATTAAAATTCGCAGATGTATATGCCGTAACTATACCTTGTATGTTTGTATGGCTTTGATTTACAAACCAATTGTTTATTTGCGGAGGAGTAGCTGAATTTGCTATAGCATACTGAGTCGTGTCGCATCCGTTACAAAAGACTGAATAGTAAATTTGTGCATTAAATCCTGTCCTTGGACCGACATAATCAGGCGCATAGACTCTTCCGTAGTAGAAATCAACATTTGTAACGTTTAAAGGAGCTGCATAAGGTGCGCCAGCTACCGAATCAGTATCTGAAATATTGTTAAAAGTAAAGTTATTTGAAGTGATTCTAAATGGATTTCTTGCAAATCTAATATCTCTAGCAAAGTTAAATCTAACTGTATAAGGCGCAGTGCCGTTTAAGAAAAATCTCCTGTCGGCAAAATATGCTCCGTTGTTATTAGTGTTTATATTTGCTTTACTGTTTATGATGTTTTGATTGTTGTCGGGATCTTGGATTTGTTGATTGAAATACAATATGTTTTGTAAAGCAGCAGCCGCTCTATCTGCAGCAGCGTTTATAGATCTTCCTTGTAAATTTGTAAAATCACTCACATCTCCTTGGATACCTGTAGTAAAAGTGACGTTTCTAGAGTAACAACCTCTAGTGTATAGAGTTGCTGTTGTATTTGCATTATCTCCTAATCTTGCGGTTATATTGAAATTCGCAGTCGCTTCCATACCGGTAGCATCTCCTGAAAGATAGGTCATAGCTCCGTTGTTAAAATTTAGAATTCGTAAATTATTAATTGATATATCGTTTGGCACAAAGAGCAAATTTAAATCATTTCTAGCGCTTATATCGCAACCTATCTTGCCTGCGGCATTTTCAGTTATAGTATCATTGTCTATTATACAATCATTCAAATTTGGATCAGTTGCTCCTGATGCTTGATCTACGTTTGTCCATTTTTTATCCCTTGCAGTTATTAGGACATGACCTATATTAGGATATACGAAATTTGTTCCATGTTCAGGCGCAAAAATTTCGCTAATACCATCCCAAACCCTTGTTAGCTGACCTCTACCATTTTCAAATTTTGCTTCTAGTGTAGTTTGGTTTTGGAATGCAAAATTCGCAACAGGGCAAGTAGTAGGTCTTAATGGCGATAGTCCAAAATTTATCGGATTTACAACTGTTGAATATGTTTTAGATAAAGCATTGCCGTTATTTACAGCTTCAAGCCATATATTTGTATATCCTTTTCCTCCTACTAGATTACCGAAGTTATTTGTTCTATTGTCGGAATTATAAAATCTAAATTCCTTAGGTCTTATACTAAATGGATCAGAAGCGCAAGACGGAGTTCTGATAAGTTTGTCGCTTGCATCCAAATACGAAATTCTAAAATATAGCTTTTGGTAGGCTTCATTGATCTTAATACCTTTTAAGTCAAGCATATTTTGATTATCTAGTTGGTCTTTACTGAAAAGGAAAAAGTTCTTTTTAGTATCGGTGGCACCTACTATTTCGTTGATGACGTTTTGTCCTTTTTCGCAATCGCCGTTTGGTACTATATCTACTTTAATCTTCTCAGTAGGAAGAATGTCGAAATTTTCCAAAACTCTACCTGTCGATGAAGAGGTCATTATATTTAAGAGTTTGGTATCAAATTCTCTTCCTGCTAGTTGAGTAAATAAATTCTCAGAGTTTCCGAGTTCGGAAAATTTCTTGTTAACTATTCTGTTTGATATACCGGCAACTTCTAGGTGGTATTTTTTATCTTCACATCTGTTTATGATACCGCTATATCTCACACCTATATCTTCATTGATAAATTCAACATTATGTTTGATGTAATCATCAGGATCAAATTCCTCTGCCAGTCTTGTATCAAACTGTATAAGAGCTTCGTTTGTTTTATGCAAAGTTCCTCCGTTGCCTATGCCTGTGGCGCCTTCTCCTATCGAAAACTCTATAATTCCATTTTGTTCATCAACTCTTTGAAGGTTTGAATTATCGCTTATTTTGGACGTTTTGCTAACGTCAAATCCATTGCTTTTTGTGGAGCTTGGATTCATATAAGTAGTTTCTGCTATGTAAGAAACGTTTTTTTGATTGAGAGTGGAGGTTAAACCTACCTTAAAGGCATCTTCAGAACCTCTATTTATTATTTTTAGTTGCAGTCTTAAAGTGTCGCCTGTTTTTGCTAGTGTTTTGCTGCCTGAGTCGGTACTTACGTCTTTAAAATCTTTCTCGTCTGTTTGATTTTTACCTCTAACTTGTAGTTTTTCTATGTAACATACTTCAGGTTCATAAAGCTCGGTAGCAAATGCAACTAAGCCTATGTTTTCCCTTTCACCCATAACACCTCCGCCAGGGCGAGTTATAGCTTGTGCAGTGAGCTTTATCGTGGTGGATGTCTGTTTGTTTGAGATATGATCTTTTAGATTGTATATATCAAGGTCCATCTGGTTGTTATAAAGCTTGTGAGCAACCATGGGTTTGTCAAATCTCGTAATAGTACTATTAAACTGATTTTCTAAGCGGTTAAAGTTGTTTGAACTTACTGAGCGGTATACGTTTTTGGAATCTAAAATTTCTATATTTTCTTTATCAACCTCTGCTTTTGCACCAAAAGATAAAATTGTAAGGCTTGAATTTACCTTACCGCTAGCAGGCGTAAAAAATCCGCTTAAAGGAACTTCTAGAGTATCTATACGAGACTGTTTTCCTCTTAAATGGATAGGCGCCAATACGGTAAGTCCGTCATATACATAAACTCCCTTTGGTTTTAATCCATCTGAGGCACCTTTGTCTTCAAAGTCATATACTATAACCAATGCCCAACCGCCGTAATGAGGGGCATATAGTCCTCCAACCCATCCATTGTCTCTATACCCATAGAAATTAGTAGGTTTCCAGTTGGAGGCTTTTATATCTCCCGCGCTAAAAGTTCTTTCTGTATTTGTTTTGCCTAATGATTTTTTAACCAAATCTGTTACATCTACGCTGGCTTGATACGTAAATTGCATTCCATAAGTTGAGAATGAGCCATACCATCTTGTGTCTTTCTCTTCGGCAGTCAGCCTATGGTAGGTTTTTCCATTAACCTCCTTAGGTGTTCCAAATGTTATTTCATTAAACTGATGTATGTTTTTAAAATATTTTTTTCTCATTTCTTCGGCATCTGGTGTATTCCAACCCAAAGAGATACCTCCACCCCAGTAAAGCCTTGCAAAGACTACTTTTTTGCCATCAATATTTTTTTCTGCATATTCATCTAAAAAAGCATTTCCAGACTCTTGTCTAAAGTTAAAAGTGGCTCTAGAAGAGTTGTGCTTATAGTTAAGATCTTCTTTTATAAATTCAAATGGTTGTATAACAGTATCATTGCCGTATTGTCTAGTAGGCTGAAAACCGTAGCCTTTTGTAGGCATTAGTATAGTAGAGCCTATAGTTTCTATATCTCCGTATATTTTTTTTCTTTGATTTTCACTTGTCTTGTTTGGCTCAAGTAGTCTTTTTGATAGTGTTCCTTGGGCGTTTATGTCTACATACCCAGTAGGACCTCTATAGTAAACTGCGCTCGAGTCAATGCTGTGAGTTAGATTATTATTGTCTTTGTATTCTGCTCCAAATAAAGCGGTGCATAATGCAAAAGTACTAATTAAAATGCAACTTATTTTTTTCATCTTAAATCCTTTTTGCTAAAAGCAAAACATTATTTTTGTATAAAATCTGAAATTTTCTCCGCTTGTTTATAGTCCGGATAGTTATATACGTCCAAAACCACTTGAGATAACGTCATATTTGTCATATTGCATACGATAGGAGCCATAAAATTTACGGTTGAGGTCTCTATCGGAACGCTTACAATCATTATGTTATATACTCTTAACTCGCTATTGTCATTTATATCCATGAGCTCTTGATAGTATGTCGGTATCTCAAATTCGTAATTTCTTAAAGCATATGGATTTATCATTGTAAAAGATGTTTCATCATCTTTGCTTTTAAGTTTTACAAAAAATTTGTCAAGCTCTATAAGCTCCATGCTTTTAATGTGCTCAAAGCCTAAAATAGGACTTTTAACCTCAAATACCATCAAAGTTCTCCTGCTTTTAAAATGTTACAATATTGTATCAAATTTTTTTATATTTTAAGCTAAATTGTAAATTTATTTTAAATTTATCGAAAAATAACCCAATGCATAGTAAAATATCACATTTTAAATTCTAATATAAGGACGTTTATGAAATTTGTCACTAAAATATTATATGCGACGATCTTTATTTTTTTACTAAGCGGTTGTGCCGAAAAATACAGCGAGCTTTATAATTTAACTCCCGAAGAATGGTACTCTCAAATCATTGCCGATATAAAAGATCGCGACTTGGAAAGTGCCGATAAGCACTATACTTCAATGTCAAGCGAACACGTAGCAAGCCCGCTTTTAGAGCAAATTTTGCTTATCCTTTCTCAGGCTCACGCAAACGAAGAGGAGTATTTGCTGGCAAATTTCTATCTTGATGAGTATATTAAGAGATACGGCGACAACGGACCTAAGACCGAATTTGCACACTATCTTAAGATAAAGGCGAATTTTGACTCGTTTTCTCAGCCAAATCGCAATCAAAAGCTTATGCAAGATAGTATTAACGAGATAGAAAAATTTCTTTACATCTATCCAAATACCAAATATCGACCGCTCATAGAGACGATGCTTACGAAATTTCAGCTTGCGATATTTTATCTTGACGAGCAGATTGCTGATTTGTACGAGCGAACAGGCAGAAGTGAATCTGCTGAAATTTACAAGAAAAAGGTTGAAAATTCACCGTTAAATGACGCCAAGCTTATTAAGCCTCAGCTTCCTTGGTATAGAAAAATTTTTGAGTAGGAGATAAATTTGCAGATAAACGAATCAAAAACATTTCCCGCAGAGCTTCCTATAATCGTTGAAGACGAGCTATTTTTATATCCATTTATGATAACTCCGCTATTTTTAAGCGATGATGAAAATTTATCCGCTTTAAATTTGGCTATCGAAAACCAAAGCCAAATTTTAGTAGCCCCGACAAAGCCTCAAAACGAAGGCGCACGCGACTTTGAAGGAATTTATGATGCGGGTGTCATTGGGACTATCATGCGCAAGGTTCCTTTGCCTGACGGAAGAGTCAAAATTCTCTTTCAGGGCATGAGTAAAGGCAGGGTTGTCCTTGAGTCAAAAGGCAAGCCTTTAAGAGCTACAGTGGATATCATCCATGAAAAACGCCCGACAGCTGTAAAAAGTGATGCGCTCGTAACTGTGCTTCGCGAAAAAGTACGCGATCTGGCTGCGCTTAGCCATTTTTTCCCGCCTGATTTGCTAAAAACTATCGAAGAAAGCGTTGAGGTAAGCAGAGTGTGCGATCTGGTTTTAAGCTCGCTTAGACTTAAAAAACAAACCGCATATGAGTTTTTTATAGAGGAAAATCTAGAGCAAAAACTTCTTAAACTAATCGACTTTATCATCGAAGAGATAGAGGCTAATAAGCTTCAAAGAGAGATTAAAAGCAAGGTTCATTCGCGTATCGATAAAGTAAATAAAGAGTATTTTTTAAAAGAGCAGCTAAAGCAAATTCAGCAAGAGCTAGGTAGCGATACGACTCGCGAAGAAGAGATCGAAGAGTATAGAAAAAAGCTTGAGAAAAAGAAGAAATTTATGGGCGAGGATGCTTATAAGGAGATTAAAAAGCAGATAGACAAGCTTGGTAGGATGCATCCTGATTCTGCCGATGCGAACACTATCCAAAGCTATCTTGACTGGGTTATAGAAGTGCCTTTTGAAAATATAGCCAATAAAAAATCAAGCGTTGCCGAAGTAAGTAAACATCTAAACACCGATCACTATGGACTTGAAAGACCAAAAACAAGGATTGAGGAATATTTCGCTTTGCGTGAGCTTTTGGAGCTTAGAGGAGTTGCCGATAAGGTAAATAACGGAGCTATTTTGTGCTTTGCGGGACCTCCGGGAGTGGGTAAAACGAGTCTTGCAAATTCCATCGCAAAAGCGCTTAAAAGAGAGCTCGTGCGTGTAGCACTAGGCGGGCTTGAGGATGTAAATGAGCTTAGGGGGCATAGAAGAACTTATATAGGAGCGATGCCGGGGCGCATGGTGCAAGGCCTCATAGAGGCTAAGCAGATGAATCCTGTCGTGGTGCTTGATGAGATAGATAAAGTAGGCAGAAGTTTTCGCGGCGATCCTACGGCGGTTTTGCTTGAAATTTTAGACCCTGAGCAAAATAATAAATTTAGAGATTATTACTTAAATTTCAATATTGATCTAAGCAAAGTAGTATTTGTAGCTACCGCAAATGATGTGGGGTCAATACCGCCTGCGCTTCGCGACAGGATGGAATTTATCCAGCTTAGCTCATACACACCGCAAGAGAAATTTGAGATAGCTAAAAAATATCTCATTCCTCAAGAGCTAAAAAAGCACGGACTTAAGCCAAGCGAGGTAAGCTTCGGAAAAGATGTGCTTAAGCTTATCATAAGCGACTATACTAGAGAAAGCGGTGTGCGAAATTTGCGAAGAAGGCTTGCCGATATATTTAGAAAAGCCGCTAAAAAACTGCTTATGGATAGTAGCTTAAGCAAAGTAAGTATCACGACTAAGAATTTAAATGAATTTTTGGAAAAAAAGGTCTTTGAGATAGAGCTTGCAGACAAGGTTGATCAGGTAGGGCAGGTGAATGGTCTAGCT
Organism: Campylobacter sp. RM15925; assembly: GCF_012978775.1. Taxonomy (NCBI): domain Bacteria; kingdom Pseudomonadati; phylum Campylobacterota; class Epsilonproteobacteria; order Campylobacterales; family Campylobacteraceae; genus Campylobacter; species Campylobacter sp. RM15925. The sequence goes on from NZ_LIWP01000009.1 coordinate 14,938, forward strand.
TGGACCAGTGTGGGTGGAGATGTGCTTAAGATCGAAGCTATAAGGATACAAGGCAAAGGCGCTATGCAAGTGACGGGCTCTCTTGGAGAAGTGATGAAAGAGAGCGCGTATATCGCATTTAGCCTTGTTAAAGTTCTAATAGATGAGAAAAAGCTAAAAGTACCTGCTAAGATAATTCCAAATTTGGCTGAAGATAAGAAAAAACCGACTGTAAGCGACGTGTATAGAAGATATGATCTGCATATTCATGTTCCCGAAGGAGCAACTCCAAAAGATGGACCGAGTGCCGGTATCACGATGGTAACGGCTATCGCTTCTATACTAACCGATACAAAAGTAAAAAGCGATGTGGCTATGACGGGTGAGATCACGCTAAGTGGAAGAGTACTGCCTATAGGAGGGCTTAGAGAAAAGCTTATCGCGGCACACAAGGCCGGTATAAAGACGGCGATAATCCCTCGTAAAAACTACGAGCGCGACTTAGACGATGTGCCAAACGACGTAAAAACCGACGTGAAGATCGTTGCCGTTGATACGATAGAAGATGTTTTAAAGGTCGCATTAGTCTTAAAATAAATTTGATGAAGTCTTGCTAGAAAAGGCAAGGCTTCGTTTATGTTATTGATTGTTTTATTTTTTAAATTTAACCAGTAGCTAAGTAAAATTTTATACTTTTGTATATTGTATTTTTGCTCTAGCTTAAAATTTCCCGCATAGTTAATTTTATACTTCTCTTGTTTGTCTATAGTGATCAATTCAGCCTCATTTATTTTTTGCATATGGTACAAATTTAAATAAATACAATTAACGATATTCTTCAATTGTGTTTCATTCTCTTCTGAGCTATGATTAAATTTTAGTAAATTTTACCCCTGCAGCTTACCTCTATTTTATCCACAACTTGCCCGTCTTCAATCAAATAAGCAAATTCATATAAATTTACGACAGGGCAGATGTGGTTTGGGTAAATTTCAAGCTTATCGCCTATATTAACGCTATCTCTTAAATTTTTATCATAAATTATGGCATGCTCGTCATAGACGGAGTCAATCCACACGTCAGTTCCTTTTATCTTGCCAAGTCCCGGTGTAGCCACAAATCCTACGGTGCGTCTTTGCTGGGTTAGACCCTTTGCTCCTACATCGGTTATCACGCGTTTGTTTGTAGGTTTGCTGATGATAGTCGTAAGTACGGTAGCTGCATTCATACTAAAGTCGCCGTAAGCCATGGCTTGAGATGCGTCCATAAAGATATAAGTTCCAGGCCTTATCTCTGTTACGCCTTTTAGTATCTCAAAATCATTAATCAGCGAAGGCGTAGATCCTATACTTACTATCTCGGCTGGCAAATTTAGCTCGCTAGCGATAGATGAAAATTCAAGAGTGCGCTTTTGGCTTTTTAAGTGAATCTGCTCACACTCTTTTTTGTCGGTAGCTTTGTATGAGTGACCGTCGTGTGAAAATATGCTTTTGAAATTTATATTTTTGCAAATTTTAAGATGGTTTATAAGAGCTGTAAAATCTTCTTTTTTGATTACTCCTGAGCGATTTTCACCGACTTCTATTTCTATTAACACATTAGCTTTGGCGCTAAATTTTTCAAACGCACTTTGAACTAAATTTGCTTGCTCGATACTGTCAATCCCAAAGCTTAAATTTATGCCGTCTTTTGTGAGTTTTATGATTCGCTCAAATTTTTCATCGCCTACTATTTCATTTGCTATAAATATATCTTTAATTCCGTTTTTAGCCATCACTTCGGCCTCACCGACTTTAGCCACAGTTATGCCTTTGGCTCCAAAATTTTCTTGAAGTTTGGCGAAATACGGCATTTTGTGAGTTTTGGTATGCGGGCGTAAATTTACTTTGTATTTTTCTGCATACTCTTGCATTTTTTGCAAATTTTGCATTACGATTTTTTTATCTATGATTAAAGCGGGTGTTGGAATTTCATGAAATCGCATATTATCTCCTTGAATAGAGTAAGGAAATTATACTACGTAAATATTGATAAAGTTTATGAAACTAAAGAAATTAAAAGTGAAATTTAAATATATAAAAAGATAAAAGCCCTAAAAAGGGCTTTATATTATAGACCCTCGAAAGGATTTGTAACTACGTTGTCGCGATCTACTATGTAAGGTATAAATGCCGCGTGTCTCGCTCTTTTGATAGCTTGCTCAACCATCTCTTGGTGCTTTTTGCAGTTGCCTGTAAGACGTCTTGGCATTATTTTAAAACGCTCTGAAAGAGAGTATTTTAAAAGCGTTGTGTCTTTGTAGTCTATAAAATCAACTTTTGCTTCGCAATATTTGCAATATTTTCTTGAATATTTTCTTTTCTCTGCCATAATTAAATCCTAATCCTTAATTAAAATGGTATTGTCTCGTCGCTGTCGTATTTGTCAGCGTCCACATCTATGTCTTGAATTTTATCGTTGTAATCATCTTGCCTTGGTTGCCTATTGTAGCTTTGCTGGTTTTGAGCTCTTGAGGCATTATAGCTGTTTGCGTTTTGGTTATATCCTTGGTTGCCGTAGCTTTGATTGCCATAACCGCTACTTTGTCCGTAATTAGCTTGTTGATTACTGTTTTGATTAAATCCGCCTTGTTGTCCTGAACCGCCTAGCATCTCCATATTTTCAACGCTTACGCTATGTTTGCTTCTGTTTTGACCGTTATTGTCCGTCCACTGATCAAACTTTAAGCGACCCTCAACTAGAAGTTTTGAGCCTTTTGAAAGATATTGGTTTGCTATTTCAGCCTGTTTGCCAAAAAATGTAATATCGATGAAGCAGGTTTCTTCACGTTTTTCGCCGTTTGCGGTAAATTTTCTAGTAACGGCTATAGAGCTGTTTCCTATTGCCGCTCCGGCTGTTGTGTATCTAAGCTCGATATCTCTTGTAAGATTTCCTACTAAAACGACTTTATTAAACATTTTTAGTCCTTATGCTTCCTGTGACGGAGTCTCTTCAGCTTTTGGTTTTGGTTCTTTTTTGCTTTGCTTGATACCTTTGCTTAGTCTTTCCCAAGCCGCAACTTCTTTTTTGTTCTCAAATTTCACTGTTAAGAATTTGATGATGTCTTCATTGATTCTTATGATACGCTCAACTTCTGCAATCGCAACTGTAGGAGCTGTAAAATAAGCTACAAAAAATACGCCGCGCTCGTGTTTTTTAACAGTATAAGCAAGCTTTCTTGTGCCAAGCGATAGCAAAGACGTAATCTCTGCACCATTTTTTGTAAGGATTTCTTTTATGAAATCAACTTTTGCGCTTACCTCTTCTTCTGTCAAGGTAGGCTTAAATACGAATAAAAGTTCGTAATGCTTCATTAATTCTCCTTGTGGGTATTAAGCTCGCATGCGAGCAAGGGGATGTCCGTTTAAAGACAAGGACTGATTTTATCTTTTTTTTACTTAATATTTGCTGTTTTTATGGATTAAATTTTGCGTAGATATAAGTGAGGATAATAAAAAATGTGTTTTGTCAAGCTTTGCATTGGTCTTTATCTCAAATTCCATTAAATTTAAGGCTGCAAAAATTTCTTTATAAGTTTTTAAATTTATGCTCAAGCATTGCTTTTTAAGCTCGTTTGCGATGTTTGGAGGCGGTGTGTAGCCAAGAGTTTCTTTGATATCGAATTTCCCGTTTATCTTTATAAAGCTATGCAGTTTAAACAGCCTAAAAAATGCTCTATAGAGTGAATTTATAAATAGCATTTCGTTAAAATTTCCATCATCCGCGCAAGAGAAAAAATCCTGCCTGATGTCTTTTAAATTTATAAATTTGTCGAAAAAATCATCAAAGCTTATGCTTGAAAGCGAAAATACCAAATTTCTGACCGTATTTTCATTTATCGGCTCATTTAGGCTTGCAAGCTTGTTTAGTTCGCTTGCGGCTAAATATAAATTTTCGTTGTGAATTCTATAAAGCTCAAAAAGAGCGTTTTTGGTTATATTTAAATTTATCTTACCCGCTTGCCTGCTTAGCAGAGTTACGGCTTCGTCAGGCGAATTTGGCTTAAAAAATCTAGCAAAATTTACGCCGAATGCTTTTTGCGTATCAAAGGTTATCTTTGTGTCCGCTTCGTAAAATTCATATATAAAAGCGCCACCGTTTTTGCAAGCTTCGATTAAAATTTTAAGCTCTTTTGAAGGGATTTTTTTGTCGCTTTTTATGTGAAGCAAAGCCTCGTCGCCAAAAAGCGAAGGCTCGCAAAGATGTGATTTAGCAAGGCTAAAATCATACTCGTCGTAGTAAAGGCTAAGTAAATTGAGCCCTTCAAATTTGGCTAAAATTTCCTTTGAAAATAGCTCTATTTGATACTCATCCGCTCCAAAAAGCAGAAATGTGTTTGGAAATTTCGGACTTTGCAGTAGTCCTTCAAGCTCTCTTCTATACATCGATTTTTTTAATTACTTTACCGAAAATTTCACCGCTTGCGATGTCTGCGTCGGTAATTTCTATGATAAGTTTTTGAAGCAGCTCGGCAGAATATGAGTTTAAAAATATTCTTGCGCCTTTTATCTCATCGTCAAGCTTTGCGACAAGCATATTTTGATTTTCGCTTACGTAAGCCTTAAACCTCTGTCCGATACGTTCTTTTGCCCATCTGGCAAATTTCCTATCCATGAAATCATATGCCACTTTATCAGCTTCTCGCTCAAGTTCGCTTAAATTCGCACAAGTACTTTCGATGTTTAAAAGCAGGTAGTTAAAGAGTTTTTTGTCATCTTTCATTTTCGCTTTAAGCAAGCGGTGCAAAGTAAGATCCGAGTAGCGGCGAATCGGGCTTGTAAAGTGAGTATAGCGATCAAATCCAAGCCCGAAGTGTCCTAAATTCTGAGCTGAGTATTCGGCCTTTTTTTGAGATTTAATGATCAGTTTATCTATCTCTTCGCGGTTGCCCATAGTATCCGCTTGGGCTTGAATTTTGCGTATTAGGTTGGCTAAATCGCTTTCGTATGTGAAATCAAATCCAAGAGCGGCTAAATCCTGAAGTAAATTTTCTATCTTTCTGATATCCGGCGCTCCGTGATTTCTAAAAACTCCTACACCGTCTATCAGCTTTGCCGCGGCTTTATTGGCTAAAAGCATACAGTCTTCAACAAGCCTATGGGAGTTTGAGTCGGTTTCAAAACGAGTTGAAAGAAGCTTGCCTTCATCATCAAGTGCCATTCTAAGCTCCTGTGTTCTAAAATCAAATGCGTTTTTAAGCCTTTTTGTGCGTAAATTTGATGTTAGCTCAAAAAGCGGCTTTATCCAAGATATCTCGCTTGTCCTTTTGTCTTCTAAAATTTCATCGATTTCGTCGTAGTTGAATCGCTTTTTAGAATTTATAATAGCTTCAAAGAGCTCTTCGCCAACGACATCTAAATTTTTATTAAGTTTGATCTTGAAACAAAACGCAAGCCTTGTTACGTTCGGTTTAAGCGAGCAGATGTTTTCACTTAGGCTTCTTGGTAACATAGGTATGGCGATATGTGGAAAATATATCGAAAACCCACGTGATTTAGCCTCTTTGTCAATTGCCCCGTAGCTGCTTACGTATTCGCTTACATCCGCGATCGCGACGTAAATTTCTAAATTTTTCTCATCAAAATATATCGCGTCGTCAAAGTCTTTAGCATCAATGGGATCAATAGTGCAAAACTCAAGCTTGCTTAGATCAACTCTGCTTGGATACATGCTAGCATCAACGCTATCTCCCCAAGATTCAGCTTCAAGTTCGCTCGCTTCGCTAAATTTATCGTTTTTATTATAGATCGCAAGTGAAATTTTCTCATCCGAGAAAGGATCGTTGATATTACCTATAACTTCGGTAATCTCGTTGTTAAGATTATTTATCTTAAGCAGAGTTCCTATAGGTAGCGCTTTTAGTGATTTTTGAGTAGCTTTTAAAGCCAAGCTAAGCCCTGTTTTTAAATTTACTCCTAAAATAGCTTGACCAAAATGCTTGGTATAAACCACACTCGTTTCGTTGGCTAATTTTAAAGCAAGAACGACCTTTGCACTTTGACGTTTTTTCTTAAGCGGAAGCAGTTTGGCTAAGACGATATCGCCGTAGTGAGAGTTGTTTAGATTTTTATTTTCTATTAATATGTCTTGTTTAAAGCGCTTATCAAATGGTATCAAAAATCCTGTGCCGTTTGAGCTTATGTCAAGCTTGCCGCAAACAAAACCGTTATTAAGATAAAATTTGTCGTTGTGAGAGGTTATGGCGCCTAAATTCAGGAGATTTCTAAGCGTCTCTTTGTGTTCGCTTGAAATCTCCTTCCCGTTTAATCCATCAAGTAGTTTGGTTAAAAATTCTTTCACAAATTAGCTTTTACTTTAGCCACGGCTTCTAAAAACTTATCGTGGGCAAAGCCGTATTCGTCTAGGAAAGGAAGAGTGTTTTGAATGCTTTCGTCATCAAGCTGATGGAAGATATTTACTGCATTTTTTACTATTCTTAAAGCTACGGAGTAAGGCTTGATATGCTCAGGAGCGTCTTCAGGAGAATTTGAATAAAAGATAGAATCCACAAGCTCGGTTTCAAGATTCCACTGTTCAAATATCTTAGCCGTTACAATTTCGTTTGATATATCTAAAATTTCGTTTTCAAGCTCTGAAAGATCAAAAGGATTTGAAATTTCTTTTAATTTTGCTTTAAAGTCAGCCCCCTTACCGGTCTCTACTAACTCGTGAGAAATGACGGTTTTGCCTACTTCAAGCATAAATGAAGCAGGAGATAAAACGCTTAGAGATCTTGGATTTATCTTAGAGTACCAGTTATACATAAGAGCGTTTTGCATAATTGAGATATTTAAGAAATCCTGACTTGTGATATCGTATGGATCAAGATCTATCTTAAAGCTCTTTTTGACCGCACTTGATAGTGCAAAACCTCGAATAGTAGCCATGCCAAATAGCGAAACCGCTCTTGAGATAGTTGTTATCTCGCGACTAAAGCCGTAAAGCGGAGAATTTGCCGAACGCAATATGTTTGCCGTAAGCATAGGGTCTTTTTCTATTATCTGTGCAAGATCGCCAAGAGAGCTATTTTCATCAGCACAAATCGCCTGAATTTTTATAACCGTATCATCAAGTGGCGGTAGTGCTTTAATGTGTTTATATATTGATTGATTCATAATTTAACGCTTTAAAGTTGAATTTGATTTTGGGCATTTTACACTAAATGGCTTTTTAAAAAACTTAAAGCGTAAATTTGATTTTGTTTCAGTGACATTTGAGTTGGTTGATTGTATAATCTCGCAAATTTTATCTCAAAGGAGAAAATATGGCGGTAAATATATACTATGATAAAGATTGCGATTTAAGTCTTATTAGAAGCAAGACGGTCGCCGTGATAGGCTTTGGATCCCAAGGGCACGCACACGCTGAAAATTTAAGAGATAGCGGTGTAAAAGTAGTAATAGGTCTTGCAAAGGGCGGAAAAAGCTGGGCTAAAGCGGAGGCTAAAGGCTTTGAGGTAAAAACCGTTGGTGAGGCTTCAAAAATGGCCGATGTGATTATGATTTTAACTCCGGATGAGATGCAAGCTGAAATTTTTTATAACGAGATCGAGCCAAATTTAAGCGAGGGTAATGCGATAGCTTTCGGACATGGATTTAACGTTCATTTTGGACAGATCAAAGCTCCTGAAGGAGTTGATGTCATAATGATAGCTCCAAAAGCACCCGGTCATACCGTAAGAAGCGAATTTGTAAAAGGCGGCGGAATTCCTGATCTGATAGCGGTTGAGCAAAACGCTTCAGGACAAGCAAAAGAGCTTGCTTTAAGCTATGCAAGCGCTATAGGGGGCGGAAGAACGGGTATCATAGAAACTACGTTTAAAGACGAAACCGAAACCGATCTCTTTGGCGAGCAAGCTGTGCTTTGCGGCGGACTTTGCGCATTAGTAAATGCAGGCTTTGAAACGCTGGTTGAGGCGGGCTATGAGCCTGAAATGGCGTATTTTGAATGTCTGCACGAGCTAAAGCTAATCGTTGATCTTATGTATCAAGGTGGAATGGCGGATATGCGCTACTCTATCTCAAATACTGCCGAGTATGGCGACTATGTAAGCGGCACAAGAGTCGTAAACGAAGACAGTAAAAAGGCTATGAAGGAAATTTTAAAAGAGATTCAAAACGGCAAATTTGCAAAAGACTTCATCCTTGAGCGAAAAGCGGGATATGTAAGAATGAATGCCGAGCGCGGAATTGCCGAAAGAAGCTTGCTTAATCAAACCGGCAAGAAGTTAAGAGCTATGATGCCTTGGATAAGCGCAGGTAAAATCGTAGATCAAAGCAAAAATTAAAATTGAGTCCTAAAACAAAGAAAAAAACTACCAAAAAGCGCACCGTAGCTAAAAATACTAAAAGCGTTAAGAAAAAAGAGCAAAAGAGCGCTTTTTGGGGTTATCTTAAAATCATTATCGTATGCCTTATCGTAGGAGCTCTTACCTACGCGGCTTTGTCTTATATCTACTCAAATAAAGATAGCCAAAACACTATAAAAAAAATAGAAAAGTATCTTGATAAACAAAGCGTCAAAAAAGACCCACCGGCAAAAGAGCCTGCCGTTAAATTTGAGCCTAAAACAGAATCAAAAATCGAGCCTAAAATCAGTGTTGAGCCAAAGATAAAACCTAAAACTCAAAACGAAGTAAAGCCCCAGATAAAATCAGAAGCTGTCAAGCAAGAGGATACTTTAAATAAAACAGATAACAGCACACCGGAGCCAAAAATAACCCCTAAAGAACAGCAAGAATTTTATCCGCCTGAAATTCCTGATGAAAAGCCTACTAAAAAAGGCTCTATACATATAGAAGTGTTTGATAAAGACGGAGCCAAGCAAGATGAGCGCAGAGTCGGTGAAGTGCCCAAGAAGCAACCTCCTCAAAGGAAGACAAAAGAGTCCGAATCCTCTTTGGATACCAGTAAAGCTCAGGTGCTAAACGGCACAAAGAAGCAATTTGGCAAACCAAAGCTGGTAATCATAATAGACGATGTTGCTCACAAACATCAAGTAGATGCGATAAAATCAATCAAACTAAAGCTTACTCCGTCGTTTTTCCCTGCCACTAAAGATCATCCCGATACGCCAAAGCTTGCAAAAAAATTCAGCTTTTATATGATTCACTTACCGCTTCAGGCGAAAAATTTTAAAGGTGAGGAGATAGATACCTTAAGAGTGGATGACGGCTATGAGAAAATTTTAAATCGACTTCAGGCGATTAAGCGCGATTTTCCTAATTTGATATATATAAACAACCATACAGGCAGCAAATTTACAAGCGATTTTGATGCCATGGATAGGCTTATGAGAGCTGTTAAACATGAGAATTTGATATTTATCGATAGTAAAACGATAGCCAATACAAAAGTCGCAGCCGCAGCCAAAAAGCACTCTATGCCCTATATCTCAAGGGATGTGTTTTTGGATCACGAAGACAGCAAGGCCGCTATAACAAAGCAGCTAAAATACGCCGTTGCGCTTGCTAAGAAGCATAGTAGGGCTATAGCTATAGGACATCCTTATAAAAACACTATGGATGTTTTGAAAAATAGCTCCGAGATACTAAAGGATGTAGAGGTTGTTTATCTAAAGGATATTTTGTGAATTTTTTAAGCGAGCTTCCTTCTCAGCTAAATAGACTTAAAAAACCTCCAAAAAAGCTTTATTATAAGGGAAATTTAGAGCTTTTAAAGCTTCCTATGGTATCGATAGTGGGCTCAAGAAGAGCAAGCGTATATACCAAAAACTGCGTTTTAAATTTGGCTAAAACTCTCTCAAATTTCGGAATTTGCGTAGTAAGCGGAGCGGCTTTGGGTGTTGATATCAAGGCTCACGAAGGAGCCTTTCCAAACACCATAGCCGTTTTTGGCAACGGACTTGATATAGTTTATCCAAGAGCGAATTTAAAAGCCATAGAGCGAATTTACGGCTCCTGCCTTGCTTTAAGCGAGTATGATTTCTCCACTCCTGCCGCTGCACATAGGTTTTTGGAGCGAAACCGAATAGTTGTAGCTCTCAGCAAGGCTTTGGTTGTCGCGCAAGCCGATCTTAAAAGCGGCTCCATGCAAAGTGCAAGGATGGCTCAAGAGCTTGGAATTAAAATTTACGTCTTGCCTCAGCGACTTGGCGAAAGTGATGGCACAAACGAGCTTTTGGCTTGTGGCAAAGCCGAGCTTATAAATGATTTTGATGAATTTGCCTCCAAATTTACAACGAATCTACCTAAATCAAAAGATGAAATTTTAGATTTTTGCAAAAATGGAGCGGATTTGGATGAAGCGTTGGCTAAATTCGGAGATAAAATTTATGAGTATGAACTATTTGGTAAGCTTGTCATATCAGGCCTTAGAGTGAGTTTGGCATGAGCGTAGTTGCTATAGATGTGGGGTTAAAACGCATAGGCGTAGCGCTTGGAGTGGGTGGTGTGGTAATGCCTCAAAAGCCGATTCTAAGAAAAAATCGCAATCAAGCGGCTCGTGATGTGAACGCCGTTTTATCAGAGCTTGGTGCAAAGACTTTAGTTGTAGGAGTGCCTCTTGGCGGAAGTAGTGAAGATGAGATGAGAAGGCGCATAAGCCACTTTGTGTCGCTTCTAAATTTTAGCGGCGAGATAGTCTATGTCGATGAAGCCATGAGCAGCTTTGAGGCAAGTGAAATTTATAAAAGCTCTGCAAAAGACGGAAAGCTTGATAGTATAGCCGCGATGATTATTTTAAAGCGCTATTTAAAGATTTTATAAATCCCAAATTTGATTATTTAATTTTGATTTTTACTGCAACGATATTCGTGAGTGTTGTTTAGTATGCTTATAAGCGCGTCCGAAGTGTATGGTTGCGTTAAATACTCAACATAAATTTTAGGATCTATCTTTATGCAGCGATCATCATTTTGTATGATTACAAGAGGTATATTTTTTTCGATGAGCGAAGTTTTTATCTCCTCTATATCTACGCTTTTTAGCAGTTTTGCCTGAACAAATATGATATTTGGGCTAAAAATAGTATCTTCCACGTGCCTTTTTATGATATCCCAATCTGACGTAGGCTTAACGTCAATGCCCATAAATTCAAGATCGTTTTTAAGTATAGAAAAGGCATAGGGATTGCTCTCGGCTATGAGGGCGGTAAATTTATTATCCATTCTTATCTTTAGTTTTTTAAGTATATCAACTTTGGTTTCTGATAACTCTAAGGTTATGTCCGTTGAAATTTTGATTGATTCTTGAGTTTCAAAGTCAAATCTTATCTCAGAGTCGTTTTCGGAGGCGAGTTTTTTAGCAAATCGATAAAATTCTCTACTTTTTTCGCTCATGCAAATGTGTATGTTTTCGACCTTTTTGCACTCTTTGGCGAAATTTTTGTTAGCCCAGACCGAGATAGTAAATTTGATCTGATTTTTTTTGTAGCTACTTAGTAGAAATTTAATGATAATAGTTGAATTTGAAAGGTTTAAAAGCATTATTTGAGCTAGTGCGTCCGTAAGCTTTATGATATGAGAAGCGTCGGTTTTAAAAACTCTTGGATAGCTGATATTGTAATCAAGCAAAAGATAATTTTTGCTTTTTTTGGCATCTTCGTTAAGAGATGAGGTAAGAAAAAACATATAGCTTACAAGGTCGGTTTGCTCGTATGGTTTTTTCTTGTAATCTAAAAAATATTTGTTTGTTTTTTTCGCAAGCTTTATTCTTTGATCGTTAAATTTAGTATTAAAGCTTTTGGAATACAAAACATACATTACCAAAATAAGCATGTAGATCAAAAACAAAATCACAAAAAGATAGCTGACATTCATATTATAAGCATCCCATCGCCGTAAGAGTAAAATTTATATCTGTTTTCTATGGCGGTCTGATAAATTTGCATAGTCTTATCAAGCCCTATGAAGCTACTTACGAGCATGATTAGCGTTGATTTTGGCAGGTGAAAATTTGTAAGCAAGTAGTTTTGGCGAATTGGCTTGTTGTTAAGGTTTAAAAACAGCTTGCAAATTCCGCTAGGTTTTTTGCTTCTTGCAAACTCTTCAATACACCTTGTAACAGTCGTTCCGATGCCTAAAATCGGTTTGTTTGAGTTGATAAGCTCTTGAGTTTGACTTGGAATTTCATAAAATTCTCCGTGCATTTTATGATCGTTTATATTTTCGCTCTCCACGCTTTTAAAGGTTCCCGCGCCTATATGAAGGGTTATAAAGCTTATATCATGGCTTTTTTTAAGCTCTTTTATCATCTCGTCGCTAAAATGAAGGCTTGCCGTAGGAGCTGCGACTGCACCGTGATGCTTTGCAAATATGCTTTGATACCAGCTCTCATCGTCTTTGTTGTCAGCTCTTTTTATATAAGGCGGAAGCGGAACGTGTCCGATCTTTTCAAGCAAACCAAATAACTCGTTTGTGCTTAAAATTTTATCATCTTGGCTAAATTTGACAACCCTTGTTCCGTCTTCAAAAATTTCAAAAACCGTAGCCTTTAAATTCGCGTCAAATTTTATCCGCGTTCCGGCTTTTACCTTGCCACGTATATAAACGCTAAATTTATCATCGTTAAGCGCAGCGTTAAGCAGCACTTCGCTTGCCCCACCGCTATCCTTGTGTCCTAAAATTCTAGCTTTTATCACTTTAGTATCGTTAAAGACGATATCGCATTGGGGTAAAATTTCATGAAGGTTTTTAAATTTAAGATGATGAATTTTATCTTTTTCCCTCTCGTAAACAAGCAGTTTCGCATCCTCTTTGGGTAGAGTAGGGCGATCTGCTATGAGTTCGGCAGGCAAGTGATAATCATAGCTGCAAAGTGCGTTGATATCAGTCGCCATTGTAGTATATTTCATCATCGTCTTCTTCTACGACATGCTTCTTCTTTGGCTCTTGTTTCTCTTCTTTTTCGATTTTGGCAGGATTTATTTTTTTGGCTATAAATATCGATAGTCCGTAAAGTCCGATGAGCGGAATCGCCATTAGAAACTGGCTGATGATATCAGGAGGAGTCATGATGGCTGAGAAGATAAATATGATAACTATGGCGTATCTGAATGAATTTTTAAGCATCGCATCATCCACAAGCCCAAGTTTTGCCAAGAAAAAGGTAATTACGGGAAGCTCAAAAGCTATACCAAAAGCTATTAAAAGCTTGGTAAAAAACCCTACATACTCGCCTATACTAGGAAGTGCGGTAAATAACTGTCCGCCAAAATTTATGAGAAAGTTAAATCCGATAGGAATCACTACGTAATAGCAAAACGCAGCCCCCATGAGAAACATAAAAGTAGCCGATAGAACAAACGGAATTACGTATTTTTTCTCATTTTCGTAAAGTCCCGGTGCTACAAACAACCAAAATTGCCAAAAAATAACCGGCAAAGAGAGCATAAATCCCGAGAAAAACCCGACTTTCATCGCAGTAAAAAACGGCTCTTGCACCTGAGTGAAGATGATGTTGCTTCCTGCAGGAAGTGCGTTTTTAAGCGGAGCGGTCATAAGAGCAAGGATCGGATTCCAAAAGCTAAAACATACTACAAACATCACGATTACGCTCATAACGCTTATAAAAAGCCTCTTTCTAAGCTCTACTAAATGTGGTTTTAACTCTTCAAACATTACGCCTCTTTTTTCTCTTCAGATTTTGTGGCGGCTACTGTATCATCGCCTTTTGCTTCGGATTTTTGTTCTGTGCTTGAGTTTAAAATTTTATCTTTTATCATCTCTTTCGGATTTTTTATACTTTCGATATCTTTTTTGATTGAATTTAGATTGTCACTAAGCCCGCCCGTAACGTCGCTAACTCCTTTTTTGATCTCGTCAAGCTCTTCAAAGGTAAGTTTTTTGCGTACACTTTGGGTTGTTTGGGTAAAACTCTCTTTGTATTTTCTGGCATCCTCTTTTAGCTCTTGAATTTTTATCTCTTGATCGAAATTCGCCTTAGCGTCGTTTATGGTTTTTTTGAATGTTTTAAAAAATTTCGCTATCTCGACCATGGTTTGAGGAAGCTTTTCAGGCCCCAAGAAAAGCACTGCAATAACGGCTATCATGATGATTTCAGGTAGGCTCATACCAAACATTTTTTATCCTGATTTTTTAGTTTAAGTCAGGCATTTTATCAGGTTTTATCTCAAATTTGCATAAATTAACCGATTATAAACAAAGAAATTTCATCGGCCAACAAGAAATTTTTAACCTGATATCGCCCGTTTTTGAAGTTAATCTTTCTTGTCTTGCGTAAAATTTCAGCTTTTTGTAGTTGAAGCGGTGTTAGATCAAAAGCGTCTATACCGACTATGCTTCTTGCTCCAAGAAAAATTCGTTCCGTTTGCAACTCGTCTTTGCTTAAAAATTCGGTCTGTTTGCTAATAGGATTTTTGATATATTGGCTTAAATTTTCATTTCCGTAAAATCTAACATTCTTCATAAAACCAACTGCATAAGCTCCTACGGCAAGATAGTTTTTGCCTTGCCAGTAGCCAAGATTGTGTCTGCAAATTTGACCGAAATTTGATATTTCGTATTGTTTTAAACCTATGTTTTCAAGCTCGTTTATTAAGAATTTAGCAAGCCTTGGGCTATCTTGTTGATAGCTTGTCTTTTTATAAAACGGAGTATTTTTTTCAAGCGTTAAAGAATACGCGCTAACATGTGAAATGTCTAAATTTTTGATATTTTGAGCTTCCGTTAATAGGCGTTTTTTAGTGTCAAATTTTGTACCGTAAATAAGATCGACATTGATATTTTTAAAGCCCGCGATTTTAGCATTTTGGACGGCTTTATAAACCTGCTTAGAATCGTGGCTGCGACCAAGAAATTTAAGCTTGTCTTCAAAGAAGCTTTGAGCTCCGAAGCTCATGCGGTTTACGCCAAGTGAGCGCATAAATTTAAGCCAAGTTAAATCTGCGGAATTTGGATTGGCTTCGGTGGTTATCTCACAGTTTGAAGTTAAAAACGGAGCGAATTCTTTAAATAACGGCTCATAAAATTCGGCACTAACAGCACTTGGAGTACCTCCACCTATAAAAACGCTTTCGATCTCGCCTTGAGCAACATTAAATTTCTTAATTTGCGTGCGCAAATCAACTATTATCGAATGAAAATAATCGCTTATTAGGTTTTGTTTGCCCGTAACTGAGCCAAATGCGCAGTAAGGGCATTTACTTTCACAAAACGGAATGTGTATGTATAAAAGCATAGTCCTCTTTAATCTAAAATTTTCGCAATTGTAACAAATCTCGTTTTAAATTCCTTGCGATAGCTGAAAATGGCGATTTTAAAGCTTCATATAAACTCTTTTAAGTTAAAATCTAACAAAATTTTTATTTTAGGTTTAGTTTATGCAAAAAAGCTACAGATCAAATGTCGCCGCCGTTGTTTTGGCTGCTACATATCCTTTTGATTGTAGGGTTTTTATAGCTCAAAGATGTGATTTGCAAGGTGTTTGGCAGTTTCCTCAAGGAGGAATCGACGAGGGGGAAAACCCTAAAGAGGCGCTTTTAAGAGAGCTTAAAGAAGAGATAGGCACAAATGAGGTTGAAATTTTGTGCGAGTATCCTGAGTGGCTTAGCTACGACTTCCCGCCAAACGTCTTAAAAGCCAAGAGATACCCTTATGACGGACAAACTCAAAAATACTTTTTAGTAAAGCTAAAAGCGGGTGCTAAAATAGATATCAAAACCAAAATTCCGGAATTTAATCAGTATAAATTCGTCCATGCCAAAGAGGCTTTAAACGATATAAACCATTTTAAAAAGCCGATTTATAGCAAGGTAATGGGATATTTTAAAGAGAAAGGATTTATCTAATGCTAATCGTTCAAAAATACGGAGGCACGAGTGTAGGAACGCTTGAAAGGATAGAATCGGTCGCCAAAAGAGTGATAGAGACTAAAAAAAGCGATGCTGATGTCATAGTCGTAGTTTCGGCAATGAGTGGCGTAACAAATCAACTAATCGAATACGCAGAGCACTTTACCAAGCATCCTGACGATATAGCTATGGATATGCTTTTAAGCTCAGGCGAGCGCGTTACCTGCGCACTTCTTACGATAGCTATTAATAATATGGGCTATAAGGCGGTCGGCTTAACGGGCAGGCAAGCGGGCATCATTACCGATGAAGTGCATACTAAAGCACGAATCGAAATGATAGATACAAGCCGCATGAAAGAGGAGATAAAAGAGGGCAAGATAATAGTAGTAGCGGGCTTTCAAGGTATAGATAAAAACGGAAATGTAACCACGCTAGGACGTGGCGGAAGCGATCTAAGCGCAGTTGCCATAGCAGGAGCCTTAGATGCGGATCTGTGTGAAATTTACACCGATGTGGATGGAGTTTATACTACCGATCCTAGGATAGAAAGCAGAGCCAAAAAGCTTGATAAGATAAGCTATGACGAGATGCTTGAGCTTGCAAGTCTTGGAGCTAAGGTGCTTCAAAATCGCTCGGTTGAGCTGGCTAAAAAATTAAACGTAAATTTAGTTACAAGAAGTAGCTTTAATAACAACGAAGGAACATTAATAACAAAGGAAGAGAATATGGAAGCAGTTTTAGTAAGCGGTATAGCACTTGATAAAAACCAAGCAAGAGTTACTCTAAGAGGTGTCGTGGATAAGCCGGGCATAGCTGCTGAAATTTTCTCGGCTCTTGCTGAAAAAAATATAAATGTCGATATGATAATCCAAAACGTAGGGCAAGACGGCACTACGAATTTAGGCTTTACGGTGCCTCAAAACGAGCTTGAAGTAGCCAAAGAGTGCGTGGATAAATTAGCTGCGGCAAAACACGTAGAATATAGCGAAAATATAGTCAAGGTTTCCGTAGTCGGAGTAGGTATGAAAAGCCACAGCGGCGTAGCTTCGCTTGCTTTTAGAACGCTTGCGGACGAGGGCATAAATATACAAATGATCTCAACAAGCGAGATAAAAATTTCCGTTATTGTCGATCAAAAATACGGAGAACTGGCGGTTCGCGCACTACATCAAGCATATAAGCTGGATAAATGAGCGATTTTATAAAGTGGACGTTGGAAGCGATCAGAGAACAAGGATCGCTAATGAGTTGGATGGAAGAAAGGCGCACGGAATGGACGCCTCTGCTTGCATCCAAGCTTAAATTTTTGCTTGAAGGGCGAACTTTTATCATGATAACCGATCATGACAGAAGCTGGTTTGAGAGATATTTTCTTAAAAATATAAACAAGCCTACAAATTCTCGCCCGATATTGCCGTTTATGTCGCTTAGAGCCATCTATCCTTCTTTTGATGCTATTAGCTCAAAAGAGGAAATTTCACTGCTTTTAGACATGCTAAGCCTTGCTTTTCCAAACGGATATGTTCTCTTTTATGTCGGAAAAAGCAACGACAAAAGCGCGCAGATAGCCAAAGGCAAGGATGATAGCTACATGTGGCTGTTTGACGAGCAGGCGCAAAACAGCTTTTATCTAAGTTCAAGCGACGAGCTTTTGGATATCAAGCTTTTATCGCTTTATAAACTTTTTGATAAAAGCATTGATGCTGCGCTATTTGCTAAAGTGATGCTTTAGATTTCATGCATAGCAAGATTGTTATCACGAGTGATTTTGAAGCTTTAAAAGAGGAGCTTTTAAGGCTTTATGATCCAAATTTTTTAAGATTTTTTATAAGTGAAGATTTCTTGCTTGAAAATGCAAAAGAGGTCATAACTGAAGCCTATATCGCAGAAAATAGCGAGAAACTGCTTGTTGTTATGGCTAAAAATTTTCGCATAGAAGCGCAAAATTCACTCCTTAAGATCATAGAAGAGCCTCCTAGAAATATCAAATTTATAATCGCTTGCGAGTCTAAAAATATGCTGCTTCAAACGATTCGCTCGCGTCTAATCACCGAAAACAGGCTTATAAAAAAAGAGCGCATAAAAAGCGGGTTAAATTTCACTCGCCTTGAGTTAAAAGAAATTTATCGCTTCATAGATGAACAAATCGAACTTGAAAGAGCCGATAAGCTCGGTAAAAACGAGCTAAAGGAGCTAATTTCATCAATTGCCATAGAAGCTAGCGAAGCTGGAGTTAAATTTAGCCAAGATGAGCTAAGCTACTTTTACAAGGCGGTTAAGCTTGCCGAGCTAAATACAAAATCACACGCGCTCTTAACGCCAATATTGCTAATGATATATGAAAAGGGCCGAAGGTGAAAATTTTTAAGATAAATCAAGACACAAATTTTGATGAAATTTGCAAATTTATAAGCCCTAGCAAAGAAGGCCAGGCGATAATGAAAAAAAAGGCGAATCTCAATTTTTTCCTTTTAAAAGATATCCGCTCGCCTGCTGCAAACATACTAAAACAAGACGCGCTTAGCATAGGAGCCGAGCTTGTCACTCACAAAAATACGATTTTAAACGGCGAAAACTCAACCGCGCTTTTAATCGCAACCGACGCGCAGATAAAAGAGCTTGCAAAAAAAGAGGCTGCACAGGATTTTGGACTTAAAAATTTGGCTATCTTTTTAAAATCAAGCTTTATAAAGCCAATTAAACCCCAAATAATGGGAGTTGTAAATATAAACGAAGATAGCTTTAACGCCCAAAGCAGAGTAGATACAAAAAGCGGTATAAAAAAGATAGAAGCGATGATAGAAGAGGGTGCTGATTATATCGATGTAGGCGCGGTTAGCTCGCGTCCGGGCAGTAAATACGTAGGCGCTGAAGTCGAGTTTGAGCGACTTAAGGATATCGTGGCTGAAATTTACCGCCTAAATTTGCATGAAAAGGCGAAATTTAGCCTTGATAGCTTTGATGAATACTGCCTTGAATACGCGCTAAATCACGGCTTTAAGATGATAAACGACATAACGGCAAATACAAATTTAGCTAGCCTTGCCGTTAAGTATGGCGTGCAGTACTGCCTCATGCATATGCAAAACAGTCCTGAAAATATGCAAGACAGTCCGCATTATGATGATCTCCTCGGCGAGATAGATAGCTTTTTTGCGGATAAAATCGCCAAAGTGCGCGAGCTGGGATGCGAAGATATCGTGCTTGATGTCGGTATCGGCTTTGGAAAAACGCCGCAAGATAATTTGCTTTTGATAAAGCATTTGGAGCATTTTTTGCACTTTGGCTTGCCTCTTTTGGTCGGTGCAAGCAGAAAGTCCGTCATAAATTTTTATAGTCCAAGCGAGGTTAGCAAGCGACTTCCGGGAAGTTTGTATCTGCATCAAAAAGCCTTTGAAAAAGGCGCAAGTATAATCAGAACACACGATGTGAGCGAACATGCGCAGATGTTTAAGATGGATGAAGCGATGAGAAATTTAAGCCTTTGGAGCCAAAATGGATAAAAAAGAGTATCTAAAAAGCGTTGATCTACTAATTTTGTGGGCGAAGGCGTATTATGAAGATGACGCTCCGCTTGCAACCGACGAGGAGTATGATGAGCTTTATCACAGAGTGCTTGAGTTTGAGCGCGCAAATCCTGCTGAAATTTCGATGTTTTCGCCGACCAAGCGAGTCGGCGGCGAGGTAAGCGAGGGCTTTATAAAGGCTGATCACATCGAGCGTATGTGGAGCATGGAGGATATATTTGACGAAGCAGAGCTGGTAGCTTGGCTAAATCGTGGCGATAAGCTTGGGCAAAAATTTGTTATCCAGCCTAAATTTGACGGAGCTAGTCTTAATCTTCTTTACGAAAATGGCGAGCTAAAACGCGCCATAACTCGCGGTAACGGCATAACTGGCGAAGACGTAACGACAAATGCAAAAGTAATTAAAAACATCCCGACAACTATCGTTTATAGCGGCAAGATCGAAATTCGCGGCGAGGTCGTCATATCAAAGAGTGATTTTGACGAGATAAATTTAGCTCGCATGCAAAGAGGCGAAACTCAGCTTGCAAATCCTAGAAACGCAGCCTCGGGTAGCCTCAGGCAGCTTGATAGCAAGATAACTGCAAGCAGGCGGCTTCAGTTTCGTCCGTGGGGGTATGGGGCTCAAAATTTAGGGCTTAAAAACTACTCTGAGATCATGGAATTTATCTACTCTCTTGGCTTTGAGCGCGAGGAGTTTTTTAAAATTTGCCTTAATCTTGAAGATATAAAAACCGCTTACAGCGAGCTTCTAAATTTACGTGAAAATAAGCCCTTTATGATGGATGGAATGGTCGTAAGAGTTGATAGCGTGGCGTTTTCAAACGAGCTTGGATACACAGAAAAATTTCCGAAATTTATGGTCGCTTACAAATTTCCTGCGATTGAAAAGACGACAAGGCTTGTTGATGTGGCGCTTCAGGTGGGAAGAAGCGGTGTCGTAACTCCCGTAGGCGTGCTTGATGAGGTAAATATCGACGGCGTTAAGGTTAAATCAGCCACTCTTCATAACTTCGATGAGATTAAGCGCCTTGGCGTTATGAAAGGCGATTTTATAAGCATTATCCGCTCAGGCGACGTGATACCAAAGATAACGGGAGTCTTTAAAGAGCGCAGAAACGGCTCTGAAGCACCGATAGAGCGTCCGAATAACTGCCCGGTTTGCGGTACTATGCTGCTTGATGAAGGGGTTTTTATCAAGTGTCAAAATTTAGAGTGCAAGGCACGCGTCATAAACTCACTCATTCACTACGCTTCAAAGCGCTGTCTAAATATCGACGGGCTTGGCGAAGCTATCGTAAATCAGCTTTTTGAAGCGGGATTCGTAAATAAAATAGCCGATATATACAGGCTTAGTGAAAATGAATTATCAAGTCTTGAGGGCTTTAAGGATAAGAAAATTTCAAATTTGCTAAATGCTATTGATATCGCGCGCACTCCAAATCTGCATAGCTTCATAACCGGTCTTGGAATAGAACATATCGGAGAGGTTGCGGCTAAGAAGATAGCAAGGCAGTTTGGCGACAAGTGGCTAGAGCTTAGCTATGAGGAGCTTATGAGCATTGACGGCTTTGGTGACGCGATGGCTGAGAGCTATGTGGAGTTTATGCAGGTAAATAGATCAAATTTAACAGAACTTTTAAGCTTTGTAACTCCGAAATTTGAGAAATTTGAAGTTAAACAAAGCGATATAAGCGGTAAAACATTTGTGATAACAGGCACGCTTAGTAAGGGTAGAGATGAATTTAAGGCTATTTTGGAAGCTCACGGCGCTAAGGTTTCAGGCTCGGTTTCCAAAAAGACCGATTTTGTTTTAGCAGGAAGCGAGGCCGGAAGTAAGCTTGATAAGGCGCTTGAGCTTGGCGTTAGAGTGATAAGCGAAGAAGAGCTTATGGGGATGCTTTGAGGTTAAATTTGGCTGCTTTTAGGGGTTGTGATGAGGTTTGATCTGTTTGCGGCGCAAAGGCTAAATATCAGCAGAAACAAGGCTAGCGAGCTTATAAAATCGGGCAAAATTTTATTAAATAGCAAGACTCAAACCAAGCCGAATTCGCAAGTTAACAACGAGGATAGTATAAATTTGCTTGAAGAGATTTACGTCGGGCGAGGAGCGCTTAAGCTAAAGAGCTTTTTAGAGAATTATAAGCTTGATTTAAAGGGTAAAACCGCTCTTGATATCGGTAGCAGCACGGGAGGCTTCGTGCAAATTTTGCTTCAAAATCTAGCCGGTAGAGTAACCGCGCTTGACGTGGGCAATAGCCAGCTTGATGAGAGCTTAAAAAACGATAGCAGAGTTGAGGTGAAAGAAGATACCGACATAAGAGAGTTTGCCCGTGAGGCAAAATTTGAAGATGAAAATATGAAATTTGACGTAGTAACCTGCGATGTGAGTTTCATCTCGGTAGTGCAAATTTTGCCCGACATTTTAAAAGTTGCCAAAAAGGATATAATAATACTCTTTAAGCCCCAGTTTGAGGTTGGGCGTGAAGCTAAGCGCAATAAAAAAGGAGTCGTAACCGATGCCAAGGCTTTATCGCGAGCAAGAGCGAAATTTGAGCTTGCGGCTGCAAATTTGGGCTTGGTATTACGGGAGTGTCGGCAGTGCGAAGTAAGAGGAAAGGAAGGAAATGCCGAATTTTTCTACGCTTTTAACAAAGGATAATATCACCGCCGTTGCTATCGGGCATTTTGACGGGGTGCATCGCGGGCACAGGGAACTTTTAAATCGTTTAGGCGAATTTGGCGGGCTTGTTGTCATCGATAAAAACAAGGCAAACATCACTCCAAAGCTTAAGCGCGCCGAATACTCGAGATATCCGTGTTTTTTGTATGATTTTAACGCTATAAAAGGGCTTAGCGGAGATGAATTTATAGCTCTTTTGAAAAGAGATTTTAAAAATTTAAAAAAGATAGTCGTGGGATTTGATTTTAGATTTGGTCGAAACAGGGCGTGGGATAAATATGATTTGAGGCGAATTTTTGACGGTGAGGTTGATATCGTAGAGGAAGTTTGCTTTGAGGGTATGGGTGTGCATAGCTCTGCGATTCGAGAGTTTATAAAACAGGGGCAAATTTACGAGGCAAATCTCTTAATAGGGCGCGAATACTCAATCGAAGGCGATGTAATCAAAGGTCAAGGAATAGGGCAAAAAGAGCTTGTGCCGACTCTAAATTTGGACGTGAAAAACTATCTTTTGCCTATCGAGGGCGTTTATGCAACCAGAACCAGAATAGGCTATAAGACTTACGGTTCGGTAACTTTTATCGGAAATCGCTTAAGTACGGACGGCAAATTTAGCGTAGAAACTCACGTCATAAACGAAAATATATCAAACGCAAGCCACGTGGCGGTATGCTTTATAAAGCGACTTCGCGGAAATATGAAATTTGCCGATTTAAGCAGTTTAAAAGCGCAGATTAAATTCGACATAAGCGAGGCTTCTAAATTCGTAGGAACCTGTGATCTGTATATAGACGACAAGATGATAAGAGGGGGCGTGGCGCAAAGATGAGAGATGAAATTTTTAAAGAGCCGATAAAAAAGCAGTTTGAATTTGACGCTGCGGTCGCTAGCGTGTTTGACGATATGATAAACCGCTCGGTTCCGCACTATGATATAGCCCAAAGTCTCATTGTCGAATTTCTTGTAAAAACCTTAAAAAAAGAAGCTTTTGTGCTAGATCTTGGCTGCTCTACGGCTTCTACTTTGCTAAGGCTTTATGAGGCGAGAAGTGATCTGAATTTGCGCGGTATAGATAACGCAGCCGCCATGCTTGAAAATGCAAACGCCAAGATAAGAGCTTATGGCGCAAATATAACTCTTGAGCTTGCCGATATCTTGGAGTGCGATTTAGGTGTGCAAGATGCGGTGCTGATGAACTATACTTTGCAGTTTATCCGCCCTATAAAAAGACAGGAATTCGTAGGCAAAATTTACGAGAGCCTAAATGAAAACGGAATTTTCGTCTTTAGCGAAAAGATGATATTTGAAGATAAGACATTAAGTAAAAATATCATCGAAATTTACGAAAACTACAAGCTAAATCAAGGGTATTCTAAATTCGAAATCGCTCAAAAGAGAGAAGCTCTTGAAAACGTGCTGATACCATACACTGAAGCCGAAAACAGAGAGCTTGCTTTAAATGCGGGATTTAAGAGTGTGGAGTGCTTGTTTAGGTGGGCAAATTTCGCCACATTTATAGCATTTAAGTAGTATAAAATTTTCAAACGAATTTTAGTAATTAGCAAGTAAAATACCTATTAAGAGTTGCGGTGCAACTATATTTATACAAGGCATTTTCATGCAAAGACGTGATTTTTTCAAATTTAGTGCGGTTGTCGGTGCGGCTAGTTTTGCGCCTAATGTTGTTTTAGCTAACATTGAGGCGATTAAGACGCCTAACAAAAATAGAATTTTTGACGTTAGCTTTAAGCATAGTCTAAAAGAGCAGGGCAAGCTTAGCAGGCTTTGGGTTCCGCTTCTTGTCGGTAACGAATATCAGCAACTTGTAAGCAACTATGATGTATCGACAAACGCAAAAGAGCACTACATCTCAGATCTTGTGATACCTACGCTTTATGCGGGATTTAACGAAGATGAAAAAGATGGCAATTTAGAGCTTAAATTTCGTGTGCAAACACAAGAGAGAAACACTGATTTTAGCAAGGTAAATTTCAACGAAAACGAAAAACTTAGCCCTGAAGTTGAGTTTTTCTTAAAACCTACTAAGCAAATCCCAAATACAGGCATAGTAAAGCAAAAGGCTGATGAGATCGTAAAAGGCATAAAAGGCGATCTTGAAAAGGCAAAAGCTATATACACTTGGGTTGCAAACACCATGCAGCGTGATAATAGCGTCATAGGATGCGGTCTAGGAGATGTAAAAGCGATACTTGAAAGCGGAAAGCTCGTGGGCAAATGTACCGATATAAACTCCGTTTTTGTAGGGCTTTGCAGAGCAGTTGAGATACCTGCTAGAGAGCTCTTTGGCATAAGAGTCGGTCAAAGCAGATTTTCAAACGAGATGGGCAAGGCGGATGAAAACGGACTTGCTAAAATTTCAGGCGGACAGCATTGCAGGGCGGAATTTTATCTTAAAGGATACGGCTGGATACCCGTAGATCCTGCCGATGTTACTAAAGTGCGTCTGGGCGAAAAGCTAAGCAATAGCGATGAGAAGCTAAGCAAAATTCGCGAATATCTCTTTGGCAATTGGGAGATGTGCTGGGTAGGATTTAACTACGGGCGCGACTTCATCTTAAAGCCCGAGCCCGAGCAAATCCCGCTAAACAACTTCGGCTATCCGTATGCGGAAACTGACGGAAATACGGCAAATTATTATTCGCCAAAAGAATTTAGCTACGACTATACCGCACAAGAGTTAAAAGCTTGAGAAGCGTATTTTTAGCCATCGCTTCGATAATAAGTGCTTTTGCGGCTACACTTTGCTGCTTGCCGGCACTTGTTTTTTTGATATTTGGATATACGTTCACTCTTTTTGGTTTTACCGAGCAGCTAAGCGAATTTAGAGGGATTTTAAGTATTCTTGCCCTTGTTTGCTTGGCTCTTTCTATATTTTATTTTTTTAAAAAAGATAGAAGTTGCTCGCTTAAAAAAACAGGCAAAAAATGGCTTTTGATATACGTTTTTTTAGCTGTTTTTGTGTTTATTTTGCTATCATATCCTGAAGTTTTGGGAGCTATCTATGCGTAAATTTATCGCTCTTATCTTGCTTTGCGCTTTTGTATTTGCCGATCAAAAAGTTGTTATTTTGGTTGAGGAGATGCACTGTCCGCTTTGTACGGCTATGGTTAGAAAAGCGCTATTAAAAGTAGATGGCGTAAAAGAGGTGAAGGCTAGTTTGCGCGATAAGACGGCAGTTGTTAAGACGCTTAAAGATATAAGCGAGCAACAACTCTTAGACGCGGTAGCAACAACAGGCTATAAAGGTAAGATAATAAACAACTTAAAGGAGTAGAAATGCAAAAAAATGACGTTATGAGCGACTTTAAAAAGCTTTGTGAAATTCCTCACTGTAGCTATGAGACAGAACAGATGAGAGAATTCTTGGTCGAATTTGCCAAATCTCAAGGCTTTAATGTAGATGTGGACGAGCTTGGAAATATACACGCTCACAAGGGAAATCCTAAAATTTGCCTTCAAAGCCACTATGATATGGTTTGCGTGGGTGCTGCTCCAAAGCTGGAACTTATCGAAGAAAACGGGATTTTAAGAGCTAAAAACTCAACTTTAGGTGCAGATAACGGCATAGGTGTAGCCATGATGATGGGTGCAATGAGAGAATTTGCGAATTTAGAGTGTCTATTTACAAACGATGAAGAGGTTGGGCTTGTAGGCGCAAACGGATTTAAAAGTAAGATTATCGCTCCAAATTTGTTAAATTTAGACAGCGAAGAGGATGATCGTGTGACTTTAGGCTGTGCAGGCGGTATAAACGTAAGCGCAAAGGTAAGCGATGAAAAAGTTAAAAAAAGCGGAAAAGTTTATGAAGTAAGTGTTACTGGACTTCCGGGTGGTCACTCGGGTAATGAAATTCATAAAAACATCCCAAGTTCCATAAAGATAATCGGCAAATTTTTAGCCGAAAACGGTTGTGAGCTGATCAGTCTTGACTTTGGCGAAAGAAGCAACTCTATCCCTGCAAATGCAAGATGCAAGGTGCTTTGCGCGCAAGAGCTAAAATCAGACGGCCTTGTAGAAGTAGTTGCTCTTAATGAAGATAAGGCTGAGGTGCTGGCTCATAGTGGTAAAATTTTAGCCCTTATTAACTCATTCCCGCAAGGCGTAAGAAGCTATAATGTCGAGCTAAATATGGTAAATAACAGCATAAATCTCTCAACCGTCAAGCAAAAAGACGGCTTGGTGGAATTTGACTTCTTCGGAAGGGCTATGACTAGAGAAGGGCTTGATATCGTAGGTTTTGAGACTAAGACATTAGCTGATGCTCTTGGATTTGACGTTAGCGTAAGAGATCGTTCGGCTAACTGGAGTCCGTCTATTAGCGAATTTAGCGAAGTAGTGCTTGAAGAGCTTAAAAAATTTAAGCCAGAAGCTAAATTTTCAGCCGTTCACGCAGGGCTTGAATGCGGAATTTTAGTAAGCAAGCAGCCCGGACTTGAAGCTTGCTCTATCGGACCGAACATCCACTCGCCTCACTCGGTAAATGAGCGCTGCGAGATAGAGTCTGTCCAGATGATGGATAAGGTAGTAAGAAATATAATCGCTCGTTTTCAATAATCTTTAATAACCTAGCTACGGTATTTTAAGCATTATATGCCGTAGCTATTTTAAATTCGCAAGACAATTAAATTTAAGCTAAATTCTCTTATCCTTGCTCTTGCAAAGGTCGTTTAAAAAACACTCGTCGCAATTTGGCTTAATCGCCTTACATGTATATCTGCCAAAAAGAACCATTGCTTGATGAAGCGTGTTTAGGTCTGTTTTAAAAGCTTTTGTTAGATCCATCTCCACTCCTTCGGGAGTTTTGGCTCTACTTAAGCCTAGTCTATGAGATACGCGAAATACGTGCGTATCTACGGCCATTAAATTTGCTCCGTTGTGCTCGATAAGAACTACGTGAGCCGTCTTTTGTCCGACACCCGCTAAGCTTACCAGTTCCTCTTCGCTAAGCGGAATTTCACCGCCAAAATTCTCCATTACGCTTTTTGCCATTTTGATTAAATTTTGGGCTTTGTTATTAAAAAAACTACAGCTTTGTATGAGCATTTTAACACTTGCCAAGTTCGCGTTTGCCATACTTTTTATATCCGGATAGCTTTTAAAAAGCTCAGGCGTTATTAAATTTACTCGCTTATCCGTGCACTGAGCAGATAGCATAACGCACACCAAAAGCTCGTAAGGGTTGTTAAATTTAAGCTCGCTTCTTGCGTCTTTAAAATGGAGCAAAAACCGCTCTTTGATCGCTTTTATATCTTTTTTTGTTCTCATATCGGGCTACTTTAAGTCCTTTTAGTAAAAATTTTTAATAAATTATAACCTAACATTAATTACTTTCTTGCTATAATTTTAAACAAATTTTTTAAAAAGGAATAAGCATGATGAATAAAGTTTTATTCGGGGCTTTAAGTTTGGCTGCGGCCGTAAGTCTAAACGCAGCAGTTTATGCAACTGTTGACGGTATGAATATCGAGGATAAGGATGTGGCTATAACTCTTGGCGCAATGCCCGGCGTGCATTTGCAACAACTTCCTGCGGATACTCAAAGAAAAGTTATAGACGAGACTATCAGCAGAAAACTTCTTGCAAAAGAGGCCAAAAAAAGCGGCGTAGAAAAAGAAGCGCAGTTTAAGGAGGCTCTTGAGGAGGCAAAAGACGCTATTATGCTTGATATATGGATGAAGAAAATTTATGATGATATCAAAGTAAGCGAAGCTGATATAAAAGCATTTTACGATAAAAACAAAGAGCAGTTTTCAATCCCTGCTCAAGCTAAAGCTAAACATATCCTAGTAGCTGACGAGAAGGCTGCAAACGAGATAATAGCTCAACTAAAAAATCTAAAAGGCGACGCTCTTGTGGCTAAATTTATGGAGCTTGCAAAATCAAAATCAATTGATCAAGGCTCGGGCGCTAACGGCGGCGAGCTTGGCTGGTTTGGTCAATCTCAAATGGTTAAACCATTCGCCGATGCGGCATTTGCACTTAAAAAAGGCGAAATCACAACAAAACCTGTCCAATCGCAATTTGGCTACCATGTAATCTTAAAAGAAGATAGCAAAGTTGCAGGAGCGGTTCCTTTAAATGAAGCAAAAGGACAGATAGAAGCCGGCTTAAAGATGGAAAAATTTAGAGACGAGATGAGAAAAAGAGGCGACGCTCTTCGCTCTAAAGCAAAAATAGAATATAAATAAGAGGTGTAAAATGGGTGTTTTAGATATAGTAAAGCCGGGAGTTTTGGTAGGCGATGATGTAAATAAACTCTATAACTATGCCAAGCAAGAGGGATTTGCGATCCCTGCCGTAAATGTCGTAGGAAGCGACTCGGTAAATGCCGTATTGGAGTCGGCGAAGAAGGCTAACTCACCCGTTATTATTCAGTTTTCAAACGGAGGAGCGGCGTTTTATGCGGGCAAAGCCTGCCAAAACGCTGCGGTACTGGGTGCAGTAGCCGGAGCTTCGCATGTGCATATGCTTGCTAAAGCTTACGGAGTGCCTGTAATCCTTCATACCGATCATGCGGCTAGGAAGTTGCTTCCTTGGATAGACGAGCTTATCAAATTTAGTCGCGACTATAAGAAATTTCACTCAACTCCGCTTTTTAGCTCTCATATGCTTGATCTTAGTGAAGAGAGCTTGGAAGACAACATAAGCACTTGCGAAAAGTATCTTGCCGAGCTTAGCGAGCTGGGTATCAGCCTTGAGATAGAGCTTGGCGTAACGGGAGGAGAAGAGGACGGCGTGGATAACACGGGAGTTGACAATGCGCTTCTTTATACCCAGCCTGAAGATGTGGCTCTTGCCTACGAAAGGCTTAGTAAGATAAGCGATAGATTTAGCATAGCGGCTAGTTTTGGCAACGTACATGGGGTTTATAAACCCGGAAACGTAGTGCTAAGACCTGAAATTTTAAAGAATTCTCAAGAGTATGTTGCTAATAAATTTAATACTTCTTGCAAAAATCCCGTAAATTTCGTCTTTCACGGCGGAAGCGGAAGCGAGCTAAAAGATATCAAAGATGCCGTTAGCTACGGAGTTGTCAAGATGAATATCGACACCGATACGCAGTGGGCGTTTTGGGATGGAGTAAGAGGGTATGAGCTGGAACATAGAGCCTATCTGCAAGGACAGATCGGAAATCCTGAAGGCGAAGATAAGCCGAATAAAAAATACTATGATCCGCGCAAATGGTTAAGATGCGGCGAAGAGAGTATGGTTAATCGTTTGATGGTAGCCTTTGAGGATCTAAACTGCTTAAATAGAAACTAGGCTTAAGTATGGATGTCAAAAATAACGCATTTGCCGACTTGGCTATCCCTGAAACCAAGGGCAGGAGAGCGTCTTTTGTCTATCTTAAGATAGTTTTTGTACCAGTTCTTATCTATGTAGTAGCGCTTCTTGGATATTTTAAAAAGATAAATTTCGATATCGGACTTCACACAGTCATTATGATGGGTGTGATACTTGTAGTTGCGCTCATATTTGCTAAACATAGCGCCGAGCTTGCTTGCTGCTATTTTGAGCAAAGCGGGGCTGACTTCAAGCGAAGTCTCAAAGAATACATCATCAAGCATCTTTTAGTGATCGGCAAAGATACCAAATCAAATGCCAGCTTTGATGATTTTGTAACATACTATACAAGAAATTTAAGAAACGAAAATTTCGCTTCGGTCGGAGCGGGAATTTTCCCTATGCTTGGAATTTTAGGAACATTTATAAGCATAGCTATCTCAATGCCCGAGTTTAACTCATCAAACACAGTCGGTCTTGAAAAGGAAATTTCTATCCTTTTAAGCGGCGTTGCGACTGCGTTTTACGTTTCTATTTACGGAATTTTTCTTGCACTTTGGTGGATATTTTTTGAGCGATACGGGATGAGCAAATTTGAAACTCTCGTTAGACGGCAAAAAAACGCCACGAGTGATTTTTTCTGGAGCAAGGAAGAGATCGATAAACGCTATTTGCAGCAGAGCTTAATGCACTTTGAAAAGATCGGAGTTATCTTTGAGCATGTGAGCAATCAGGAGTTTTTTACCGAGCTTGATAGAGCTATAAACAAGAAATTTCAAATTTTTACCGACATCTTAAAGGCTGAAGAAAATGCGGTGAAGCTTAGCAGTGAAAGTGTAAAGCAAACGATGAATACGCTACTAAAGACGACAAAAGAGCAAAGGGATTTGGTTAAAATTCATAGCGAAATTTTAAACGTCATCAATCAATTTAATCGCAACATCAAAGATATGCAGATAAAATTTTCAGAGCAATACAACAGACTTTATGAAGTCGGCGGCGATCAAATTTCACGTCTTGAACGAAGCGTGAGTGAAATTCAAAGCGGAGTTATGAGCTTTAATAATTCGCTTCATATATTTAGTAATGAAATTTTAGAAAAACAAAAGCAAGCCATGGACGGCTTTAAAGACTCTTTGATAGACGGAGTGCAGGCTTTTAAAACGGCTTTTGACGATGAAGCTAGCTTGGCATACGAAGATAACAGTACGCTTATTAGCGAGCTTAGAAAAGACATTATGAAACTTGATGAAGAGGCTAGTGAAATCCTTGAAAGCATAGAAAAAACAAGCATATTAGATGAAGATAGAAGATAAAAGACACAATTCCGATCAGACATTTTGGATATCTTATGCCGATTTGATGGCCGGGCTTATGTTTGTCTTTATGCTGATAATCGGTGCGGTAGTCGTCAAATATGTCCTTACGCAAAGCGATATAGCGCGCCTTCAAGTAAATTTAAAATCCCAAGAGCAAAATCTTACTATAGCTCAAAAAGAGCTTAGAAACAAAGAGGCTCTTATACAAAATATCTTTTCAAATTTAAACACCGCAAAGCTTGAAAATCAAGAATTGGCAGAGATAAACGAGCTTATAAACGAGCGCTTGCGCAGGATAAGAGATGAAAAATCACGCCTTGAAAATATCACTTCAGCTTATGCGCATAAGCTTGATGATGCAAATAAGACGATTGAAAATTTGGATCTGCAAGTTAAAGAACTTATAATAAGCCTCAGCGAAAAAGAACGCCAAGTAAGCGAGCTTTTGGCAAGTCTTGAGGCTCAAGGATTGAGGTATGAAAATCTTGAAAAAGATTACAACGATACTAAAACGCAGATTAAAAATTTAGGTCTTTTGCACTCAAACGTCATCTCGAATTTACGCTCTAAGCTTGGCGATAAGGTTCATATCGATCCTGCTTCAGGAGTTGTTGCTCTGCCAAATTCTATACTATTTGACGTTGGCTCGCACACTCTTAAAGAGGAGTCAAAAGAGAAGCTTAAAGAGATCTTGCAGAGTTACTTCGAGGCTGTTTTAAATAGCGATGAAATTCGCAAGCATATCGATAAAATCGTCATCGAAGGACACACTGACTCGGTAGGAAGCTATCTGTATAACCTTGATCTGTCGCAAAAGCGCGCTTATGAGGTGCTTGAGTTTATATACTCTTGGAATAGCGATAAGAGATTAGAAGAGTATCTTATAGCTAGCGGGCGTAGTTTTGGCGATCTTGTCATGAAAGACGGCAAGGAAGATGCCGAGGCTTCAAGGCGGATTGAGATTAAGATTTCAATCTCGGATAAAGAAGCCATGAGAGAGATCGAAGAGTTTTTGGAGCGACAAAATAAAAAATATTGAGCCTATCAAATTTAGAAATCTTAGCTTTTATCTACTTAGAGATGATCTTATCGGAGGTGAATTTAACGGCAATAAAGCCAGAAAGCTTGAGTATTTTTTAAATTCAAACCTAAACGGCGTCAAAAGAGTAGTAAGCCACGGCTCAAGTCAGTCAAATGCGATGTATAGCTTAAGCGTTTTTGCTAAGATGAAAGGGCTTGAGTTTTGTTACGTAGTATCTCATCTAAGCTCAAATTTGAGAGAAAATCCTATCGGAAATTTCAAATTCGCCTTGCAAAACGGCATGAAGCTTTTTATAGATGAAAATAGAGAAGCTAAAGCAAAAGAGCTTGCAAGCGGCAAAGAAGCGCTTTTTATAAATGAAGGCGTGGCACAGCCCGAGGCTGAAGCGGGTTTTATAACTCAAGCTAGAGAGATAGAAGGCTGGGCTAGCAGTAGTGACAGAACGGTTGATATATTTTTGCCATCAGGAACCGGAACGAGTGCGGCTTATCTTGCAAAGCACACTAAATTTAGAGTGCTAACCTGTCCTTGCGTGGGGGATGAGGAGTATTTAAGGGAGCAAATTTCGGCTCTTGATTTGAATTCAAAGGTTGAAATTTTAAATCCGCCAAAGAAGTATCACTTTGGAGATTTGAAATTTGAGCTTTATGAAATTTGGCAAGAAATTTTAAAAGAGACAAAGGTGGAATTTGATCTCATATACGACCCTGTGGGGCTTATAACTCTTTTTTCAAATTTGGATAAATTTGAAAACGAGATTTTATATATCCATCAGGGCGGAATTTTGGGCAATATCAGCCAAAAGCTTAGATATGAAAGAAAGATAAATAAAAGGTGATAAGATGAAATTTTTACTTACAAGCGATGAGAATTTTAAAGATAGCTTTAAACAGCTGGTAAATCGCTCGGATATGGATATGGGAAGCGTAACTCCCGTTGTTTTGGAAATTTTAAACGATGTGAAAAAAAACGGTGATGCTGCTCTTTTTGAACAGGTTGGCAAATTTGATCGCTGGAAGCCAAATGAAGCGGATTTTAAAATAGATCCTGTCGATATGCAAAGAGCCTATGATGGAATAGATGATTCATTAAGACACGCTTTGAATTTAGCCTATGATCGTATTAAGGCTTATCATGAAAAAAGCCTTCCTCAAACATGGACACAAAAGGACGATCAAGGAGTTCTTTTGGGAGCTAAATATACGCCAGTAGATAGAGCGGGGCTTTATATACCCGGTGGAAAGGCGGCGTATCCAAGCTCGCTTCTTATGAATGCTATACCTGCCATAGTTGCAGGAGTTAAGCAGATAGTCGTGTGCACTCCTGCCGTTGAAGGCAAGGTAAATAAGCTGCTTTTGGCGGCGATGCATATTTGCGGCATCAAAGAGGCTTATAAAGTAGGCGGAGCGAGCGCTATTGCCGCTATGGCGTATGGAACAAATTTGATAAAAAAAGTAGATGTAATAACGGGCCCCGGAAATATCTATGTGGCCACTGCTAAAAAGCTTGTTTACGGTGAAGTAAATATCGACATGATAGCGGGACCTAGTGAGATAGGAGTGATAGCCGATGAGAGTGCAAATCCTCGCCATATAGCTATAGATATGCTAAGTCAAGCGGAGCATGACGAGCTTGCCAGTGCGTTTTTGATAACTCCAAACCAAGCTTTCGCCTCGCAGGTTCAAAGGTGTATAAACGAGGAGCTAAAAAGCTTGCAACGAGAATCAATCGCAAGGGCCAGTATAGAGAATAAAAGCGCGATTATCGTAGCTCGCGATATAAAAGAGTGCGTTGAGCTGATGAACGAACTGGCGGTTGAGCATCTTGAGATAGCCACAAACGACGCTATGGAGATTATGGCTGATATAAGGCATGCGGGCGCTATATTTATAGGGCACTTTACGCCTGAGGCTATGGGTGATTATCTTGCAGGACCAAACCATACTTTACCGACAGGAGGAAGCGCTAGATTTTACTCGCCTTTAGGTGTTGAAAATTTTATCAAAAAAAGCTCTATCATATCCGTTAGCGCAAAAGGCATCACGGAGCTCGGGCAAGCTTGCATGAAGCTTGCGGAGGCTGAGGGATTAACTGCGCATAAGCGATCGGTTGAAATTAGATATAACGAGCTAACGGGCATAGGTTTATAAGAAATTTATGAGCCTATCTGTATAATGAGTAAAAAATAGGAGATTTATATGAAACTTGGAAATAATTTTGCAAGCACTCAAAATCAGTATCTGGATCAAGCAAAAAACGCGACTCAAAAAGCTCTAAACAACATAGCAGTAAATCGTGCTATAAGCGGCGAGGATAGTTCGAATTTGATTATAGCGGATAATTTAAGAAGCCAAAGTTCGGCTTTAGAGCAGGGTATAGCTAATGCAAACGACTCTATCGCGATACTTCAGATAGCTGATTCTACGCTTGAAAACATAACCAAAAGTGCCGATAGGATAAATGAGCTATCCGTTAAAATGAATAGCCCCATATTAAATCAAGATCAAAGAAATATGCTAACTCGCGAGGCAAGCGCGCTTGCGCAATCCATGCAAGATAGCCTTACGCAAGCTAGCTTTAACGGTAAAAATATATTTTCTGAAAATTTGAGCTTTTTTACGGGAGATAAAACCGCAAGCGTGAATTTATCGAGTGTGAATTTAAAGAATTTGGATATAAACGATCAGCAAAGCGTGGTTGATTTTATATCTTCGATCAACTCTCTTCGCTCCGAGATAGGCTCTACTCAAAACGGAATTTTTTCAAGCATAAACGCAGGTTTGGCTAAAAATACCGCGCTAAGAGCAAGCGAAGCTAATTTATTAAACGATGATTTAGCAAAAAACATCGGCTCTTTAAATTCAAACACTATCAAGCTTAACGCTTCTATATTTGCTCAAATTCACAATACTTCAAATTTACAAAATCAAGTTACAAGGCTACTTGGGTAAAATTTAAATGGAGGGTTTAAACTCTCCATTTAAATTTCTGCTTCATATCATCTATAAAATTCTGATTATAAAAGCGTATAGGTTTTGCATAGTATGCCGCGCGTAAAACACTTTGTATAAGTTTTTGCAAGTTAGAAGCTCTGATGAGTTTTATATGGCGAGAGTAAGCGCAATTTGCAACAGGCTTAAGAAAAAGCTTATAGCGATCTTGGAAATCAAGCCGTTGCAGCTGTTGGTCATAGTAGATATAGTAAAACTTATTTGAAAGAATTTGTAGTTTGTATGAGCTGAGATAAATTTAAGGGGCGAAGCCACCCCTTAAATTTCTATATTATTCAACTTCAGCGTCGATTACGTCGTCATCCTTTTTCTTGTTTGCTCCGCCGCTTTGCTCGCCGGCTTGAGCGTTGTCTTTCTTATACATCGCTTCTGCTAGCTTGTGGCTTGCTTCGCTAAGCGCCTTTACTTTAGCGTCTATCTGCTCTTTGCTTGCATTTTCATCTTTTAGCGTCTCTTTCAACGAATTCAAAGCGCTTTCGATATTTGCTCTATCTTCGCCTGAAATTTTATCTCCAAGCTCGTTTAGGCTCTTTTCTGTTTGGTGAGCTAGTGAATCAGCTTGATTTCTTGCCTCAACCGCCTCTTTGCGCTTTTTATCATCTTCCTTATGAAGCTCTGCGTCTTTTACCATCTTGTTTATCTCGTCATCACTTAGTCCGCTTGAGCCTGAAATCGTGATGTTTTGAGCCTTGCCCGTCGCCTTATCTTTAGCTGAAACAGTTAAAATTCCGTTTGCGTCGATATCAAATTCAACCTCTATTTGAGGCACTCCGCGAGGAGCAGGCGGGATTCCTTCGAGGTTGAATTGCCCAAGAGATTTATTATCTCTTCCAAATTCTCTCTCGCCTTGAAGAACGTGTATGGTAACTGCACTTTGATTATCTTCGGCTGTTGAGAACACTTGGTTTTTCTTAACAGGTATGGTTGTGCCTTTTTCTATGATCTTTGTCATCACGCCGCCAAGTGTTTCGATACCAAGGCTTAGCGGAGTAACGTCAAGAAGCAATACGTCTTTTACGTCGCCTTTGATAACCGCACCTTGTATCGCCGCACCTATGGCAACCACTTCATCAGGATTTACGGATTTATTTAGCTCTTTGCCGAAAGCCTTTTTAACCTCTTCTTGAACTAACGGCACGCGCGTAGAACCACCAACCATAACGATCTCTTTTACTTCGGATTTGTTTAATCCCGCCTCTTTTACAACCTCGTTAATCTTGTTAATCGTTTCTCCTACAAGATCATCGATCATGCTTTCAAATTTTGCTCTTGTAAGCTTTTTAACAAGGTGCTTAGGGCCTGTCGCGTCAGCCGTGATAAATGGTAAATTTATCTCTGTTTCTTGAGCGGAGCTAAGCTCTTTTTTGGCATTTTCGGCAGCTTCTTTTAGTCTTTGAAGTGCCATTACATCGCCTTTTAGATCGATTCCGTTTTCTTTTTTGAACTCGTCAGCTAGCCAATCTATCAAGCGATTATCAAAGTCATCGCCTCCCAAGAACGCATTACCGCCTGTTGAGAGAACCTCTACTACGTTATCGCCTGTTTCAAGAACCGTTACGTCAAAAGTACCGCCACCAAGGTCATAAACTACTATTTTTTCAGCCTCTTTTTTGTCAAGCCCGTATGCAAGAGCGGCTGCCGTAGGCTCGTTTATGATACGAAGCACGTTTAGTCCCGCTATCGTGCCTGCTTCTTTTGTTGCTTTTCTTTGACTGTCGTTAAAGTAAGCAGGTACTGTTATAACCGCATCTACAACGCTCTCTCCAAGATATGCTTCGGCATCTTCTTTTAGCTTCATTAAGACTTTAGCCGAAATTTCTTGCGGAGTATATACCTTGCCGGCTATCTCGATAGCGCAAGCGCCGTTTCTATCCACAACATGGTACGGCAAGCGAGTTTTAGCCTCTTTTGCGGCATCTTCGTTGCTCATAAGACCCATAATTCTTTTTATAGAGTAGATGGTCTTTTCCGGATTTGTAACGGCTTGACGTTTTGCGCTGTCGCCTACTAAAACTTCTCCTTTATCTGTAAATGCTACGACAGAAGGAGTTGTGTTTTTGCCCTCTTTGTTCTGTATAACCTTGCTCTCACCTCTTTCATAGACACTTACGCAAGAGTTTGTCGTACCAAGGTCTATTCCTATAACTTTTCCCATTGTTTTTCCTTTTTATTTAAAATTATTTTTTTTATTGTTTTTGTAATATATGATTATATTTTCCGTCTATAATCCTCCATGCACACATATATAATGCATGACCTGAGCGTTCTTTGCCTGTTTTTTCAAAGTGATATGGCGCATAAACATTTGCGGTTTCATAATCATGAAATTCTCCATTTGTTTCGATATAATCTCGTATACATTTCAATTCTTCTTCAG
This sequence comes from Campylobacter sp. RM15925, assembly GCF_012978775.1. Taxonomy (NCBI): domain Bacteria; kingdom Pseudomonadati; phylum Campylobacterota; class Epsilonproteobacteria; order Campylobacterales; family Campylobacteraceae; genus Campylobacter; species Campylobacter sp. RM15925. Next base: position 51,993 of record NZ_LIWP01000009.1, read on the forward strand.
AATATAGTTTTCCGCTATCTCTTTTTTGTTTAGCTTTTGCCATTATCTTTCCTTGATTTGTAATATCTATTTAGCCACAGAAACCATTGCAGGACGCAAAATTCTACCGTTTATAAGGTAGCCTTTTTGTATCACTTGCACGATCGCACCGCTTTCGTGAGCATCGCTTTCAACTCTCATCATGGCATTGTGCACATTCGGATCAAATTCACCATCCGTGCTAATAGCCGTTACGCCGTGCTTTTCAAAGCATTTTTTAAACTGGTCTATAGTGATATTGATGCCCTCTTTGATTTTGGCTGCAAATTCATCGCCTTCCGGATTGAAATTTGCCGCCATTTCCAGCGCGTCAATCACCGGCAAAAGATCTCTTGCAAATTTTTCGTTAGCATAATTTACTAGATCAACTTTTTCTTTTTCAAAGCGTTTTTTGATATTTTCAAAATCAGCATTGGCTCTGTAATACTTATCCGTTAGCTCATCAATTTGCTTTTGAAGTTCAAGATTTTTTAGATTATCATCGCCAAAGCTAATGCTCTCATCGCTACCTTCATCAGGTATTAGATCTTGTGCTTTTATCTCTTCACTCATGCCGCATCCTTTATATAGTTAAAAAATTTCTCATAATCCGTATAAACGCTTCCCGCACAAATCATCTTAGCCTCATCGCCAAGATATTTCACGTCTTGCTTTATACCGATATGCCCATCGTCAAAAAGCGGAGAAAACGCTAAATTTGAACTCATTAACCGCTCAAAGCCGGGATCTAATATTGTTTTAAATCTCTCGTCTTTAAACATACTAAAGGCTATTTTTTCATTTTCCTGAAAATAAATTTTCGTTCTCTTTAACTCTTTGATTCTGTTTTTAAGCTCGTTTAATCCTACTTGAGACGCTATCTCCTCAAGTCTATCCAAGCTAATTCCTAAAAGATTGTTTAAAAATTTCTCGACTCTACGATCAAATTTAAGAGCAATCTCGTCACTACTAAAATTTAAAACTAAAAATCTATCGTTTAAGTTCAAAATTTCCTCTAAAATTTGATACTTATTACCGTAAATCATGCAATAAATCTCAAAATCTCTGGCGAGTTCTTTCAAAAAATACTCATCTGAAATTTCAAGCTCTTTGTCAAAGCTAAGATGAGTTTGCCAATATGCGTTCATAGTTGAGGCGGTAGGTATCCTTCCTCCGCTTATATGAAGCTGTGTTATGGCTCCTTCATCTGATAGCTTTTTAAAATAAACCCTGATAGTCGAAGCAGGAATCGCTACTGACATACGAGAGCAAAGCTCGCTTGAACCAATTGGTGAATTGTCATTCAAATAAGCTTTTATGATAGATTGCAGAATCAAATCTCTCTTGCTGGTTTTTATCATATTAGCACTCTTTTATTTTAATTGCTAGAAGCATTATACAATATTGAGTTAGATATTGTCAAGTATTTAAATTAAAAGATTTTATTTAGATAACTTTAGCCTTATATGCTCATATTTTAATTAACAAGGAAAGTATTGTCTTTTGGATATTAGATTTATCAAATTTGTATATATTTAAATAAATTTATACGAAATAATGTATAAAATAATATAAATAAAATATAAAATATAATATAAAATAGATTTTATATAAATTATTTTCATTATACTATAATAATTTATGTATATTTAATAATATAAACTGTATAATTATACAATGGTAGAGATAAGTGATATTTTTAATTTGTTGCACAATGCTGTCGAATCAAAAAATATGGGTAAGAAAATTTCACAAGCCCAAATGGCAAAACGCCTTGGAGTGTCAATGAGAACTTATCAGGATTGGAAGCTTGGAATTTCAAAGCCTCAAGCCGCTATTGCAGTGTGTCAGCTTCTTTGCGAGCTTGATGATGAAGATGTCGTGTATGTAGTTAAAAAAATAAGAAAATTGATAGGAAATTTAGATGGATAGATTAACACAAAAAGAAAGAGTGCAGCTTGAAGAGGTTTTTGCGGCAATTTATGCAAATAGAGAATCAAAATTTAAAAGCATTTATACAAATTTATTTAAAAGATTGGTTAAATTTAGTAATAAATTTAAAAAAGTCTTTTGGATATAAATAACTGTTTTAAATAATAATACAAGCAGAGTGCTTTGCAATTCTACTAAAAAATGAATTAAAACCAAACTTATAATAGGAGAGCAGGCTTTTATAAAGGCTTTTGGTTAATGGGGAAAATTATACAAAAATATAAAGTTGCATTTTTGAATATTTTTTATTTGTAAATTGAAACATATGATCTTTTGAATATACTATTATTTTTAATAAATATTGTGATAATGTCGGCAAAAAAGTTCTTAAAAGTACTTTTATAGTAATAGAGTATCTCTTAAGCTTATTGATTGTTTGGCTTTAGTTTTTACCCTTTAGTGATGGAATAAGTTGTTAATTCAGCCAATTTGACACTCTTTAATGCTCATTGTTTGTTCTAAATCCAAACATCTTTTTAATTTTAGTAAGTCCAAGCTTCATGCCGCTATATCTCATTATCTTTGCCATCTGCTTCCATCTGCTTTTTTCGTAGCAAGGGTGCGGACACTTTCTACAGCTTGGCTTTACTTCGTGCGGACACTGGCTAAGGCGTTCGTGAGCATAGTAAAACAACTCTTCGCACTCTTTGCAAAGCGATGTGGAAACGTTAAAGTTGAGGTTTTCACCTTTGTATGCAAGATTTAAATTTATTTCGTTTTTAAAAGCGCTTGGATGATTATCCTTGCAATTTATGCTCAAAAACTTTGCCATTGTGCTAACTTGCTCTATAAATTTTTCTTGCGTCATTTTGCTTCCTTTGGCGTAAATTTAGCAAATTTCATCGCGCAAATCGTTAATTTAAATCAACGCAAGGCTATTTGTTTAAGAATTTGTTTAAGGCTCTTTGTAGGTCCTCTTCGCAGTCAATGCCTATACTTTGGCTACTTACTTCAAGCATGGCTATTTTTTTACCGTTTTCAAGCGCTCTTAGTTGCTCTAATTTTTCCGTATCTTCAAGGAAGGAGGGCTCAAATGCGCAAAATTCACTAAGCGCTTTTACGCTATATCCGTAGATGCCAAGATGCGCTTTATAAGCATTGCATTCGCTTCTGTTAAAAGGAATTCTTGAGCGAGAAAAATATAGTGCAAAGCCGTCTTTATCGGTTACGACTTTAACTAGATTTTTATCGTCGGCATTTTTATCGTCTATAGTTTTGTAGCATGAAAACATAAATGCTTTTTCTCGGTTATTTTCGCAGAAATCTTTAAATTTAGCTATATTTTCAGGCTCTATAAAAGGCTCGTCGGCTTGAACGTTTATGATAATTTCGTCTTTGTTGAGGTTTAAAACTGTAACCGCCTCATTTATACGGTCAGTTCCGCTTTGATGATCCTTGCTTGTCATGACCGCTTTAAATCCATATTTTTTAGCTATTTTAAGCACCTCTTCATCATCAACCGCGATTAAAATTTCATCCACGTTTTGCACTCTTTTTGCGGTTGCGATAAACATCGGCGAGCCGTTGATGGGCTGTAAAATTTTATTATGAAACCTTGTTGAAGCAAGGCGAGCAGGTATTACTATCATTGCTTTATCCAGTTTAGAATTTTATCCTCTATCTCATCTTTGTGCGCTATGTCGGTATGAACGGCTTGTGAGCTAAATAGCGACTTTATAGACTCAGGAACGATATCGCTAAATTCTTTTGCTAAGGCTTCAAGTCCTGACTTTTCATCTTTTAGATCTTCATTTTTACACGCCTTAAACATACTTGGCGCAAATTTAACCCAGTGGGCGGTAGAGGTGATCACGGTTGGGCGGGTCAAATTTGAACTCATCTTAAAGCAAGTGGCTGTGTGAGGATCGATTATCACGTCTTTGATTGCTTGCTCTTTAATTATCTCTTCGCACTCTTCATCACTACAAAAATCAGCTTCAAAATCTTTTTTAAGCTCTTCTAGCTCACTTGAATTTAGCCTATAAAAGCCATTTTCAGATAAATTTTGCATAAGCTCTTTTGTTCTAACCGCTCCAAATTTATCAAAAAGCAATCTCTCGACGTTTGACGAGATCAATATATCCATAGCCGGACTTATGGTTTTTACAAGGGTTTTGCCTCTAAGATCATAAACGCCGGTGGTAAAAAATTCGGTTAAGATATTATTTGAATTTGAGACGATTTTGATTTTGTCTATTTTTGCACCCATTTTTTTAGCGTAGTATGCTCCAAGCGCATTGCCGAAATTTCCGCTTGGTACGATGATATCAAAACTCTCTTGCGCTTTTAAAACCCCTGTTTTTAGCAGATATGCATAAGCGTAGACGTGATATATGATCTGAAATAAAATTCGCCCGAAATTTACCGAATTTGCAGCGCTTAGAGATACTCCAAGTTCTTTTAGGGCTGTTTTGAAATTTTCGCTAGCCAAAAGCGTTTTAAGCGCTCTTTGTGCATCGTCGAAGTTGCCTTCTATGCCGATAACTTTTAAATTTTTAGCGCTTGCGTTTATCATTTGAAGGCGCTGAACCTCGCTTGTGCCGTCTTTTGGGTAGAGGCAGACTACTTTTATATTTGGCACATCGCTAAATGTTTCAAGCGTAGCAGGACCCGTATCTCCGCTTGTAGCGCACATTATGAGGTAGTTTTCGCCCTTGTTCTTAGCAAGCTCACTTAAAATAACTCCAAACGGCTGAAGCGCCATATCCTTAAAAGCTCTAGTAGGTCCGTGATAAAGCTCGTTTATGTATAAATTTTCGCCGATTTTTCTTATCTGAACGGGCTCGTTTGGCTTGTCAAATTTCAGATATCTTTTTAGGGCTTTTTCAAATACATCGTTTTTAACGTCAAATTCAAATTTTTTAATGATCTCAAGCGCGATTTGCTCGTAATTTAACTCCTTTGCTTGCGCGAAAAATTCATCATCCAGCTTAGGCAGGTTAAGCGGAGCATAAAGCCCTCCGTAATTTGAACTAGGCGCAAGAAGCGCGTGGCTAAATTCAACCGCGTTTAAATTTTCATTTTCATTGGCTCTTGTTTGGTGAAGTTTCATTTTTTGCCTTTTGTTGATTTTCTAACCCATTTTGCGTATTTTTTAAGCGCACCGTCAGCTTTTATAATTGCGATTTCAGGAAGCTCGTAGCTGTGGTTGGATTTTATAAATTTGCTTATTTTTTTAAATTTTTTATCCGTTTTTATAAGTAAAATTCTCTCTTTTTCAGAGCAAATTTCATTTTCCCATACATAGGTGCTTTTGGCCTTTATCACGCTTACACAAGCTGCGAATTTACGCTTTATGAGTTTTTTTGAAAGTTTTTTTGCGCCTTTTTTATCGCAGGAGGTTATCACAAATTTCATCTTATCATTGTTCCTATTCCGTCATCGGTAAATAGCTCAAGAAGTATGGAGTGGGGCAGTCTGCCGTCTATGATATGTGAGTTTTTAACTCCGCTTTTTACGCAAGCAAGTGCGGCATCTACTTTTGGTATCATGCCTCCGCTTATTACGCCTGAGTTTTTAAACTCTTTTATACTTGCTTCATCAAGCTTGCTTATGAGATTTTTTTCTCCGTCTAAAATTCCTGCCGTATCTGTTAAAAACATTATCTTTTCGGCTTTTAGTTTGCATGCTATCGCGCTTGCGCAAAGATCGGCGTTGATGTTGTAGCTGTTTGCGTTTTTATCGGTTGCGATAGGCGCGATAACGGGCACAAAGCCCTCTTTAAGCAAATTTAGCACGATATTTTCATCTACATCGGTGATATCGCCCACAAAGCCGTATTTACCGCTATCTGACTTGACCGCATTTAGCATATTGGCATCCTTGCCGCTTATGCCTATGGCTTTTGCGCCATGCTTGTTTAAAAGAGCCGTTATCTCTTTGTTTATTAGCCCGCTTAGCACCATCTCAACGACTTCCATCGTCGCTTCATCGGTCACTCTTAGTCCGTCTACAAATTCGCTTTTTATATCAAGTTTTTCAAGCATGGAATTTATCTTTTTGCCTCCGCCGTGCACAATGACCACTTTTATGCCTACTAAATTTAACAGCACGACATCGCGTGCAAAGTCGTTTTTTAGCTTTTCGTCTATTTGCGCCGCACCGCCGTATTTGATGACGAAAATTTTATCTCTAAATTTTTGTATATACGGGAGTGCGGATACGATAATTTCGGCTGTTTTGATATGTTTTTGCAAATTTGATCCTTTTTTGGGCGATTATAACAAATTTTGCCTAGAGAGTAGCTTTGATAAGCTCTTTAAAATCGCTTGAAAGAGTCGTTTTAAGAGTTATTAGAGATATCGGCAAGCCAAATTCCTCTATCTTTACGAAATCTTTTTTGGTAACTAGTAGCGAAGTGGCTTTGTAACGCTTTAAAATCTCTTCAAGCTCGCCTTTGGTAAAGCTATGATGATCTTCAAAAAACTCTCGCCCTATGCACTTTTCATAAAACGGACTAAGTCTTGCCGGATTTGCTATGGCGGTAACTAAAACCATCCTATCGCCTGGGTTAATGATCTCGCTTTCTCGGGTGAAATCAACTCCTTCTTGCACGATACGGTCTGCAAATTTATAAAAGCTCTTAGGATATCTATAAGCACCGCTTGGTATAACGAAATCAAAATATGGCTCGTTTGAGGGCTTAATGAGAATGTCAAATTTTTTGATGTGAAATTTAGAAAAGCCGTCATCAAGCAAGACGTATCTGGCTTTAAGACTGCGAGCTAAATTTATGGCTTCATCGCGGTTTTCGCTTACGATGACATTTGCGTTTTTAACGCTTTTTGCATACTCCATCGCCTCGTCGCCGCTTGTTTTGACATCGGTTAGAATTTCGCCGTTTATGCAAATTTGCTTAAGTCCTTTTGAGGCGCGCTTATATCCTCTAAGAATGATAAAACCACCCTCAAATTCGTTTGCTATAGCTATACAAAGGGGAGTTTTTCCGCTTCCACCAAGGGTTAAATTCCCAATACTTATTATCGGGATATCAAAAATTTTTTTAGAAGCAAGCTTAAATTTGACCCAAACAACTATAAAATAAATAGCACTAAGAGGCAAAAGCAGTATCGCAAGAAGCTTGCAGGCTAAATCAGGACTATAAAAATATCGCTGCGCAAAACTATGCACAAACCTCTTAAACACGGTGTTTAGCTATCTCTTTTATCGTTTCGCAAATTTTATAAACCTCTTCATCTTTTAAAGCCGCATAAATCGGCAATGAAAGCACTTGCTGATAGACTTTAAGCGCGTTTGGATAAGCATTTACTTTAAGTGCGTATTTGTTTTTGTAATAGCTTAAAAGATGCATCGGTATATGATGAAGCGAAGTGTGAATACCGTTTTCAAGTAGCTCTTTGGCAAAGCTATCGCGATTTTTGTCGACTTTTATGATGTATTGTACGTAGGTATGATCTCGTTTTTTAATCGGAGTCGTGATGTGCGGGCAGTCTTTTAGCTGTTCATCGTAAATTTTAGCTATCTCTTGGCGTCTTTTGATAAATTTATCGTTTTTACCGAATTGACCCATCGCATAAGCTGCGCAAAGTGCTGTAAGATCGTATTTAACGCCGATATCAACCACATCGTATATATAGCTTAAATTTCCGTCTTTATCAATGCCGTTTATGATGGCGTGATTTCTAAGCAGCTTAGCTCTTTCTGCTATATTATCGTCGTTTGTTACCATAAAGCCGGCAGTTGCGATCGGATTTGTAAGCTGAGAGTGGATACTAAAGCAAGCAAGGGAGGAATCGTCAGTAGAGCCTATTTTCTTATCTTTATAGGTAAGTCCTATGCCCTTGCCCGCGTCGTCAAATACCTTTATACCGTATTCGTTAGCTATATCGTAAATTTCATCCATATCGGTAGCTTGACCCGCTACGTGATTTACAAATATGCCCTTTAGTTTTTTGTGATTATTTACTTTAAGGACATCTCTTAGCGAATTTGGATTCATGTTAAAATCATCTTCGTTTACATCTACAAATATCGGCTCGGCGTCAAAATGCCTGATTGATTGCGCTACGCTTGGAGTTGAATTTACCGAACATATAAGCTTATCTCCACGTTTTAGATCTATAGAGCAAAGCGCAAGATGGTGTGCTGCCGTTCCGTTGTTTGTCGTTACCGCATGTTTTACGCCAAAATACTTCTTAAGCTCCGCTTCAAACCTGCTAATCATAGAAGCTCCGTTGTCCTTAAGGGCTTCTTTTATAAGCTCTATCTCTTTTTCGTCGATAGATGGCTTGTAAAATGTAATTTCCTCCATAATTTCAACTCCTTAATTTAGTTTATCTTGGCAATCGGTGGCATGCTAAGCTTAAATTTGTTTCTTGATATTCTTGCAAGTATCATATTTACGAGTTCGTTGTCAAATTTGCCTAACAGCTTTTTTTTGCTCTCTTTTTTTTCTATATCTATTAAAACCTTGTCGATTTTTTCGTATTCATATCCCATATCCCCTTCGTCCGTTTGACCCTCATAAAAGTCTGCCGAAGGCGGTTTTGCGATGATAGCTTCATCTACTCCTAAAAATTTGGCAAATTCAAAAATTTCGGTTTTAAAAAGTTCTCCGATAGGGTTTAAAGCACATGCCAAATCTCCATGGATAGTGCTATATCCAAGCATTAGTTCGCTTTTGTTTGTTGTGCCTACTACCAAAGCGTTTATGCTTGCCGAATAGTCATAAAGCAAGCTCATCCTAACCCTGGCGGCTAAATTTCCGCTTCTTAAATTCGATAGTTTTTCGCCTATGCTGCCGCTAAAGCTATCTAAAATGGGCTGGATATTTATGATCTTATGGCCGATGTCAAGCTTTTTGCAAAGAGTTAGTGCATCTTTTAAATTATCTTCGTTTGAAAATTTAGTAGGCATTATAAGAGCGTAAGTATTTTTAGGCTTAACCATCTTACAAAGCGTTGCTACAACTGCTGAATCGATACCTCCGCTAATACCGATGACAAAATTCTCCGCTTTGCTTTTTGCAAGGTAGTCAGATAAGAAAATTTGTAACTTAGAGCTGATCTGATTATAATCTTTCATATATTTATTACCAAGTATTTAATTTATTCTTTAGCATTATACTTATTTTTTTATAAAAAAATCTTTTAAGCTTAAAAAATATACAATAAAAATTATATTTATTTTACATTAAAGAAATTTTAGATGAAAGTGTTATTTAAATCTTGCGGCTCATACCAGACAAATTGCTATATAGTTTCTAAAAACGGCTTTGAGCTCATCATTGACCCAGGCGAAAACGCCTTTAAATTTGTAACCGAAAATGTAAAAAATCCTATCGCCATACTTAATACTCACGGACACTCAGATCATATTTTTTCAAACGTTAGCTTAAAAAATTTATTTAATATTGACGTGTATATTCATAAGGACGATAATTTCATGCTTCAAAGAGATATTTTCGGTGAAGGATACGAGACTATGAGCGATGCCATAACGGTAGGCGGCGCTAAATTTGAAGATGCAAGCTTTAAAATCGGAGAATTTGATATATCTTATCTGCATTTTCCGGGTCATACTCCCGGATGTTCGATGGTAAGAATTGATGACGTGATATTTAGCGGGGACTTTTTATTTTATCGCTCGATAGGGCGTTATGATTTTGCGTATTCAAATGAAAACGATATGAAAAAAAGCCTTGAGAAATGTCTTGGCATGAGCGGTGACTTTGAACTTTTCCCTGGGCACGGCGGAGCTACTACTTTAAAAAACGAGCAAGCCAATTTACCGCTTTGGCTTAGAAATATGAGATAAATTTAGCTTGCGGTTTATCTACTGATTAGGATTTGTTTTATTGATTTGAGTGATACGTTTTGGCATTTTTAAGAGCCTTGGCGGATTTTACATAATCCGTTAAGACGCAAGGATGTTGATTTTAAATATCTGCTACTAGCTATTTAGTTTGTGTTACTATAAGTAACTTAAGCAGGCAAGCTTGTAAAAATAAAACAAATTTCAAAGTCAAATTTAATGAAAATTCAAATTTAAGTCATAAATTTATGACTTTTGCGTGGAAGCGCTTTTAATCTACTCCTAAAATTTTGTCTTAAATTCCTTAAGACTAAAGATTAAATTTATCCAAGTGGGCCAAAAATTTCTCAGGCGGATAAAATCCTATAACTCTTGCACCTTTTAGCTCCTCCTCGCCCTTGTAAAATATCAGCGCAGGCGGACCTATAAGCCCGAATTTATTCATGAGTTCGTTGTCTTCTTTGCTTCCTTTAGTAACATCTACTCGTATTAAAGTTAAATTTTCAAGCCTGCTTAATACCGCTTGCTCCTTAAATGTTATCTCGTCAAGTTCGTTGCAGCTTACGCACCAAGTAGCGTAAAAATCAATCATAACCGGCTTGCTTGAGCTTTTTATAGCATTTTCAAGCTCGTTTACGTTTGATACGCTGATAAATTTTGCCTCTTTGTTATTTATAGCCCCCGATGTGCTGAAATTTGCAAGGGGATTTGCAAGCGACTTCGCTCCCGTAAAAGAGCCTATGATAAGTATGAACGCGTAGATAAATAGGATTAAAGATACCGATTTAAGAGCTTTTTTACCGGAGCTGCTGTTTTCATTTGTGCTGTCAAATGCTCCAAAATATACACTCATAAATACTCCCGTGATCCCGTAAAGTAAGAATTCTATCTTAGAGCCAAGTACTCGTGCGCTAAGCCATATCGCCATAAATATCATGATAAAGCCAAAGAGTCTTTTAATGTTATCCATCCAAATTCCCGGTCTTGGAAGCAGTTTGCCCGAGCTTGCACCGATGATTAGAAGAGGTACACCCATGCCAAGCCCCATGATAAATAGAGCCGATCCGCCAAAGAGCACATTTCCGCTTTGCGCTATATAAAGAAGCACGCCTGCAAGAGGTGCTGCGACGCATGGACTTGCAATGAGAGCGGATAAAAATCCCATGATGAAAATTCCTATAACTCCGTCTTTGTTTTCTGCTTTTTTGTTGAGTAAATTTTGGATTTTTAAAGGCATTTGAAGCTCGTAAAGTCCAAACATCGATAGAGCAAGTGCGACAAAGACTAAGCTAAAGCCGATAAGCACGGCAGGAGTTTGCAGTATGCCACTAAGTCCTGCACCAAAGATACTTGCTACTATACCCGCTACCGCGTAGGCTAAAGCCATGGCAAAGACATAGATAAACGAAAGCCAAAATCCGCGTTTAGCGTTTAGCTTGTCTCCTGATTTGGATACGATAATGCTTGAAAGTATCGGTATCATAGGAAATATACAGGGGGTAAGCGAAAGTAAAATTCCATAGCCAAAAAAGGTAATAAGCGATAAAACAAACCCTTTGTCGCTTAAATTTTTAGCGATGCTGTCTTGCTCGGATAGCTCACTTTCGCTAGGCAGGCTAGAGGCTGAGGGCGTGTCATCATCTTTTGGAATTAACGCTATCTTGTATCCGCTTAAGCCGCTTGATATGTTGTAATTATTTACTTGCGGTTGGTAGCAAATGCCGTTTTTGGCGCAACCTTGATACTCAAGCGTGATATTAAAGCTGTCGCTTTGATTTATCTCTTTAAGCAAATTTATAGGCACAAATAAGCTAAATCTTTCAGGATATACGTCAAAACTGCCGTCGTTTATAAAATTTGGCAAATTTAGCTGATCGTTTAGCGTCTTGCCTTTGCTGATTACTTTTAATGTGTCCTTATATACGTATATATCTTTTGCCAGATCAAACCTAAATTCGACATTTTGGCTGTCGGTTTTCGCGCTTAACCCAAAAGCTTCGGCAACCGAAAGCGGATCGCCAAATGCTGATACGATAAGTAAAAATATAGAAAAAATCGCTTTTTTAAACATATTTGTCCTTAAAAATTTCTAGTCGTATTTTACAAGAATAATATAAAGTTAGTGTTAAATATGTAAAGTCGTAGAAATATTAAAAAATAAATAAAATTGCTATATAATTAAAAATTGATTTTGATACAAAAGGATGTTTATGACACTAACTAGTAAGGATATAAATTCGCTTTATATAGCGATTTTTAATAGAGTTCCCGAAGGAGACGGTCAGCAGTACTGGCTAAATGAGGCTAATATAAATAATTTTGACATGAATTCTATTACCGAGATAATGCTTCAAAGTAATGCGGCAAAAGAGTTTTTTAAAGACAAAGAAAATAATGAAGATTTTATAAATCACATATATACAAATTTGCTTGAAAAAGATAAGACAACCGATCCTGAAGGAGTATCTTACTGGAGCAGTCTTTTAAATGCAGGTATGTCAAAAAGTTTAGTTGTCAATGAGCTTTTAAAAGCTGCAGAATATGGAAAATTTAGCGATCCTAATGCAATAAAAGCTCAAAATTTATACTTTAATAAGTTAAAAACTGCAGAAGTTGCTGCAAAATCTATTAAAAATGTGGGGACAAACGGTACTATAAATGAAAAGATAGCTCCATTTTCAAATATCTTAAAAAACATAACCGACAAAAGCACAGCAGAAGATATTGCAACTATTATCAAGACACAAGCTATTGTAAACAATATACCTATCGTGTCAAACAAAGAATTTGCAGCTATTATTGCAAAGAGCTTTGAAAATGCAAATGCCGATCAAATAGAGGATATGTTAAATAATTTAGTCGCAAACGGATTTATAAAATTTAATCAGATAAGTGATAAAGACGGCTTTTTAAAGCTTTTTGAAGATAGTAAGATTCTCATAGAGGCTAAAGAAGTTGATTATACTTTATATAAAGGAGATGATGGTAAATTTTATAAAGATGAAAATAATAAAAAAACTCTTGTTGATATATCGTTGGATAAACTTAAAATAAGTGCAGTAAAGTTGGCTGACGGTAAAATTTATAGGTTTAAGAATACCGAAAGTAAAAAAGAAGATGACATCAAGGGTTATAATTTAGAAAAATTAATAAAAAACAGCAAAGACGGCGATATGCTGACAGCCCAAAAAGCTTCTATTTTATTTGGAGAAAAGGGTGATATAAAAGAAATTTTAGCCGATGTTGAAACGATAGTGGGTATAAATTATACTGGAAAACTTGAAGGAGTAAAGATAGCCGAAAATGTAATCTTTAGAATTTTGGATACTGCTGAAAATTTAGAAAAAACCGGCGCTATAGAGGTTTTAACTTTATTGAGCGACAAAATAAAAAGTATTGATATAAATAAAGACCAAGCCAAGCTCAATCTTAGTTTGACGCAGTTTAAAAGTATAAAAGATAAATTTACGGATTCAAGTGATAAAACAGGAGCTATTAAAAGTTTTGGAGCATTTGCAGATAAACTTGCATCAAAAGAGAGTGTGGTTATTAAAGATGGATTAGGCGATATAAAAGAGTTTCTTGGCGATAGCGCAGGGCTTAGTGTCATTAAGAGCGTAGATGCTATAGATATCATAGACGACAAGAACGCTTTAAGTCTTACTTTGGCTCAATACTCTTTGTTGTCAGATAAATTTATAGACCCAAATGATAGCCTGGAAGTTGATGGTGTTACAGGTGCGCTTAAGGCAAGCAAGCTAAAGGATGTATTTATACTATCTAAAAATGCTTCAAATTTGAGCATATCTAGCTTTTCTGTAGGCGACAAGATAGATTTTAAAAATTTAGGCATAAATAAGGCGGATACCGTAAATCTAGACATTAAATCAGGAGCTTCAAAAGCTATTGAAGATACAAATATCTATAGCACAACTATAGACGCTAATATATCCGATAAAGATTATGGCGGGAAAAATTTTAATGATCTTTTCTCGCCTAGCAATACCGCTTTTAAAAATTCTACTACAGGAGCTAAGACTATAGCTATCGTAGCGGTAAAAGGCAATGATATAACGCAGCTTTATAGAATAGATGCAAACAATGACGATGTATTGAATGCTAATGAAGTATCGCTTTTAGGAATTTTAACTTCAAATAGCGATACCGGTGTAGTTTTGAGTGATAAAAATATATTAACAGGAGAATAGCAAGCTATTAATTTGAAAGGTTTAAATGTCAAAAAACAAAAAAGACGATAAAAAGGCTAAATTTGATTACGAACATGAGCTTAGAAAGCTTCAGATCGAGCTTTTGAAATTTCAAAACCACGTAAAAGAGCAGGGTTTAAGAGTGCTTATCATCGTTGAGGGGCGTGATGCGGCGGGTAAGGGCGGAAGTATAAAGCGCCTAACCGAGCATCTAAACCCGCGCGGATGTCGTATAGTCGCACTTGAAAAGCCAAGCGACGTAGAGCGATCGCAGTGGTACTTTCAGCGGTATGTGGCACACCTTCCAAGCGCCGGAGAGATCGTGATATTTGACCGCTCGTGGTACAATAGAGCAGGAGTTGAGCCTGTGATGGGATTTTGTACTCAAGAAGAGCACAAGGAATTTTTGCGCGAGGTGCCAAAATTTGAAGAGATGATAAAAAACTCGGGCATAATTTTCTTTAAATTTTACCTGTCGGTTTCAAAAGAGGAGCAGAAAAAACGCTTCAAAGAGCGTCTTACCGATCCGCTTAAGCAGTTTAAAATTTCGCCGGTAGACGCTAAAAGCCAAGAGCTTTGGGATCAATACACCATCGCCAAATACTCCATGCTGCTTGCTTCAAATACTCCCGCTTGTCCTTGGACGATAGTATCATCCGATAGCAAAAAGCACGCGCGGATAAATATATTTAGGCATATTTTGGCAAATGTCGAGTATCCAAAGAAGATAGACGCGAAGAATTTTGAATGCGACTCTGATATCGTAAGAAGCGGCGAAGAGGAGATAAGGCTGATGGAAGCGAATTTGAAAAATGATAATTTTTTTAAGATGAAAGGTTAGTTTAACGCTTCAAGCTAAATTTTGATAATCAGAGATAGCTAAATATCTCTGATTACTTTTTCTACTTTTCGCCACGCAAAAATTTGTACAAGTAGCGGGATTGTAGTTATTATCTCTGATGCCATATAAAGAAATATAAGTGTTTGCAGTGAAAACGATAGACCAAAACTTGGTAAAGCTCTTAAAAACAGCACCGCTACAAAACAAAAAATAGAGACGAAAACGTATGTTTTAAAAAGTCCGTTTTGCGTTATTTTGGCTAGTCTTAAATTTATCCTAAGCCATGCTATCCCGACGTATATTAGTATAATAAACACCGCTAAACCTAAGACGCTAAAAATCGTTTCGTTGTTTTTGGCAAAGAGCATTAGGGCGGCTAAACCTACTATTACAAATGTCGCCATAATACTCTTTTTAAATATCTCAAATACTTCGTTTTGAGAGATATCTTGAATAGCTTTTAAGGCATTCCACATATATACAATACCGGCGATAGAGACGATAAGTAGTATCACATTCAAGGCGAGTCTTGAACTTGGATATTCGATTTTGATGAAAAATCCGATTAAAAACGGCACTGCTAAGCTAGAAAACATTATGGCGCTTGATATAAGACCATCTCTTCTAGCTTTTGCTAGCCTCTCATCTTGCTCGACTAAAATTTCATTATTATTCATTAAATTCTCCTAAATTGATAAAACTTCTCGTAATTATACTTAAATTTTACTTCTGTGTGCTAAAAATTTGCGTTATGCTTGGTATTTGCTTGCTGCCTATATCAAATTTAACTCCTCTTATATCCACATCATAAAGCGAGCTTAAATTTTCTTTATTTAGCACCTCACTGCTTTTGCCAAAGACGTAGCTAAGGTCGTTTTTAAGGATGAGAGTGCTATCGGCTACGGCTAGAGCGTGGTTTGGCTGATGAGTGGTAAAGACGATACTTGCATTGCTTTGCTCTTTTAGATTACGAATCAGTGTTAAAACCCTATCTTGATTTTTTAGATCAAGCGCGCTTGTAGGCTCATCTAAAAACATCACTTCACTTCTGCTGGCAATCGCTCTAGCAAGTAAAACAAGCTGCTTTTGTCCGCCCGAAAGGGAGTTAAAACTTTTATTTTTAAGATGTGAAATTTCTAAGCTATGAAGTGCGTCTTCGCAAATTTTGATATCCTCTTTGCTCGGTTTTGAAAAAAGCGAAATTTCACGAATCCGCCCCATTAAAACTATATCAAGCACGTTATAATCAAACGCAACGCTAAAATTTTGCGGTAAAAAGGCGAATTTAGCCTGCGTTTTTACCTCGCCCTCTTTGAGCTTTAAAACTCCCATCATACAAAACATAAGCGTGCTTTTGCCTTGTCCGTTTAGTCCCAGTATCGCTAGTGTTTCGCCTTTGGCAAGGGCAAAATTTAGCCTGCGAAAGAGAAATTTTTGCCCCTCGTAGTAAAACCCCGCATCTTTTATCTCAAGCAGATTTTGCATTTGACGCGCTCCTTTTTAAGAGTATCGCAAAAACCGGGCTTCCGATCAGTGCTGACAGTATACTGAGAGGTACTTCCGCGCTGCTTATGCTTCTAGCTGAGTCATCCACAAACAGCATAAATATCGAGCCTATGACGAAGCAGGCGGGCATTGAGCGCGTGTGATCGCTTCCGCATATGAGCCTTGCGATGTGAGGCACGACAAGCCCGATCCAGCCGATATTTCCGCTTACGCTTACTTGCACGGCGATAAGAAGAGTGCAAAGAATCAGTATAAACGAGCGAAGAAGCGTGATATTTACGCCTAAAACTTTAAGATCGTCGTCGTTTAGGCTAAGCAGGTTAAACCTATATCTAAGTATAATCAAAAGCGCCGTGCAAGGCAGGCTTATAACGGCTAAAAGCGTGAGTTTATCGTAGTTTGCGCTTACGAAGCTTCCAAGCAGCCAGTAGATGATGTTTGGCAAAACTTCTTCGTTGTCGGCAAGATACTGCACCAAGCTTGTAAGTGCGGCAAATACACCGTTTATGACGATACCTGCTAAGATGAGAGAGAAAATGTCAGCTTTAGAGACAAATTTAGCTAGGAAAAATAGCGCTAAAAGAGCTAAAATTCCAAAGAAAAAGGCAAAACCTACGATGTAAAATGAGCCAAAACCTATGAGTATGCAAAGCGCTCCGCCAAATGCCGCTGCGGTACTAACTCCTACGATATGAGGGCCTACGAGCGGGTTTTTAAAAACGGCTTGCAAGCTAAGCCCGCTAAGCGCTAAAATTCCGCCGCAAAGGCTTGAGAGTAAAATTCTAGGCACTCTAATGCCTAAAATGATGCTTTTAGCCGTTTCGTTATCGCTACTGCTTATTAAAATGCTTAAAACTTCGCTAAATTCGATGTGATACTGCCCCATCCCAAGCGAGACGAGGCAAGTTGTAACCCAAATGGCAATGAGAGTGGAAAGTCTCATTTAGAGTATGATGTGCGGTAGAATTTTTGATAAAACTCCTCAACTTTCTTATCAAAATCCACACCTTTAAAATGCTCAGGATATAGCCTTATAGCTAGCCATTCCTCGCCAAGCGCCATGGCTTCTGCCGTAGGATAGCCCCAAGCCTTGGCAAATTCAGGCATCATGTAAATTTTATCCATCTTGATAGCGGCTACGTTTGCAAGCTGAGGGTTTGACTTAAGCTCGTTTGGGACCTGCGGATAGCGCTCTTGGACAAATATCATGTCGGGATTATAAGCGATTAAATTTTCGGCTGAAATTTGCTTATAGCCTTTGATATCTTTTGCGGCTACGTTTTCTCCGCCCGCTCTTGCAAACAGCACTCCTGTGTATTTGCCGCTTCCATAAGTGGTAAGATCCGGATTTGCCATGTAAATTCTAACTTTTTTGTCTATCTTTAAGCTATGCATTTTGCTTTTTAAGAAGGCTTGTTGATCTTTTACAAATTTAATGAGCTCAGCCGCCTCTTTTTCGCGGTTTGCTACTTTACCAAGTATCTCAACACCTTCATAATAGCCCTCTGTGTAAGCTTTGGCTTCGTCTTCAAGAGTAGGCTTTTTCTTTATCCTCTCTTTTTGAAAAGCTGATGCCAACAACCGGTATCTTAAGCTCTTCCATTTTTGCGATATATTCGCTTGGGATGTAGTTTGTTACGATAACGACATCAGGCTTTAATTTAAGAACCGATTCGTAGTTTATAGCCTTTAAGTCGCCGGGGGTCGGCATATCTTTAAGGCTTGGAGCAAGGCGAGCATAGTTCTTGCCAAGCGTCTTTTCGCAAGTTTCAAGCACGCCAACGACCTTATCCATGGCGTTTATTTGATTAAGCACGTTTAGACTTTGGTGCTGAAGCACGATTATGCGATTAACTTCGTCGGGAAGGGTTACATCTCTGCCTAGTTGATCAGTGATGACACGGTCTGCAAATAAAGATGAAGCGCAAAGCGCAAGACTTAATGCAAACTTTAAAAATTTGCTCATATTTTCTCCTTTAAATTATTTAAATATATTTTTTAAATTCCTAAATTTAGTATTTATAATATATAAAATATAAAATAATATATTATAAAATTTGTTATATAAATTTGATATAAAATCAATATAAAGATAGCTATAAATTTATCTTTTTGTGCCCGCACGGCTTGAAGGCAAGAGGTTTAAATTTGTGTATTACTTTTTGAATAAATTTGAATTAAATTTGCTTGCCAAATCAAAAAAAGAGCTTGAATTTATATAAATTTATATTTGCAAATTTTCAAAATTTAAAGAGACGACTTATCTTTTGCATATACTTAATTTATAATTAATAAGGTTTTAAAAAATAATGATATATACTATCAGTTTTATTTTTATCTAAGGGAAATTAATGAGAATTAGCATTTTTGCTTCAAGTGTCATCATGGCTACTTTGGCTTTAGCCGATGCCGGCGGATCTTATTCGGTCGTGCTTCCAAGCGTAGAAGTTGAAGGAATTTCAGAGCAAGATAGCCTAAAAGGCTATATAACCTATGATAGCGCGGAGCTAAATAGAAACGGCTTAAGTAATAAACAGACCCCACAAACCATCGAAACAATCGACATACAAAAAAACCGCAACTACGGCACTAACGATCTTTCAAGCATACTGGAAGGAAACGCGGGCGTTGACGCTGGATATGATATGCGCGGAGAGAGCATAAGGATAAGAGGCTTTAGTATAGACGGTGGAGATATTTATAGAGACGGAGTGAGGGATTCCGGTCAGATCAGAAGAAGCACCGCAAACGTAGAAAGGGTTGAAATTCTAAAAGGTCCGGCTTCTATACTATACGGAAGAAGTGACGGTGGAGCGGTTGTGAATTTGGTAAGTAAGAAGGCAAATTTCATACCTTTGCAAAAGATATCCGCCAGATACGGCAGCTGGTATAGAATGGGTATGGGGGCTGACGTAAATCACGTTGCAAACAGCAAGTTGGCCTTTAGGCTAACCGCAGACGGCGAGCGAGGAAAATCTTGGCGAGATGATATCAAGTATAAAAATTTCATGATAAGTCCTAGCGTTATAGTAACAAACGAAGAGGGCGATATCAGCTTTGAGGCGCAATACACATTTGATAATGCGTGGAGAGTTCCTGATAGAACGCCTACTAAGATTTTAAGATAAAAGTCAAGCCCGATTTTGATAATAGATTGTGATTAGTTGATTGTAGTTATTGATAAATCGGTGTTTAGAGTGTTTTTAGCAATTTCTTTCAAAGTGTGGAGTATCTATAAAACTTTTAAAATTTCCGCCCCATTTGTTTTCAGCTGATAAGCTTTCCCAATAATCACCTATTGCTTGTAGCTCTTGCTTTGAAGTTATATAATTGTTATCTTTGAATATATGTAAATCAATAGCACATCTTTTTAGGTGCATTGAATTAGATGTTTTAGATTTGCCCTGATTAACGTAAATTTCTTGCTGTTCTTTAGTTCTTTCGGCTTCGCCTACTCTTACATCGTAGTTATTATCGTGGAGGTAGTTTAGCAGGATAGCTAAGTCCTTACTAAAATTTTCTTGATGTTTTCCTAGTGTCATATTTAAATCTTATCTCGGTTTGTTTTGTGATTATCTTAACTAAGTTTTCTAAGCTGTCAAGTCTTTTATTAATGCTATCTATCCTTAAAGATATTATCCAGTTAAGACCCGTAAGCAAAAGAGCCGATACTGTTACTATCGGCTCAAGATGATTTAAAAAATCAAATGAAGTCATTACGATATAGCTACTTCGGATATACCGATGATATAAACTTCGTCAAATTTAACGTTATTAAATGTAACGTCTTGTAGAGCTGTTTTTATTTCGCTCTCTTTAAGTCCTGATTTGCCGTAGAAAGTTAAAGTATACTTTCTGCCTGCTTGACTTTTACCCGTAACAGTTACCCTTAACACGCTTGCCTCTACTTCATTTCCTGAAGTGCTTTCAACTTCATAAACGTTGTAAGTTCCCTCTAAGTGATTATCACAAAAAGTTTTAGCCGTTGCTCCCTCAGCAGGAAGCGCAAAGCCAAAAGTTCTACCTGCTATTTGATTTCTTACTAATGATTTAGCCATTTCTTATCCTTTCTTACTTGTCAAATTTAAGCGTTACGTATTCGCATTTTACATCACTATCGTAAGAGCTATCAAACTTGCCTTTTATATCGGTTAAAAGCTCTGGATATTCACTTGCGTTTTTAACGTGAGGAAGCGTAAACATTGTAGAAATTCTACCGTTTTCATTTCTATCGCCTACGATAAACACTTTTTTGTTTAAAGGATTAGGGATTTGATTTAGAGCTTGACCGCCCGAACCCACAGACTTATATTTCTCAACCTTGCCAGCCATTATGTCGATAAGTTTTTGTTTATCGCCGTCATTGCCGACTACATCAATACTTAAAGGTCTTAAACCTTGAATTGTTTGTTTTAACATTTCCTTTACTCCTTGAGTTTATTTTATGTTTGTATATATACGCTTGAAATTATAAGAAATGGATTGTAAAGTCGCACAAAGCAACAAGAAAAACACCTAAACAACGGGAAAGTAATTGAGTAAAATGCGACTAATTAAGATTTATTTAAGTGAAAAAGACAAATAGAGTATTACGAATAAAAGAAAATTAATTATTTAAAACCGGGAAAAACAAAAAAGCTCAAGTCAAAAAGTTAAATTTTTAAAAGCAATCAAGCCGAATAAAAATACATCTCTCATTATTTCCTATTGTGGAAAAATACCGCTTAAAAAGCTGGTGTTACGCTGACGGCTTGAAAAACTTTCAGATCGCGCAGAGCGCGGGAAAGTTTTTACTGCGCCCTAAGCTCCACACAAAGCTTTTAAGCAAATACCCACAATTAGGAAAACAATGAGAGAAAATGAGAACTTGGGGGAGGGGGTAAGCAGGTTAAGAGGGAAATCTATTCCATAAACAAAGCGCAGCTGACTTCCTCTATTTTCATACCGCCCGTTTCTAGGTGTGTCTTTATCAAGCTTGATAATTTGCTTTCAGTCATAGTCTTTTTAACATTATGGATTAATGTTTGCTTACTTCGGCGGTTTGAGTTTTTACAAAAAGCTTTATATTGCTTATAATAGTTAAAGTCGTCAATAGGCGGCAAGGTTGTTTCGTCCTCAAAATGAACCTCGTAAATATACTTAATTTTAGCAGTAGAAACAGCCTTAAGAAAAGCTTGTAAATCAGCAAGGCTTTTAGCTTCAAGTTGTGAGGTAATAGTGCGGTTTCCTTGTTGCTGGGTTATTTTGTATAGTGGCATATTAATAATCTCCCAAATTATCAGATGTAGAAACTAAATCAAAGCTATGATACTCTAAAGCCTCAATTTTATTCAAAGAATTAACTTTTACAGAAAATTTTAAATCATAATAAACGTCAATATAAAAACCTGACAAATGTTTAAAAGCAGGAAAAACATATTTTTCGTAAGGGTCTTCATAAATTCCGTGCGGTGGCAAAGCTGGATAATTAGGAATTGTAGGAAAAATAGGCAAATATTTATCAGATAAAAAACGAATAAGTTTATCGTTTAAAGAATCAATCAAAGTAGCAATATCAGATGTAAAATTATAAAATATTTCCATAGGATAAAATCTAAAAAGATTTTTAAGTCCATCAAAATCTTTACCTATAATTTCATCATTAATGCGCTCAACCGAATAGATATCCCCAAGCAAAAAAGAACCGCCCCTAAGTTTAAGTGAATTATAATCATCCTTAGTAGATAAATAAAAAGAACTACTTGTAATTAATAATCCGTCAAAATATGGCATTTTATCATAACGAACATCAAAGCCGTAACTATCTGGAAAACTCCAACCAGCCCTAAAAGAAGTATGTTTTATAGAAAAATGATAACGAACAGAAAAAGGAATTAATCCAGCACAACAACAATGCTTTAAAAGAGCAACCATTTATCACTTGTCCTTACCGACTATACCTAAACAAAGGAGTTTTAAATAATGATTTGTTTGGTCTATTTTTTGCGATAAAGTGATATTAGTTTCTTTATCTGCACCTAAAAATTTATTAAGTTTTTCAAGATTTTCGTTTATCTTTCTTAGTTGCTCCATTTCTTGAGCGAAAGCATTTTCACAATCAAGAGCCATTAGGGATTTACTCCTTTCGTTTTATTGTTAAAATAACCTAAGCCGTTAAGCATAGTCATAAACTGCTCGCTTAAGCCCGTTATATTGCCTTTATCGTCCTTTACATACATAAATTCGGCAACTTTATTAAGACTTTCAATATCCACAGCAGTGCCACCAGTTATACGTCTTAAAATTTCTTTATCGTTAGCGGTAAATTTAGATGTTAAAATTTTAAAAAGTAGTGTTTGATTAAAACTATCGGCTTTAGCCTTTGCATAAGCCAACTGTTGGTCTTTAGAGTGCATTATAAGCTCACGTTGTTTCATAACACCATCAGCACGATTATAATATTGATTTGCGCTCTGCTGTGCATTAAAAACAGTATTAGCACCATCAACGACAACTTTAGCGTATTGTATGCGCTCCTCCATAGAAGCACCAAAAATTTTAGAGAACATACTTGCCTTAACACCTTTTTTAAATTTCTTTAAAAGCCCCGTAGCTTTACCAACTAAAGGATTTAAAATAGTGCCTAAAAGAGCAATAACCACAGCTAAAATTTTACCGATAATTGCCTCTTGTTTTTGGATATAAAGCATTAAAGCAGAACTAAACATAATAGTAATACCACTGTTAATAGCCTCTTTAAGTATTCCGTCGTCCATTCCGTTTGCCTTAAGACGTTGTAAAACCTCATTATAGGCGACGTTATAGGTTAAATCCTCAAACATTTCATCAATGCCGAGTTTTAAAATCCGAGTGCCGTTATTAGTGTTTGACATTTTGAAGCACCAAATTAACAAAATTAGTAAAAGTCTTATCAGTAGCAGAAACTTGACGTTTTATGCCAACAACCTCAGAATAAATAAAAATACAAAATAAAAATATAAAAATCATAAAACAAGGAAGTAGCCAACGTTCAAAAAAACTAGGCTTTTTAACAACTCTATAACCTTTTGCATCTAAATCATTAAGATAATTAAGAACAGACGAAATATCAGTCTTGCTTTGCTTCTCACTATTTAAATACTGTTTTGGTGTGTATGGATTATCCATTTTATACTCCTTTAATTTGAAAATTCTTTATCAATCTCACTAGGTAAAGTAAAATTAAATATCTTAGTTATATCAGGTAAATTACCAAATAATGTATCAATATCCGTGTCGTCAAGCTCAAACGAATTAACATCGGTTGCAGTCCTTGCCCTTGTAGCTTGATATTGTAAAGCAACAGCACGAGGGGAAGCGTTTGTTATGGTTTTGCCGTCTAAATCTGCAATGTTTTGAGCGGTTTTTTGATAAGTGTCTTGCTCTTTGTAAATTTCATAGGTTTTAGTTGAGTTTTCCACCTCTTTTGTTTTTTGCTCGAGCATAGATTTATTATAAGCCATAACTTCGGCAGGCAAAGAAACTTCAACGGGCTTATTAACGGACAATTCAGCCTCCAAACGTCTTATAACTACATCGTTTTGAACTTTAACATTATTCTTGACTTCCGCCGTCATTTTTCCGCTTGTGATAGCATTTGCGACACGTTGAGAGTTATTAATCGCAGTTGCATTCATAGCGGATATAAGCTCATTATTTGCGAGTTGAGCTTTACCAAGATTATCAACAGCCGAAGCAATAGACCTTAAAGCAACATTATCAATAGACGGCTTAACATCTGGCTTAATTAAATCCTGCGCAGTATCTTTAACAACAGTATCACCAGCCGATATATTAGGCTTAAACCCCTCTTTGTTTTCATCTTTAGCTTTATCAGAAACATTATTAAAAGCATTAGAAAGAGATTTTAAAGCAGTATCAGAAAAAGAGTTATTACCAACCATAGAAAGAGTAGTCGCAAGAGAATTAGCTTTTATAACATCAATTAAAGAACTCAAAAGTAAATTTTGAGAATATAAAAGCTGATTTCTTTCAGACATCAAAGAAACCAAACTAACACTAGGTGTTTGCTCAATCTTTGGAGCAGGAATTTTATCAAAATCAAACTGCTCTTTTGTCTTTTCAGATTTAAACATATTAATAAGATAAACAAAAGCAGCAGAACCTAAAAGACCTTGCAAAATAGAGCTAACAGACTGAGAACTAAGAACACCAACTAAAGGAACAGCCATAACAAACCCCTATTAAGTAGCAGGAGGAAACTCACCACCATTATCACCAGAATTATTATCCTTGACAATAGTTTCAGGCTCAAAAGTGCGAGTTAAAAAAGACTGCGGACAATAAAAAACGCAATCACCCGAAAGGCTTGACAATTTATAACAAATTATAAAACCATTAACTGAATTTAGCATAAAGAAAGAAGCAACAATTTTATAAACTCTATCATCAAATTTAAACTTAACAAATTGACCGTCTTTAAAAGAGCCAAAACTACCATTTAAAGAGTTTTTACCAATATCAAACGGAGACGGAATTAACGAATTATCCTCAACAGGTTTATCAACCTTACTCAAAAATTGCTCTGGGCAAATAATACCTTTAGCCTTATCATCAATCTTATTTAAAACATAAAAATTGACATAACTATTTTCAGCGACAAGCATAGAATAAGAACTATGCACAATGAAAATTCCGTCATAGCCCCTTACATTAACTTGAGTTTTATGAGGCAAAGAGCCGTTATCGGCATCAAATCCTTGAGGATAAACAAGAGCAAAATTTTCAAACATATCAAAGCCCCTTAAGAGATTATCTTATAAAATTTATCAAGCGATTTATCTATAACCTTGATATTTTCGCTTAATAGCTCAAGCTGTTTATAATCTATACTTTTACCCTCTTTAGCCTGATTTGCTATATCATCTATTGCCTGCGAAGTAGCGGTAAGACCTAAAACGACATCGTTAGCGTCTTTACTATCTATTTTTGATAATTCGTCTAAAACCTCACTAGCCAAAACAATCGGAACACTAGCCTTTGGCAAAAATATAGAAGCTAAAGCACCTAACCCCTTAACGATAGGATTTACCTTATCCGTAAAATCCGCAATTTTTTCTTTATTGATTGACATTTTTACTCCTTGTCATATAAATTTAATGTATTTTCTTTGATAGCAAAAAGATACTTAACCCCACGAACAAGATAATATCCTTTTTCATCGGTAAGCTTTGCTAAATTTATTTGATAGCTTTGATTTTTATATTCAATCATAGCCTTATCAAAAAGCCACGAACCCTCTTTTATATGCCTACCCGTATTCAGATAATGCATATCATCATACCTTTTAAAAAATTCTTTCTTAAGCTTAGGATTATTGAAATCAACACAGACTTTTTTATCCCCCTTGCTTAATAAGTCATTTAAGATACTTTCTAAAATGGTCATTTTAAAACCTTTAAAACATAAAATTTAAAAGGATTTCCGACAACAACAAAACCCCTTTTAAGCCATAATGCTTGAAACTCAATCCAATTCATCATTTAACCTTTGATATTTAATAGCTGTTAAAGCGTCTATAATAGGTTTTTTATACTCCTCGTTTATCATCTCTTTTAAAGCGATAATAAATTGGTCTAAAGCAAAATAAACCAAGCTTGAATAAGGATTAACAATATCAAGCCCGTTGTCGTTAATAATCTTTTCGTTATCGTTAAACGAGCCTGCAATTTTACTTAAGCCGTATTCGTGCAAATTTAGCCCCTGTTTTTCTAAATCTTTCTTGACTTCCTCAAGAACTATTAAAAAGTTATTATGCTCATAACCAAGATTTGTATATACAGCAGATATAAAAGCCTTAAGAGCCTTTTTAGCTTTTTTTAAATCCCTTGACTTAATAAAGTCGTGTTTGCTTAGATGTTTAAATTTTAAGTTATCCCAATTAGCAAGATAATCCCAAAATTTAAAGCGGTTGTTATCACTTTCAACTCTGAAATAAATAGAACGAATAGAAGTTGATACAATAGAATTAGAGCTTATACGCTCCCTTTCATCGTCCGTTAAATCATACCATTTACAAATTTTAAGACCGTCTAGCCAAAAAGAGCCAAGATTATTAAATACAAAGCTTACTTCGTCAATCGTATTTAGAGGAATAAGCCTTTTAAGCATTAACCTACCGAACTCTACCTCATGGCGAAATACGCATATATCCCTTTCAATGTTAAATCCGTTAAGCTCCCACTTTGTAAAAATTAAGTTTGAGATGTTTTGATTTTGTATCTGTTTGATTTTGTCATAGACCCTAAACATATGAGGACTTTTACCGAAGCTCATACCCTCAAAGCGGTTAAAACGCATAAAGTTATTAACGTTTATATCACTTATAGATACTAGCCCTTTTACCTGCTCCTCATCGCTTAATAAATCATCATCGCTCTTACTTGAAAGAACGGTATCGGAATAGCTACTTACCTTTTTAAGGGAACGGAAATTAAAAAAGTCGCTTGGAGTGTATTTAATACCCGTAACATCGGTGCATAAATCAAGACGTAAAATTTTAATGACGTATTTATCATCAAAGATACTAGATAAGAAGCTTTTTACCTGCTCCATACAAAGGATATGACCGTATTTAAGCAGATAAACGGAGCGGAATTGTAATTTTATATGATATATGCCTTTCGTATCGAAATCAGTATCGGAAACCGAAAAGAAAATATCATCATTTTTTACAAATCCGAAGTAATTAGCCATACCCTTTGAGCTTATAAAAAAATCGCCGTGATTTAGCCCTAAACTTGATTTAACAACCTTTTCGCCGAAAGCTTTTATGTTTAGTGCGCTCTCTTTGGCTACTCTTACTTTATTGACGAAACTTTTAAATTTAGTGTCAAAAGTATATTTATCGGTGCAAAGAATACCGATAACTAAAGTATCTATGCCTTGATGAAGTATTTTAAGGTTGTTTAGGTTGTAATTCATTGTTAAGCCTTAACCCAATCTTGAGCCTGCCAATCAAAAACTAAAACATCGCCAAAAAGCTTTAATAAAGATATTAATTGATGTTTTTGTAAAGTATCCTGACAATTTAATTCAACTTCAACATCTTTAACTCTCAAATAATATCTAAGATTTTTACCAAAATTTAATACGACAGATTTCATAATTTAAAAAACTCCATTTAAGATTAATTTCAGTGTTTGCAACGCCTGTACTACCTGATAGGCAGGGCGTCAGCAAAACAAAACGCCCTAAAAATTAAGCTTTTACTCCCTCAAACTTAAGCATAGCAGATACGAATAACTCAATCGCAGGAACAAATTTATCAAAGACGATAACAGGTGTAGAATTGTAATTATCCTTATATAGCCTATACTCTATCTTTCCGCTTGCAATATAAATCTCGTTTTCTTGAAGCTCTAAAAATTGAGCTTGAGTAATCCTTGTGGTATGCTCTCCGCCCGAGTTCATAGCGACATAAGTCATAACATAGCTATCTTCCCATTTTTGGGTTTCTCCGAAATCATCAACCATAGGATTACCGTCTTTATCGGTCTTAGTCTTTCCGTCAACTTTCTTGAGTTTTAAAACCTTTATTCTTTGCTCGAATAAATCGTTACCTTGATTAAGAGCGTTATAAATCTCTCTTGCTCTTAATTCTTGCTCTGGTGTAGTTAGGGCATTAGTTTGCTTTGCCATTTTTTAGTCCTTTATGTCTTGTAATATGTATCTATTTTGGATAAGACGGGATAAAGCCCGTTTATCAACGCCACTCTCTCTTATTAAATCCTTTCTTGATATACGTTTGTTATATCTTGAAAGAAGTTTATACACGCTATATAAAATCTTAATATGCTCCGAGCTTATGTAAATTTTTGCCATTTATAAAACTTTCATCGAAGCTAAAAAGAGATTTTAAATATCTAACTATCGCACACATAACGGCTACGATAGCAACTTTTTTGTTTTTGCCTTTATTTATTAGGTTTTCGTATTTTTGTCTGAATTTATCGTTAAAACGTATCGATACAATAGCAACTAAGAATAAAACACGTCTTATACTTGAGCTACCTTTTTTATTAATACATTTGGATTTCTTAACCGATATTCCGCTTTCATAAATGCGAGGGGATAAACCAAGAAAAGATATAAACTGCTTTGCGGTTTTATCTCGGTTAAAGTGTAGATTAGGGAATAAATTTAATGCTAAATCTATACCGAAACCCTTATTATTATTTACGATTTCATCACAATTCGGTATAAAGCTTTTAAGGATTTCGTAAGCGAGAATTTTAAGCTTTTTATGCAAAGATTTTATCTGATTAGTTAGAGTTGTAATGATTTCATTAAGACTTGGATCGCTTACGAAATCTTGAGACTTTTTAAAATTCTTTAATTGTGTTTGGATTTTAGATAAAAGAAGTATAGCCGAGTTATAAGATTTTATAAGGTTGTATTCTTTGTTATAAGTTGTTGGATTTAATTCGGAGTGAAAAATTTTACAATATAGAGCCAGTCCGTAACTATCTTTAAAATCCGTTTTTTGGTGTGATAGATGTTTTAAAAAATAGCTTGTTTTTTGAGGATTTAAAAGCGAATATCTAAGTTTTAAATCACTTAAGACAGATTGTAAAACTATATGATAGTTATTTGTGTATTCAAAAACTATCGTTATATTATCTTTGATAAATGACTTAAAATATGCTTTTATCGTTTCGTAATCGTTTGGGAGTGAAACGTAAAGAGGTTTTTTAGTTTCGTTTGAAGTTAAAAAGCAAATATCTAGTTTGTCCTTAGATACGTCCGCACCTACAAAAAAATCCTTTTTCATAACTAACTCCTTGAGAATAGAATTAGGGTATAATCTTTTCTTGTATTCAGTTTCAGAGAACTAAGATTTTTAATCAGATTTTAACCCGTAAAGCCCCTAAATCTTAGTAACAGTGTCTTAGCACTTAGGATATATACAGAGGCTTTACAATTCTATGAAAAAATGAAATCAGAAATCAATATACAAAAATGTATATTTAGATTTTTTGATTTGTAGGGGTAATCATAC
>NZ_LIWP01000010.1:0-75864 GCF_012978775.1 Campylobacter sp. RM15925
GCAGGTGGTGGAGTCGGAGTCGGTGGAACAGTAGCGTCTGATGAAGGTGTATTAGCGCCTAAAGATGTTGTAAATTCTCTATTGTTTGATACTACTGAACCCAAATCACCATAATCAGCAAGAACATTAGATATATTACCGCTTCTTGTAAAAGATGTCTGGCTGAAAGTTCCTTCAGAATTTATAGCGCCACTACCGCCTCCGGCTGCAGTCGCTTCCAAACCTTCTAAATTTTGACCTCTTAAAATACCCTGCTGCAAAGAATTTATATCCGCAATTACATTATCTTGCGATCCTGAATCTATAAAACCTTGATTTAACGCTAGTTCATCATTACCCAAAACCGTTACTTCTTTACCATTGTTAAGAGCTATAACAATACTACTTAATTCTCCTTGGGTCTTTATGGTTTCTCCTAAATAAACTTCATCTCCAAGCTTAAGAGTTCTCTCATTTCCGTTAGCGTCTACCGCTAAAACTGTTCCTGAAATTTGCTTTACTACGCCAGTAATAGTTGCCATAGCACATTCCTTTTTTTAAAATTTTTCATATTATACATTAGACTGCGTAAAATTTTCTATTGTACTTGGGTACAATAGAAAATCTCCCTATCAATTCATTTTTCATCTTGTTTTATTTGACAAAAATACTAATATCTAAAACAAATAATATTAATTTACATATTTAAAATAATCTTTAATATGATAAAATAACTGCCCAATACCAAAATTTCAAAGGAGTTAATCATGAAAAAACTAGCTATCATAGCTACAATGGCACTGCTTTTGGCAGGATGTGCACAAGACAAGCCAAAACCTACGGCAAACCAGATGCAAGATGGATGTCCACATCATCAAATGCATCATAAAGACGGCAAATCCTGTGGTCACTCTTGCGAGCAAGGCTGTGCTCATCATGGCGGCAATGGACATCATCACGGTCATCACCACCATTAATATAAAATTTGAGTGCGCTAAAAGCACTCAAATTTCGCTTTAGTCGTTTTTTAGTATGACTTTATTTCCTTTTGTGCCGACTACTTGGACTTTCTGTCCATCTTTTAAATCACCGTCATAGCTCCAAAGAGTACCTTTAAAATAGACCATTCCTTCTTTTATCTCACCCTCTCCGCTCTCGTTTAAAAAGTCATCTTTTACCTCATCTTTTGAACTATAAAATCTCTCTTTCATAGGCTTTTTAAGCAGGACTAAGAGCGCAACGGAGACAAGCGAAGCTAGTAAAATTTGAACATGCCATGAAAAATCTATAAAAAATCCTAAAATTCCGACAGCTAAAAATCCAAGCCCAAAAAATAGAAGAAAAAACGATCCCACAAGCAACTCTGCAACCACCAAAAGCATACCAAAAGCCAAAACAAGATACGGAGGTATCATTTCTGCTCCTTATTTTGCTTTATTTGATATAAAATCCTTTAGAACGCTTAGCGAACCTATAAGCTCGGTAGCCTCATAAGGGACTAAAATTTTATCATTGGTGCTGTTTTTAGCCAGCTCGTTAAATGCCGCGACTCTATCTCTGGCAAGCAAAAATTCGGCCGCATTTTTATTCTGAGCCATACTCTCGTTTATCATATCCATCGCGTCTTTTTGACCTTGAGCTATGGCGATTTGCTCGTATTTTTTAGCATCCGCCATTCTTTCGATAGCTTCAGCTTGAAGCACTTTTTCTTGTTTTAAAGCCTCTGCGTTGCGTATTAAAGCCTCTTTTTCAGCTTGAGCCTTAAGCTCGATGGCTCGCTTTTCACGCTCGGCTTTCATCTGCATATTCATAGCCGCTTCAATGCCCGCAGGAACCGAAATTTCAGAAATTTCAACGCGCATAATCTTTACGCCCCAGTTACTGGCAGCATCGCCAAGAGCTACTTGAAGAGCCGAATTTAATCTGTCGCGAGAGCTTAACGTATCATCAAGATTCATAGCGCCTATCTCGCCGCGCAGGGTCGTCATAGCCAAATTTGCGATAGCTTTTTTATAGCTATCTACGTTATAAAGCGCCATTTTTCCGTCGGTTACTTTTAAAAATACGATTCCGTCAACAGAGATATTGACGTTGTCTTTAGTGATAACTTGCTGCTTAAGTATATCCACAAGCTGTTCTCTTACCGTTATAACCGCGCGAATTTGATCTATAAAAGGTATTATAAGGTGAAATCCGCCATCTAAAATTTTATGAAATTTACCAAGCCTCTCGATAATCATAATATCAGATTGAGAGACGATTTTGATACCTGCTTTTAAAAACAAAAACGCTAAAACAGCTACCACGAGCCCAAACACCATAAATTCGCTATACATCTTAGCTCCTTTTTGAAATTTATCAAATTATAACACATATACATTTAAAGGGCGGCAATGCAAACTTATAAACAAATTTGTTATATAATTGCTAACTTTAATCAAGCTATAAAGGCAAAAAATGAAAAATTTTATATTTTTGGGTGCGGCCTTGATTTTATTTAGCGGTTGCGCCTCGCAAAATTTAAGCAAACAAGATTGTGATACCAAAGAAACTCTGCCGGCCTGTAGCGTTAGCGCCGACGTAGCGGGAGTGTATGAGGCTAGTATCTTATGCGCCGACTGCAAAGTGGCCGTTAGCACGCTAGAGCTTTTTAAAAACGGAAATTTTATGCTTGAAACTGTCATCCATAAAAAAAGCTCTCAAAGAACCATTGAAAACGGAACATACACTATAAAAGGCACCGAAGTAACTCTCGTAAATCAATACAAAGAAAAGACGGTTTATAAATTTGACGGAAGAAATTTAACCAAGCTTGAAAACAAAGATAGCTTCATAAAAGAGGTTTTCGGACAAAATTTGATCTATAAACCTCTAAAGTAGGTTTTAAAACAAGATTTATTTACGATTTTAAAGCTTATAAATGCCTCTTTAAAGACTTGGTTTAATATCTTTTAATAATAAAAAGTTGTATAATCGTTTAAAATAATAACTTTAAGGAGGCTTTTTGATGAGAATTTACATAAATGCTTTACTGTCGATTTTAGTAGCTGTCATCTTCATAGGGTGTACTCCCAAAAGCACTCCTGAGCCAATCGTAACGCCTGACATAAATACAACCCAAGAGGTAATCAAACCAAAGCCTAAGCCAAAACCAAAGCCTAAGCCAAAACCAAAGCCCGAAATAAAACAAGAAGAGGTCAAAAAAGAGCTTAGCCAAGAAGATTACTATAATAAAATTTTCATCAAAAGAGACATATCGGCAAACTCTCAAAGTATAGTTTTTACACATTATAAAGACGAAACAAGAGTCGTTGTGTATTCAGATAGCCTAACCGATGAAGGCAGGCAAAAATGCAAATTTGACGAAGCGGTAAATTTCAAAGACGGAAAATTTTATTATGAAAAAGATGGAGTCAAAGCTACATTTTCTCTTCTGATAGAAGATGGGATTTTAAGCGTTACGACCAGCGGTAAAAAAGTAAATTTATGCAAAAACGGCACCTTTCACGGGATATATAAAGAAAACAAAAAATCCAAAAACATAATCGCCAAATACTCATTTACAAAATTTAGCAAAGACGCCAAACTTGAAGATATCTTAAAAGAGTATCCAAAAGATCGCATCAAAAAAGGTGTGGGGTATCCCGATAAAAAAGGCAACGAAACATTTGAATACTATGTGCTTGATTCTAAATTCGAGCCTCTGTTTTACATCATAACCGCAGCAGACGACAAGATACTTGAAATTCACGTCATATCGCCGATTTACAAGACTCCGCAAGGACTATCCACGGCCTCTACACTAAAAGATATCTTTAAGCAGCTTGAAGTAACAAAAATATCCTCAAAAGAGGATAAGATATTTATGGAGGTCAAAATACTTGGCGTGAAATTTGAATTTGACGGCTCAAATTTGATAGGCAAAAAACAACACAGTATAGATACTTTAAGCATTGACAGTCCCGTTTCTAAGATCATAGTGCTGTGGGATAAATAAGTTTGAATAAATTTATATCGCTTTTAAAGAGAGAGCGAATTTTTGCAAGACTCTCTCTTATTCAACTCATTTGTTATTTTGGAGTTTGGTTTTCTCATACGGGAGTTTTTACGCTTCTTATAAAGCTTGACGCGCCTGTTTGGGCGATCACTCTAGCCGCAGCTACGGCGTTTTTACCCGGGGTCGTGCTAGCTCCTTTTAGCGGCGTTATCGTAGATAAATTTAACCCAAAGCCTATGCTTGTATCTCTTATCGTGATTGAAGCGGTAACTGTTTTTATCCTGATTTTTATCAACTCTCTTGATATGCTTTGGTTACTTTTTATTATTATTTTTGTCCGATCGGCGGCAGGCGGGACATATTTTCAGGTCGAGATGAGTATGTTTCCTAAAATTTTAACCAAAGAGGATTTAAAGCTAGCTAACGAAATTCACGCTCTGATATTTTCTATCTCCTACACCTCGGGCATGGGACTTGCGGGAATTTATATACACTTTTTCGGGATCAAAAGCGCATTTTTGCTTGATTGCGCTCTATACGTATTTTCTCTATTTTTGCTTTTAAAGCTAGATATAAAAAATATGGCGAAAAACAAAGGCGAGAAGGCTTTGCATATGCTTAAAGAGGGGCTTGGCTACATAAAGCAAAATCCTCTTGTGATGCATCTAATTATCTTACACGGCATCGTAGGAGTTACTTCATACGATGCTCTTGTGGCGCTTTTAGCCGATTATCAATACAAAGAGCTACTTTCAGCTTCGCTTGTCATAGGATTTATAAACGCGGCTAGATCTATTGCGCTTTTAA
Organism: Campylobacter sp. RM15925; assembly: GCF_012978775.1. Classification (NCBI taxonomy): domain Bacteria; kingdom Pseudomonadati; phylum Campylobacterota; class Epsilonproteobacteria; order Campylobacterales; family Campylobacteraceae; genus Campylobacter; species Campylobacter sp. RM15925. The sequence continues at coordinate 4,784 of NZ_LIWP01000010.1, forward strand.
TAGGTCCGATACTTCTTAGCAAATTTGTAAATACAAAGACCTTATTTTATATCTACATCGGTCACGGCATAGGCGTTTGCATATGGGGAATTTTGCAGTTTAACTTCTATCTTGGCTTTTTAGGGACGATGGCGGCAGGGTTTTTTACCTCAAGCCTTTGGAGCTATACCTTTACCCTACTTCAGCAAAAATGCGACGATAGATACTACGGACGAATTATCGCCTATAACGATATGGTTTATCTTGGCATAGGAGCGCTAACTTCAGCCGGCATAGGATTGCTATTTAAGCTAGGTCTTACGCTATGGGGCATCACTATCATCATGGGATGTATGTTTTTCCTAGGCGCTATCTACTGGAGCGCGGTTTATAAGCGATATAAAGAGATATTGGATTAAGCCTTGACGTAATACGAAGCTCCGCTGATTATGATTTTTTTATAAAGCGAAGTATAAGGCACTAAATCCGCATGCCCGGTATAAAGCCTACCGTCATCATTTAAGATCTTATGAAATCTCTCGATAGTTTTTAGCTTATAATCCTCATCAAAATATATCATCATATTTCTTGAAAATATCACGTCAAATTTACCGAGCTTAAAGAGCGAATCGTCAAAGATATTTACCACGCTAAATTCGCTTCTTGGCAAAAGCTCTTTTTTAATCTTAAATCTATCATCAACCTTATCAAAATATATATTTTTTTGATTATCGTTTAGTCTATGAAGCGAGCGTTCAGAGTAAGTAGCCTCACGGCATTTGTCAATCGCTTCGGAGTTTATATCTATGCCGACTATCGAAATTTCAGACAAATTTAGCAAATTCGAATTAGCCAAAATTCCAAGCGAATAGACCTCCTCGCCCGTCGAACAGGGTGCGCAAAGTATGCGCGTAAATCCACGCTCTTTGGCATAATAAATCGCGGCTTGAAGCTGAGCTAACTCTCGATAAAAATAAGTTTCGTTGATAGTGATTAGATTTAGCACTTCTTGCCTTAAAACACGATCGACTATAATCCTCGTGCTTAAAAGCTCAAAAGTCTCGATCGAGTGAGCTTGAGCGAAATTTGCCACGCGTTGTTTTATAGTCTCTTTTTTACTCTCCAGATCAACACCGCAGATGCTTTTAATGTTTTGGATAAACTTATCAAGTCCTTTCATATCGCTAGGCAGAGGGGTTGCTTTAGACTCTTGCAAATTATCCGAAGGCGAAACTTTCTTAAATTTATCAAAAAACACTCACAAACCTCTCTAGCTCCGCTCTTATCTCGCTGATAGAAAGCGATCTTAAATTTGAATTTATCTCTTTAGCCCGTTTTGGCATACCATACACTATCGCGCTTGCTTCGCTTTCGGCTATGCAAGTTGCGCCGGCTTTATATAGCTCATTTAGTCCTTTTGCACCGTCATCTCCGATACCCGTTAAGAGTATAGCCATCACATCGCAAAATTTACAAGCCTGCACGGCGGATTCAAAGAGCAAATTTACATTCGGATTATAAGTAGTCTCCTTGCCTTTTGCACAAACGGCTGCACTAAGCGGCTGGGTAGGCAAAATTTCAGAGTTCTTTTCGCATATATAAATTTTATTTTTTAGCTGCGTTTTGCCTTCAAGCTTTAGCACATCGGCACTGCACTCTTTATCAAACTGAGTTATAAAACTCGGTATAAACATAAGGCTCATGTGCTGTGCTATAACTACACTCGCGCTGCCGATATCTAAATTTTGAAAAAGCTTTTTAAGGTGTCCGGGACCCCCCGTAGACGCCCCTATCAATACTAACTTCTGTTTCACTTTCCGCCAACTTATTTTTAATTTTGCGCATTATATCTTAAAAACGCAATATATTTAAATTTAATTTATTTTTTATTTGTCATTTTATATAAAAAGCTAAAAATTTCAGCCACCGCCTTATACAAATTCGGTGGAATCTCCTCATTTATATCAACTTTGCTTAAAAGCTCGACAAGATCAGCGTCCTCTTTAATAGGTATATCATGCTCTTTGGCTAAATTTATGATGTTTTTAGCCACTTCCCCGGAGCCGCTTGCAAGCACTTTTGGAGCGTTATCTTTGGCTTTATTATAACCAAGAGCGACAGCTTTTTTTGTTTTTATCTTAGCCAAACAAGCTCCTAAATTTTCTTATCAAAGCCCATATCAAGCCCGTCAAATCCAGTATAAGCGAAATTTGCCAAAAGCTTTGGCAACGTTTTTAGACTAAAATTTGATACTATCAAACCCTGATCGCTTATAGCCTTTTTAAGCTCTTTCGTGCCGCTTAAAATCAGCTCTTTAAACTCATCTTTTTGCGTAGCTATTGATATATCAAGATATTTGTTTTCGCTTAATCCTACCATTATATTTATGGCGCCGAATTTTTGAAAATTTAGATCGATTTGTGCGTAATGCTTTTGCTTTTTACCGCGCTTAAAGGATATGTTTCCTCCATCAACTCCGTCCCAGACATAAGGAAGATAAGTTTGAAGTCCGCCGGCTACGCTTGAGACGAGTTGATTTATCTCGATTTGTGCAAGCAGTTTTGAGCTTAGTTGATTGATTTGAGAGTTTGGTTCGCTTTTGTTTTGGATATTTAAAAGTGTGCTTTTTACATCGTTTTGAAGCGTTTTTATAGCGTCTTCCGTAATCTTTGGCTTTATTAACTCGATATCTTTTTGGGCTAAATTTTGTTGCTTAAAGAGGTTTGAAATTTCATCAAGTCCGCTCTTGGCGTCAAATCCCGCCTTATCAGCCAGCATTAGAGCTTGATTTAGCCTTTTAGCAACGGTTTTTAGCATATCTTGAAGGCTTAAATTTTCGCTTGCGTTTGAACGATTTAAAATTTGCTCTCCGAAGGAATTTATCAAATTTGACTGCTTTAGAGTGCTTTCAACGGACTTTTCAAGCTCGTTTACGGCGCTTAAAAACTCTTTTAAATTTGAGCTATAAATTTTGCTTTGAGCTAACTTTTCACCCGCTATATTTGGGAGTTTTTCTTTTAAATTTATTAAAATTTCAGAGATTTTTAAAAGCTTGGTTTTTACACTCTCTTCGCTTAAAGCAAGTCCTTTTTGATTCATTAAATTCGCCTGCTTATCTAAAAATTTAGCCATATTTTCAAGCTTAGAGCTTTGTGTTAGCAGATGTTTTATATTTGAAGAATTAAGAATTTCTTTGTTTTGCGCTTTAGCACTGTTTAAAATTTCAGAAAGTTTATTAAAACTTGCATTTGTGCTTAAAGTATCGTCCTTTGCAAGAGTTAAAATTTCATTTAAAAGCTTTGGATTAGAAAGATTTTTTATATCTCCTAATAGCTTATTTATAGAGCTTGGAAGCGTATTTTTATTTACAAGGAGATCTTTTAAATTTGCTTCAAGCATGACGCCTGAGCTTTTTATCTGCTCGTTAAGCAAAGAGCCTTTAAGCTCACCAATAGGCTTTAAAAACGCTTTTAGCTTCTGCGCAAGCTCTTTTAGCTCCGGATTTTGCTCGGCTAGAGCTATAAGATTTTTAAGATCTTTAGCCAAATTCGGTGACACTTGCAGGCTCTTAGCCTGATTTGTGATCTCTGCGAGTTTTGCTTCGCTAGGATTTGATTTTAGCTCGTTTAACAAGCGATTTACAAGTCTATCAAGATCTTGCAAGCCTTTTTCAGCAATTACTTCGCTTTGAGTTTGATTTGAAGGGCTTGGCTGATTTTTAAAAAGCGAGCCGACACCCTTTGTGTCACTATTTTCATTAAGGGGTCTGTTTTCTACCCCTGAGCCTTTTGTGATTAAATTTTTAGTTATTTCCATACCGATAAATCGCCGAAATTCGATTTTATTTTAGCTGTTTGCCATAGTGCCGGGACTATGCTCAAAGCTTTTGCGATATTTTTCAGGAACCGTTTTTTGAGTAAGAGCAAATAGTATCAAAAGTGTTAAAAGCACGACATAAACCCACATAAACCCGCTAGCTCCGTAAAAACTCATAACCACACCCATAATAACAGGCGAAAACAGCGAGCCGATAGAGTAGCTAAAAAGTATCGCGCGCCCTACTTCGATCGATTTTGATTTATGCACGAGCATATCGTTTGCTCTGGCAAGCGCAAGAGCGTATAGGCAAAACACGCCCGAGCCCAAGAAAAACGACAATACGTATTGTAAATTTATACTCAAATCAAATTTCACAAAAATAATCGCAGCCACAAGAGAGACAAGAGAGCATCCGATAATAACGGGTCTTCTACCGAATTTATCTGAAATTCCCCCTATGATACCGTGCGCGATAAATCCTCCCGCCATCGCAATCGTCATAAAAAACGACACCTCTTTAGGACTAAATCCTTGAAGCAAGATATAAACGCTAGCCATAGAAAAAAACCCATTTACAAGCACTCCCGCTACTATGCTCGTGATCAAGGCAAGCGGCACGAGAGCGAAAATTTTAGGTATGCTTATGTTTTTACGCTCAGGTATCGGAGGCTCTTTTATGCGAACTAAATTCAGAGGTATGCTTGATATCAGGATAAAAGCCGCACTTATTAAAAAAATCTCCGAAGAGCTGAGATCAAGACTAAGCACCAAAATACCAAGTCCGAAGCAGACGTAAAACACGATCTCGTAAAAGGCTATCACGCGCGAGCGAACTTCGTTTCTCGCTCTTTCGTTAAGCCAGCTTTCAACTATCATCAAGATAGAGTAATAACAAAATCCAAGACAGCCGCGCAGTAGCGACCAAAAGTATAAATTTGAGCTTAGCTCATGAAACATCGCGGCAATGCCAAAAAGCGATGAAAATATCGCAAAACTTCTGATATGGCCTACTTTTGAAACGATCTTGTGCGACATTATGGTGCTAAGCATGGCTCCTATGAAAAACGCGGCTATTACAAGACCTGTCGCAAGCTCGCCTGCACCCATTCTTTTAAGCTCTATACCCGCCGAACTTATCACAAGACCGTTTCCGATAAACAAAAACGAAATGCCGACAAACAGCGGTCCCATCGTCTTTATCGTCCTTTTACTGCTAATCGCCACGAACAATCACTCCATACACCAAAGCTCCCACGGGCATAACCGCAAGAGCAAGCAAAAATGCCGTCATATCAAAAACTTCGTTTCTGTTTAACGCCAAAAATCCGACCACCAAAAACGCATAAGCCATGAGTCTAAACGGCACAAATGCGGTTTGCAAATTCTCAAATTTTATATTTTTTTTAGCAAGTCGCTTTTCTCTTTTTAAAAGCTCTTTTGCGCTTAAATTTTCTAAATTTTCCTCTTTTTTATCTGCTTTAGAAGGATTGTGAGAACCCAAATTTGAACCTTCATCAACCTCGTTGCTTTGATTTGCCATAAATTCTTTCACCTTAGCTTCAAATTTAGCTTTTAAGTCATCTTGCGAACTCTCGCCCCAAATTTCATCTTCATCATCGTCTTGCAAAGTAAGCGTAGCCTCTTCCACTTTTGAAAGGACGCGATTTTTATAGCTTCTAAAACTTGCCAGCAGTATTAAAATCGAGCCAAAAAATGCAACTTGCGAACTAAAAAACCAGCTTTTACCCATAAAAAACGAGCTTATCAAAAGCAAAATTTCAAATCCGCCATAAACGACAAAAAGCCTTTTATCAATGAGCACTACTCATCTTCCTCATCGTCTTTATCGCTCTTTGCGGGCTTAAATTTACTCTCATCTTTTAGCTCTTCAAAGCTCTTCATCTGCTTATCATAGGCTTTTTTTACATTTAAAACGGCAGCTGCGATACCAAGGGCAAATCCCGCAAAAAGCGCCCAAGTCCAGCCTGTTTCTTTCATTACCCAAAATCCAAGTCCTGCGCCTATTGCAAGCGCTACGACTATGGAAATTCCAAGGCTTAACTGCTCGGCTCCCTTTACGACCTCGCCTATTTTCAGTTTAGCCATTTTTTATCTCTTTAAATGCCTCATTAGCCATATCTACGGCAAATTTGATCTCATCTTCGCTCATCACCGAGCAAATAAATCCCGTCTCAAACTGACTAGGAGCAAGATAAACGCCGCGATTTAGCATAGCTCTGTGAAATTTGGCATAAATTTTAGTATCACTCTTTAGCGCATCATCATAGTTTTTAACCTCGTCTTTTGTAAAGAAAAAGCCAAACATAGAGCCGCGAGTGCAAATTTGCAGATCTATGCCGTTTTTATCGGCAGCCTCTTTAAAGCCCTCAACAAGCATCTTAGCAAGCAATCCAAGTCTATCATAGAGCTTTTCGTCTTTGTAAATTTTGCTAATTGAAGCTATTCCTGCAGCCATAGCAACAGGATTTCCGCTTAGCGTGCCCGCTTGATAAACGGCGCCCTCAGGGCTTAAGCAGTCCATTATCTCGGCCTTCCCGCCAAATGCAGCCGCACTCATTCCCCCGCCTATAACTTTACCGAAAGTTACCATATCGGCTTTTATTTTATTAAACTCAAACGATCCGTGCTTGCTTGCTCTAAAGCCGCTCATCACCTCATCAAAGATAAGCACCGCCTTATACTCATCACAAAGCGCCCTAAGCCCTTTTAAAAACTCATTGCAAGCAGGCACAAGACCCATATTTCCGGCTATCGGCTCGATTATCACCGCTCCTATTTGCACACCGCTTTTAAATATCGCTTCAACGCTTGCGAGGTCGTTATATTTAGCCAAATAAGTATTTTTCACCACATCCTCAGGAACTCCCGAGCTTGAAGCGTTTCCATAAGTGGTAGCGCCGCTTCCCGCCTTAACCAAAAGCGCATCGCTATGACCGTGATAGCAACCTTCAAATTTGATGAGACCATCTTTTTTACTGTATCCTCTTGCAACTCTTATTGCGCTCATCGTAGCTTCCGTGCCTGAGCTTACGAAACGAATTTTTTCTACATTTTCAAACTCATCGCAAATAAGCTTAGCAAGTTTCGTCTCAAGCTCACAAGGCGCGCCAAAGCTAAGTCCTCTTTTAGCCGTTTCTATAACCGCATTTTCTATATCCTTATCACAGTGTCCAAATATAAGCGGTCCCCAGCTTTGAATAAAGTCAAGATAGCGATTTCCCTCTACATCCACAAGATAAGCGCCCTTGCCGTAACTTACCATAAATGGCTCGCCGCCAACGCTACCGAATGCTCGAACAGGCGAATTTACGCCACCTGGAATATAGCTCTTTGCCTCTTTGAAAGCCTCTTTATTTGTCATCTTTTTTGTCCTTATCATCATTGAAATTTTTTACATATTCGTATAACAAAAGCGTCTCTTCATCTGTTAAAAAATAGCTTGGCATAACGTCTTTTGGGCGCTTTAAAGCTTCGCTAAATTTCCAAAAATCAAGATTGTTGATACGAGGAGCTTTTAGTTCTGCATCAACCATTTCATTTTTCTTTTTGTCAAAGTGCTTAAATTTAGCTATGAGCGCACCTTCGCCTTTTTTGCCGTGGCACTTATCGCATCCTATGCCGCGCGGGTTTGAGTAAAGCATCTTGGCGTATTCGTTTTTGGTTATAAAATCGCTTGCAAAAACGCAGTTAAAAAGCAAGATCGGCAGAATAAATTTTCTCATACGCCCTTTTCGTTTTTTGTAAAATTTAATATAAAATTAGCTATGATACAATCTTTGTGATTAAAACAGCATAAAGGATTGGTTATGATTTTGCTAGACGGAAAAGCCGTAAGCGCAAAGATGAAAGAAAGAGTTAAAAACGAAGCCGTGAAGCTTAAAAATTTAGGCGTTGAGCCTGCTCTTGCGGTGATACTAGTCGGAGAGGACAAGGCAAGCCAAACATACGTCGCCTCAAAAGAAAAAGCCTGCCATGCTTGCGAGATCAAATCCATCATGCACAGGCTACCCGAACAAACAACCCAAAGCGAGCTTTTGGCACTAATAGATCTTTTAAATTTAGACGATAGCATAGACGGGATTTTAGTCCAGCTTCCGCTTCCAAAACACATCAACACGGATAAAATTTTAGAAAGCATAAGTCCAAACAAAGACGTAGACGGCTTTCACGCGATAAACGTCGGTAAGCTTTCAAGCGGACTTGACGGATTTGTGCCTTGTACGCCGCTTGGCATAATGGAAATTTTAAAAGAGTACGACATAGAAGTAAGCGGCAAAAACGCCTGCGTAATCGGAAGAAGCAATATCGTAGGCAAACCTATGGCAAATTTGCTTCTAAACGCAAGCGCAACGGTTACCGTAACTCATAGTAAAACCAAAAATTTAAAAGAAATTTGCAAAAGCGCAGACATCCTCGTAGCTGCGATAGGAAAGCCGTTTTTTGTAACCGAAGATATGGTAAAAGATGGTGCTATCGTGATAGATGTGGGCATAAACCGACTTGATGACGGAAGACTTGTAGGTGATGTGGATTTTGATAAAGTAGCTTCAAAATGCTCTTACATCACGCCGGTTCCTGGCGGAGTGGGTCCGATGACGATTGCCATGCTGCTTTCAAACACCATAAAATCAGCCAAAAACAGAGTAAAAAAGGCATAAATTTTGAAAAAAGCATTTAATAAATTTTTAGATTTCTCAAACAGCTGGACAGGCACCGTAGTAATCGTCCTGCTTATAATATTTTTCGTTGCGCAAGCCTTTGTTATCCCTTCAGGCTCTATGAAACACACGCTTTTGATAGGCGATCATCTATTTGTCAAGAAATTTAGCTACGGAGTGCCGACACCTCGCATTCCTTGGCTTGAGGTTAAGGTGCTGCCTGATTTTAGAGGCAACGGACACCTTATAAACGGAGAAGGTCCAAAGCGCGGCGATATCGTAGTCTTTAGATATCCTCACAACGAAAAAATCCACTACGTAAAAAGAAATTTCGCACTCGGCGGCGATGAGGTTGTATTTAGCGAAAAGCAGATGTTTCTTCGTCCGCACGAAGGAGATGAGTTTATCAAGGCAAACTACCCAAGCGAAAAAATCGTAAATTTTGCAGGCAAAAATTTCGTAAAAGAGCCTTATGATTTTCCGGGAATTCAATACGACGAAAAGATAAATCTCTTCGAGCAAGCCTTATACTACTTAAACGCAGGAAAATTTGCCATGCAACCTGTGATAATAGACAATTTGCCAAAGATAAACGAGCTTCCATTTAATGCGTTTTATTTCAAAGTACCCGATGAGGAGTATTTCATGGTAGGCGATAACCGCGACCACTCAAACGACAGTCGCTTTTGGGGAAGTGTTGCGTATAAAGACATAGTCGGCAAGCCGTGGTTCATCTACTTCTCGCTTGATGATGATTATAAGATCAGATGGAACCGTATAGGAAGGCTGATAGACACTATACAAAACGAGCCTGAATTTGCTAAAACCGCAAGAGATGAGAAGCATGATGACGGCGACAGGATCGAGTAAAATTTCATTCTCGCAAAATTTAAAGGAATTTAATAGTGAGCGCGCTTGAAAATATCGACATAGTAGAGATAGCAACTCTAGTCGTAGCTCTAACCATCGCTATCGTGGGGCATGAGATAGCTCACGGATTTGTAGCGTATAAATTCGGCGATGAAACAGCCAAAAATCAAAACAGACTTAGTATAAATCCGATAAGACACGTAGATCCGCTTGGCACCATCATAGTGCCTGCACTTTTGTATCTAAGCACGGGATTTGTGATCGGCTGGGCAAAGCCGGTGCCCGTAAATACCTACACCGTCATAAGAAACGGCGGATACAAGGCTGCTATTTTGGTCTCTTTAGCAGGGATCATATATAACTTCATCCTTGCGATTTTAGCCTTTTTTGCTATCAAAAGCGGCTTTGTGCCGTCTATTTTGATACAGTTTTTCTTTATGCTGATGGCCGTAAATTTGATCTTAGGGATGTTTAATCTCTACCCTATCCCTCCGCTTGACGGCTCAAAAGCGCTTGAGTATCTATTTAGGATGTTAAATTTACAAAGCGTGGCAAATTTACTATCAAGCGCACAAAAATACGGCATGATCGTGCTTGTTATCATTGTGATCTCGCCTATCAGCCAACAAGTATTTTATCCTATAAGATATGTATTCGCCCTGTTTAGATATATGCTTTAGGGCTTAATTTTCTCCTAAATTTGCTCTAAATTCGGCAGCAAAATCTTTCTTTAATCCTATATTTGCTATAATCAGACATTTTTAAATCACGGAAAATTTATGAATATCGATAAAATTTTTATAGCAAGCGATCATGCAGGTTTTGAGCTTAAAGAGGAGATAAAAGCGTTTTTAAAAACGCTAAATTTTGACGCAATCGACCTTGGCACAAACGACGCCGTTACAAGTGTCGATTATCCGGACTTTGCAAATTTGATGGCAAAAAATATCCGCCAAGCAGAAGAATACGGCATACTTATATGCGGAACGGGCATAGGTATATCAATCGCGGCAAACAGGCATAAAAATCTCCGTTGCGCACTATGTCACGATACCTACACCGCCACTATGGCGCGCGAACACAATAACGCAAACGTGCTTTGCTTTGGTGCAAGAACGACAAATTCAGAGGACGCAAAGCAGATGGTTAAGACCTTTTTCTCGACCGAATTTGCAGGCGGAAGACACGCAAGAAGAGTTGATAAACTAAGCTGTTGCGAGGCAAAAAATGATCTCTGATTGGCTAGTCTTAACATTTTTAATCTGCATTTGCATCTACCTTGCCGTTATGGTATTTTACTTTAAAACACTACTTAAAAAAGAGCGCTCCACAAAAGACTTCATGAAAGGAAATTTGCAAGACACCGAAGTAGTTATAAGAAAGCTTCAGGTGCAGCTTCAAAGAAGCCTTGGAAATATCGACATCCTAACCGATGAGCTAAACAAAGTAAAAAACGACGCAAACGCTCTTCGCACAAGAAATTCTCAATACAGACTGGAAAACGAAAAACTCAGGCAACGCATCCGTGAGCTTGAGGGCAAAATCGAAGCATTATTATAAATTCAAGGAACGATATGAAAGAACTAACTCCACAGCAAAGAAAATTTTTATTAGACTCTATCCGTTGTGTTAATGACTTCCCAAAGCCGGGTATCGTATTTCGCGATATAACGACACTTTTAAACAACAAAGAGGCTTTTGATCTGCTTATGGATCACTTGGTTGAGAGATACAAAGAGCTTGATATAGATTTTATCGCAGGAATCGAATCTCGCGGATTTATCTTCGGCGCTGCGCTTGCAGCTAGGCTAAGAGTGCCTTTCGTGCCGATAAGAAAGCCTAAAAAACTTCCATACATAACTATTTCTCAAAAATACTCTCTTGAATACGGAGTCGATGAGATAGAAATTCACATAGACGCCTTTGGCAACAAAAAGGGTGCAAGAGTTCTTTTAATAGATGATCTTATAGCAACGGGAGGAACGGCAAAAGCCTCAGTTGAGCTTATCAATCAAACTGATGCCAAATGCGTTGAGGCTTGCTTTTTGATAGATTTAAAAGAGCTTAAAGGAAGTGAAATTTTAAAACCGCTTACTAAAATTTATAGCATTTTAGAGGTTTGAAATGGAAGAATTCCTAATCGAACTTCTTGCCAAATACGGCTACATCGTGCTGTTTTTATGGTGCATGATGGAAGGTGAGATGGCTCTTATAATGGGCGGAATTCTGGCACACTCGGGACACATGGATCTGCCTCTAGCGATATTTATCGCGGGGCTTGGCGGTTTTGCAGGCGATCAAGTATATTTTTATCTAGGCAGATACAACAAAAGATACATAGCCAAAAAGCTGGCAAAGCAGCGGCGAAAATTCGCTATAGCGCACATCTTACTTAAAAGATACGGCTGGCCTATCATCTTCATACAACGCTATATGTACGGTTTTCGCGTTATCATTCCGATGAGCATAGGCATAACAAGATACAGCGCAAAAAAATACGCATTTATAAATTTGATAAGCGCGTGGTGCTGGGCGGCTATCACGATAATACCAGCTTGGTATCTGGGCGAGGAAATTTTAATCATGCTAAAGCACGCCAAAGAGCACTGGTATATAGCAATCCCTATCGTGCTTGGATTTTTGGGCACTCTGCTTTACGGATTTAAGAGGATTGAGGATAAAATTTTAAAAGAAAGAAAGGTAAGAAAAAAATGAAATTCAACATAATCAATAAACCTATCGACAAGATAAAGGCTGACTTGGAGCTGATTTTTGTCGTGGATAAAAATTTAAAGCATAAATTTATAAAAGACGACAAAAGCTTTAAATTTAGCAACTACAAAGGCGATAGCCCGCTACTTCTCATAGAAAATGCAAGACTTTATCTGCCGCTAGCCAAACTTGAATTTGAGGAATTTAGACTAGCTGCGGCAAAAGCTTATAACGCCATCAAAGGGCTAAACGTCAAAAAACTCAAGCTTGCAAGCTACCTTGGCGAATGCACCAAAATGAGCTTTCAAAGCTTGGTTGAAGGCTTTGTGCTTGGAGCTTACGAATTTAACAAATATAAAGAGAAAAAAGAAGCTTACACACTAGATGAGATCATCTTTAGCTCGGAGGAATTTAACGGCAAAGAAGTTGATATATCAAAAGCCCAACTTGGTATCAAGCACGGTCAGATAATGGCAAATGCGGCAAATTTCACCAAAGATATCGTAAATGAAATTCCTGAAATTTACACTCCGGTAAAAATGGCTGAAGATGCGCAAATTCTAGCTAAAAATTTAAAAAACGTAACATGCAAAATTTACGACGAAAAATTCCTAAAAAAAGAGAATATGAACGCATTTTTAGCCGTAAATCGCGCAAGCGTGCATCCTCCTCGCCTCATACATCTTGTCTATAAGCCAAAATCTCCTAAAAAGAAGATCGTATTTGTAGGCAAAGGCTTAACATACGATAGCGGTGGACTTAGCTTAAAGCCTGCTGATTATATGCTTACAATGAAAGCCGATAAAGGCGGAGCGGCGGCGGCGCTTGGTATCATTAAGGGAGCAAGCGAACTTGAGCTGCCTTTTGAAATTCACGCTGTTTGCGGAGCGACTGAAAACATGATAGGAGGAAACGCCTACAAACCTGATGATGTACTGATCTCACGCTCAGGAGTAAGCATAGAAGTAAGAAACACTGACGCAGAAGGTCGTTTGGTGCTTGCTGACTGCCTAAGCTGGGCGCAAGAGCTAAAACCTGATATCTTAATCGATATGGCGACACTTACGGGTGCTTGCGTAGTGGGTCTTGGCGAATACACCATAGGGCTTATGGGAAATAACGAGGAGCTAAAGAGCGAGCTTAAGGCAAAAAGCGCAAAAAGCGGTGAATTTGCTTCTGTTTTAGAATTTAACCGCTTTTTAAAAGAGCTTGTAAAAAGCCAGATAGCAGACGTTAGCAACACCGCTTCAAGCAGATACGGCGGAGCCATCACGGCCGGCATATTCCTTGATAAATTCATAAAAGAAGAGTTTAAAGATAAATGGATTCATCAAGATATCGCAGGTCCTGCATATACCGAAAAAGCGTGGGGATACAACCAATCAGGCGCAACGGGTGCGGGCGTAAGAATGAATCTATATTATCTTAACGCACTTGCAAAGGAGCTGTAATGGGTCTTGGAGTAGGTATCGTAGGACTTCCGAACGTCGGCAAATCAACTACTTTTAACGCTCTTACAAAGGCGCAAAACGCAGAGAGCGCAAACTACCCGTTTTGTACGATCGAGCCAAACAAGGCCGTCGTGCCAGTGCCTGATAAGAGATTAAACGAGCTAGCTAAAATCGTAAATCCAAATAAAATTCAGTATTCTACTATAGATTTTGTCGATATCGCGGGACTTGTTAAAGGTGCAAGCTCGGGAGAAGGACTTGGAAATAAATTTCTTTCAAACATCCGCGAAACCGAGGTCATACTTCATATCGTGCGCTGCTTTGAGGATGAAAATATCACTCACGTAGAAGGCGGCGTAGATCCGGTACGAGATGTAGAAATCATAGAAACCGAGCTAATCCTAGCCGATATCGAGCAGCTAAACAAAAAAATCGAACGCCTGAATAAAGATGCAAAAGCCAATCAAAAAGGCGCAAAAGAAGCGCTTGAAATAGCAACCAAGCTTTTAGCCCATCTAAATGAGGGCAAGAGCGCAAGTAGCTTTGAAGAAAGAGAAGAAGAGGCGTTTATATCCCTAAATAAAGAGCTAAGACTACTTAGCGCAAAAGAAGTAATATATGGCGCAAATGTCGACGAGGAAGGCATAAGCGAAGATAATGAGTATGTAAACAAACTTCGTGAATTTGCCGCTCGTTCAGGGCACGAAGTAATAAAACTATGTGCCAAGATAGAAGAGGAGCTTGTGGGGCTAAGCGATGAAGAAGCGCATGAGTTCTTAAGCTCGCTTGGCGCAAACGAAAGCGGTCTTGAAAAGATCATTCGCACCGCTTTTGCTAAACTAAATTTGATAAGCTATTTTACTGCAGGCGTTGTCGAGGTGCGAGCATGGACTATCACAAAAGGCTGGAAAGCTCCAAAAGCCGCAAGTGTGATCCATAACGACTTTGAGCGAGGCTTTATCAGAGCAGAGGTAATCAGCTACGATGACTACATAGCTTGCAACGGCGAAACAGGTGCAAAAGAAGCCGGCAAAATGCGTCTTGAAGGCAAAGAGTATATCGTGCAAGACGGCGATGTAATGCACTTTAGGTTTAATGTCTAACGACAAAAGTGGTAAATTTTAATAAAGCTGGTCGAGGCTATTTAAATACGCCTTGGCTAGCTTTTATGATTTTTGCTGCATTGTTTTACTTGGATAATCAAATTTAATCATAAATTAAACTTTTAAAAACGATTATTTTGTTTGCTTCAATATCATTTTCCTGTCCTTAGTATTGTATCTTCATTTGAATTTTAACAAATCCTGCTCGTAGTGCTTTAGCATAGACTCAACTTCGCAATTTATCTGATATAATTGGCCTTTGCTAATTTAAATTTTACAAACACAAAAAGGAAATTTTATGAAAACAAAAAGTATCTTTGCTCTAAGTTGCGCTGTTATTGCGCTATTTTTTACAGGCTGTAAAGAATCTACGTCATATACTATTCAGCCTCCTATGAGCGATCTTGAACTGATAAATTTGCCTAAAAATATTGAATTATACGGATCAAATTTTACGCTTAAAGGGCAAAATTTAAGAACAGCGGAATTTTATCTTGAAAACGAACAAAACTTCGGCTGGAGCAAACTAATTAGCGTAAGCTTAGATAGCAAAGCTGAAATCAAAGCATATAAAAAGATTTTTGAAAACACTCTAAAAAGTGGGCAGTTTGGCAAGACAAAATTTGAGTTTAAAGATATCTCTGATAAAGAATATCAAGGATATACGATCTACTATCCCGTAAAAGGAGATAAGAATTTTGATAACTATGAGATAAATTTAATCCAAACCAAAAAGCTTGATTGCGGACTTGTAGCTACGCATTATGCGGTTAAATTTAGTAGTGATACGAACGAAAGAGTTATTACAAATTTTATAGATCAAAAACTAAGCGCGATTAAAACTGATTTTCCAAATATAACTTGTAAATAATCCAAATCAAATCCGTCGTTTATATGCTTTGACGGATTTGGGTTTTAGTCTAATCTTAAAAAGGAATTTAATGAGTGATTATAGTTTAGCGCAACATTTTGGCGTGAATTTAGCAGAGCTTTTATCAGGCAAGATCAAAGCCGTTTATCCAAAATTTGACAAGCAAAAATATATAAAAAATATAGCAAGCAAGGTTCATGACCTAGCATATTCAGACAGGATAGAGCTTCACGCAAGAGAACTTAACTCGGCGCTAAATTTGGACTACAAAAACCAAATAGAAATTTTAACAAGCGTTTTAGGCGAAGAAAATCCAAACGAAACAGGCATGTTTAAGCAGTATTACTGGGTGTTGCCTATGGGCAAATTTGTTGAAATTTATGGCATTAACGACTTTAAAACCTCTATAGAGGCGATTTCTGAGATAACCAAGCGAAATACGGGTGAATACGCGATAAGAGTTTTTATAAGAAAATATCCCAAGGAGACTCTAGAAGTCATGAAAGAGTGGGCTAAATCGGAAAATTTTCACCTTCGCAGACTTGCATCTGAGGGCTTGCGTCCAAAGCTTCCTTGGGCGAGCAAGCTTGAAAATTTCATAGACAATCCTTCGCCAGTATTTGCAATTTTAGAAATTCTAAAAGAGGACGAGATAAAATTCGTGAAAAGATCGGTGGCAAACAATATCGCTGACTACCTAAAGGTAAATTTCAATGCCGCTAAAGAGCTACTGCTTGATTGGAGCAAATCACCAAATCAAAACACGCAGTGGATAGTAAAACATGCCACAAGAAAAATTAAAATTTAACTATTGAGCCAAATCGTCCGATAAATTTGGCTCAAAATAAATTTTTAAGCTAACTATCCAAAAAATAGTTTAACTAAAATCCCGCCTACTAGGGCTCCGATAGCAAAGGCACAGGCAAGATTTATCTTGTGCTTTTTATTGATGCCTTCTGATTGTTTTTCATAGTGCTTTTTAACCCCTTCAAAGGTTAAGCTAAGTATCTTTTCGTTCATTTGATTTAGCCCCTGCGCAAACTCCCTAACCTGCTCTTCGTTTACGTATCGCATAGTTTTTACGGTAGTGCTTGCAAGTCGCTCGAAATCCTGCGAATTCTCCCAAATTTCAACAACGGTGTTGTTTTCTATATGCTCTTTAAGCTCAAGCGTCTCTTTGAGCTCCGAATTTTCCACAAGTTGCGTTCCCATCGCGATCTCCTTATTTGATTAACCCTATAGATTCGCCGAATTTCAGTGTCTTGCCTTCAAAAAGATTATGCTCTAACGCACCATCTTCGGCTATCATCACAATAGTTGATCCAAGCTCGAAGTAGCCGAGCAAGTCGCCCTTATTAACCCGTAAATTTTCATACTCGTAGCTTTGTATGAAAGAAGCCGTAGCGTTTGTCTGGATTCGCTCGTCAAAAATAAATTTCATCTTGCCAACATTTAAAGCGCCCACAAATACCAGCCAAAGTATCTTACCCTCGCCTATTTTGCACTTTAGAACCACACGCTCGTTTTTGACATACAAATTTTCAACCTCTTTAAGAGCCTTTATGCTTACGCTATAAAGATCTCCAGGGATATAAAGAGCGCTTAAAATTTGCATATCGCTTGGCGAGTGATAGCGATGGTAGTCGCGCGGAGAGAGGTAGATATTGATATAATCAAATTCGCTTGATTTGAATTTATCTTCAAGAGTCGAGCCTAAAAGTTCGGCGATATCATACTCGCGTCCTTTTATGCTTAAAGCCTTTTGCGCGTTGCTTTTTCCACACTCAAGGCAAAGTCCGTCGCTTGGACTGATAAGAACCTCTTTGGCTTCATCAAATTTTCTCATTATCAAAAGCTCTCTTGTAAAAAGCGCGGTTAGACTGTCATAATCTTGAGGTCTTTTAAATTCGCTCATGTCGATTTTAAAATATTTGACGTAGTTTGAATTTATAAAATCTTGCATAAATTTAGGAAATGCGGTTCCTGCAATTTTGCCGAAAATTTGAGAAATCTTCTTTCTCATCTACTCTCCTTTAAGCTCCAACAAAGAAATTTCACTAGGCGCAAGCACTCTTACGGGAGGCCCCCAAAATCCAGCGCCCCTGCTTACATACACTTGCATTTTATCATTTACTTGATAAAGTCCCGCTAAATACTTCTGATCAAGCTTTACAAGAAGCGAAAATGGGAAAATTTGTCCTCCGTGAGTGTGTCCGCACAAAACCAAATCCACATCTTTATGCATATATTTGATAAATTTAGGCTGATGTACAAGCAAAACGGTCGGCGAATTCTTATCTGTATTTTTAAGAGCGGCTTCTAAATCGGGCTCATAAAATTTATATCTATAGCCGATGAGATCATAAACTCCGGCTAAATTTATACCGCCTATACTCACACTTTCATTGCCTAAAATTTGAATACCGATCTTTTTAATCTCTTTTAGCGTTCCTTCAATACCGTTATAATACTCATGATTTCCCGGTGCATAAAATGTCCCGTAGCGAGATTTAAACTCGGCAAAAGGAGCTATATACTCGCCAAGTTTGCTTGGAGGAAGATCAGCTATATCTCCTACTATAACGACCGCATCGGCATTTAGTAAATTTATACGCTCAACCAAAGCCTTGGCAAAAGGAACTCCTAAGAAATCTCCCAAATGAATATCGGTTATCATTGCTATCCTAAGAGGGCTTTTAAGCCCCTTAAGCACGATACTTTGGCGTTTTACTTCAGGGACGTGCGAAGCGTTATACATACCTTTAAAAAAGTAGCTAAATGCAAGAATTAATATCGTAACATCAAGATAAAATCTTAAAAATTTACGCCTACTTTCGCTAAAAACACGCTTCGTAACCGGTCTAAAGGCGACTATAATCAAATTTGAAAAGAGAACAAACGAAAATAGTATAAAGCTAAGTGCAAGCATAAGCGAAAAAGCAAGTCTAAATTCCGCATTTAAAAAGTTAAACCTAAGCGAAAAAGCAAGCAACACACCGCCCATAGCAAGAGTCGCAAAAAACACGCCAAGCAAGAATTTGTGCAGACCTCGGCCCTCAGTTTTAGCAAACAGCCCTCTATAGGCAACAAAATTCATAAAAATTATAATAAGTGAAGAAATTACATAAAACATCGCATAAATTTATCCAAAATTATTAAATATCTATCACAAAACGACGAAATACCAAATAAAACAGTCAAATTTAGCAAAATCTAATTTATTAAACACAATCAAATCAAGTGATATAATAAAAAACATAAATATATAAAGGACGCAAATTTTGAAAAAATTTTATTTTATAAATGTGGTTTTATTGTTTTTGGCATTAAATTTTATTCAGGCAAGCAACTTTGAGCAGATAAATACACAGACACAAACCGACTCAAAGCGAAATTTTAAAAACACTTTTTTATATGGAGTTACCATAGATGATAGCTGGTATGACGCAGTCAAGTTATCAGGCATCATAAATACTCTAAAAAGCATGCCAAGTAGACCTGTGGTAAGGATAGTCATGTCAAAAGATACTCATCCTTCAGACTATGTCCAAATGTTTAAAAAGATAAATGAAGTCGCTTACATAATGGCAACGCCCGTTGATTCGTATGAAATGAAATCATATAAAGACATTAAAAGCTATAAAAAACGCTTTGAGGATTCTTATAACAACTTAGCACCTTACGTTAAAATTTGGGAGGTTGCAAACGAAATAAACGGCGAAGGCTGGCTAGGAGATGATCTGAATTTGATAGTTGATAAAATGAACGCGGCTTATGAATTTATACTGAGCAAAAACGCTTTAAGCGCATTAACGCTTTATTATACGCCGCCAAATTTTCAAAAGATCAAGATGCTGGATTGGGTAGAAAGATATGCCAGCAACAATATAAAACAAAATATAGACTATGTTTTTGTAAGCTACTACGAAGATGATAATGGCGGTTTTTTGCCTGATTGGAAAAATATTTTTGATGAGCTGCAAGTAAAATTTCCAAACTCAAAATTAGGCATAGGAGAATGCGGAAATGTAAGCAAGGATGCAAACAAAACAAGCAAGGTTAATATGGCTAAAAGATACTACAATATGCCGAAATTTAATGAAAATTTTATCGGCGGATATTTTTGGTGGTATTTTGTTCAAGATTGCGTGATGGATAAAAACGATGAGCTTTTGTTTGAAATTCATAAAGCCATGAGAGCTAAAAAATAGTGAAATTTAAAAAGATTATTTGAAAAGTAAATTTTAAAATGGGCGAGAAAGCTCCCGCCCGTTTAATTTGAAACAATTACTCTATCGTTCCGCTTTTTAGTCTCTTATCATAGATCTCTTGAAGTTTTCTGATATCGTCTTTCACTTCAAAAACTCCATGCCAGTGAGCATAATCAGGTCCGTTCATCAAAGCGCCCTGTCTCATACGGCGACCCTCGTGATGCCATAAGTGGTAGTAAATTCTTTGGAATTCATCCGCCCAAGGATCTTCTTTAAGAAGTTTTTTGGCTTTAAGATCATCAAGCATAGCTTTAGCATCTTTGTGATAATCGTTATAAAGCATTACGTGCTTATCGGCCATCTCAAAGAAGTTATCAGTATGCAATGATACGTGGCACTCTTTACAAACCATCTTCATCTCTTTTCTAGCGGCTTCCGGGCCATCTACGTGACCTGCCAAAGGTGTGCCTATATTTAGTTTGCCCGTTTTTTGATACTCGCTTACCGCCGTGTCGTTACCGCCTGTTCTTAGCTCGCTATGAGGCGCCCAAAGATTCCATTTAAGGCGTCTTGAAACGTTGTGAGTAGTTTGCAACTCGCCAACTCCGCTCATATGGCAAGTCGCGCAAGTCGGCGCTCTATAATCAGGAACCGCCCAAGTATCAGGAGCGCTGTCGAAATTCCAAGTATGACCTTCTGAGTTAAAGATATGTCCGTGCATTGAGTTGTTGTAAATTTCTATATCCGGATGATCAGGTCCAAGGTGGCAAGATGCACAGGCTGCAGGTTTTCTAGCCTCGCTTATAGCAAATTTATGCCCGCTGTGGCATGATTTACATCCGCCGATTCCACCGTCAGGATATAGGTTTCCTATACCGTAGTTTGGCCATGTCTCTTTAGTCGGGCGATTATCGCCGTCCATCTTAATGATAGAGCCGTGGCACTGCATACAGCCTGTCGAATCAGGAGAAATTTGCAAATCAGGATGACCTCTACCTTCAAAGTGATACATCAGATCAAGCATGCCCTTTTTAGCATACACCTGAATACCGCCTCTTGCGTGACCGCTCTCGTTAAATTCCTTAACTTCATTGGCATGACACTTCTCACAGGTTTTTGGGCTTACCAAAACCGACACGTGATTATCGCTATCTTTTGGATGCACTTTTTTACCCACCATAGGACTATCGGCCGGATGCGAGTGACAATCCGTACAGCTTACTCCGACATGCGCGTGACGGCTATTTTTCCAATCAGCAACGATGCCGGGAGTCTCTTTTGCGTGGCACTCAACGCAGCTTTTAGCAAGCGGAGTTAAATTGCGATTGACTTTTAAGTTTTTCACAAGATTTGCATCCGAAATGCTTTCTGCAAATGCGAACGAAAAAAGACAGGTTAATAATACAACAACTTTTTTCAACATTGTTCCTCCTTTATAGGTTTTATTTATTGTTTGCATTTATATTGTCCCAGTATTTAGTAATCTCAATGCCCATATTTTTGTGTCCCACGTTGTTGTGGCACTGAACACAGGTTTTATTTATATGACCTGCGAAATAATCCCTATGAGCAAGCCAAGCTTTATCGACTTGATTATTAGCTTCTTTTAAATTCGAATGACAGGTCATGCACCCGCTGTCGTAAGTAAATTTATAAGCGTGATCTCGCTTTTTATGCCAATCAATCTTACTTACATCGGTAAATACGGTTTTATACCCGTCATTTATAGAAACTTTTGCCTTCGTCCATAGATACATTAAGGTATTATCATGCGAAAGATGACAGGCTGAGCACTCGGCTTTGACGCCAAGTTTGTTGTTGCCTCCGTGAACGTCGTTTTTATATGCCGTTACCATAGGATTCATAGTATGACACATAGTGCAGAATTTATCGCTTCCGGTATAATGAAGCATATCAGCAATACCGATTGATGATATTAAACCTATAAATATGCCAAGTGCAACCGACCAAACAAAAAACTTCTTTTTCATACGGATCCTTCTTGTAACATTTTATTTTCTTTAAATATTATAATAAAATATTTAAATTATTAGACCTAAGCCGGAATTAAAAATTATTGACGAAAATCAATTAATCTTAATTTGATATTAAATATTAGTTATCAAAAAAATCTTTAAGTTTATCTTCGGAAATACTGATGATTTTGTTATTTGAGTCCAAATTTACAAGCTCTTGGGCTTTAAATTTAGCAAGTATTCTTGAGAAAGTTTCAGGAGTTATGTTTAAAATAGAAGCTATCTTGATGTGTTTTAAGGCATTAAAAAGATCAGAGTGATTTACTAAAAATTTAGCCACCTTTGCCTCCGAGCTTAAAACAAGCTCTTGGTGGATAAGATCACTTGCGATTTTTAGTTTCTGAGATAGAGATTTTATGATGCCGACTGAAATTTTAGGATTGGATAAAAATTCTTTGTAAAATTTATCATAATCTATCTTTAGCACTTCGCCGGAAGATACAAATATCGCCGTAGCTGGAAATTTGATATTTTCAAAATTCGCAAGCTCGGCGACAAAGGTCATGCCGTTTAGCTGATGAAGGAAAATTTCCTTTCCCTTAGGTCCGATTTTATAAAGTTTCAGCGAACCTTTTATCATGAGATGAAGCCACTTTGACTCCTCTCCCTCCATAAATAAAAACTCGCCTTTTTTATATTTTTTAACTATGCTTATATCTTCAAGCCTTTTAAGTTCGCTTTCATTTAGCTCGTTAAAAAATCCTATTTGCCTAAGCATTCCATTATCCGCTGTTGTTTTGGCTGTATTAAAATTTTCATGAAGGAGAGCTCCTTCATGAAATTAATTTTATTTTCTAAGAAGATCTCTAATCTCAGTTAGCAATACTATATCTTCGCTTGGAGCGGCAGGTGCTGCAGGAGCAGGCTCTTCTTTTGGTTTTTTAAGTGAATTTATAGCCTTGATAACACAAAAAATACAAAATGCGATTATTAAAAAATCAACCGTAGTTTGAATAAACGAACCGTAATTAACCGTTACGGCAGGCGCTTCGCCGGCAGCTTCTTTAAGTACAAATTTAAGATCGGTAAAATTTACTCCTCCGGTCAAAACTCCAACGATAGGCATGATCACGTCACCAACCAATGATGAAACAATCTTACCGAAAGCCCCGCCGATAACGACACCCACAGCCATATCAAGCACGTTACCGCGCATCGCAAATTCTTTGAATTCCTTAACGAAACTCATTTAGTACTCCTTGTGATTAAATTTTATTAGATATAAAATTCGATTTAGTTTTAAGACGCTAAATGAAAATCAAACTAAATATTGCGTTATTATAAACAATTTTGTTTAACACATTATTTACATACAAAATGCTATAATCAAGCCCAAATCAACTTAAGGAAATGCTCAATGTATCGTTTTGCACCCTCTCCTACAGGAGATATGCATCTTGGAAATTTGCGCGTAGCTATATTAAATTATCTTTGCTCTTTACAAGATAAAAGTGGCTTTATAGTGCGCATAGAAGATACCGATAAAGAAAGAAATATAGAAGGAAAAGACCAAGAAATTTTAGAAATTTTAACTAAATTCGGCATCAAATGGGACCAACTCTACTATCAAAGCGAAAATTTAAAATTCCACCGCCAGCTTGCTTCAAAACTAATGATAGATAAGCGAGCGTTTGCCTGCTTTTGCACCGAAAGCGAACTGGAGGCAAAAAAAGAAAACGCTAAAGCCAAAGGCATAGCATATCGCTATGACGGTACTTGCGAAAAGATGAGTGATGAAGAGGTTTTAGCCTGCGAAAAGCCTTTTGTAATCCGTATGAAAAAGCCAAAAGAAACGATGAAATTTACAGACGCTATCAAAGGCGAAGTAAGCTTTGAGCCTGAAAATGTCGATAGCTTTGTCATCATGCGTGCGGATAAAACCCCCACTTACAACTTCGCCTGTGCAACCGACGATATGCTTGAGGGCGTTACTTTCGTTATACGCGGAGAGGATCACGTAAGCAACACGCCTAAGCAAGAGCTTATCAGAGAAGGGCTTGATTACACGAGTAAAATTCGCTATGCACATCTGCCTATCATCTTAAATATAGAGGGCAAAAAGATGAGCAAGCGTGAGAACGAAAGTAGCGTAAAGTGGCTGCTTTCTAAAGGATTTATGCCGGAAGCCATAGCAAACTACATCATATCGCTTGGCTATAAAGCTCCTGTGGAAATTTTTACTATAAATGACGCCGCACAGTGGTTTGACATCTCTAAAGTCTCGCCAAGTCCTGCGAAATTTGATATAAAAATGCTTGAACATATAAACAGAGAACATATCAAACTAGCTAGCAGCGAGCGACTTGCCACACTTAGCGGATTGGATGAAAATTTAGCGGATCTAATCAAATTTTACACCCAAGAGGCAAGCTTGCTAAACGAGATCAAGCAAAAGATAGAGGCGATATTTGCGCCAAAAAATATTCCTGATGAATTTAAAAGCGAGTGTGAAATCATAAAAAGCGCTGTAAATTCAATGAATTTAGATGAATTTCAAAGCTTTGACGAGTTTAAAAAGGCTTTAATGAGCTCTACAAATTTAAAAGGCAAAAGCTTTTTCATGCCGCTTAGAATTTTGCTTACAAACGAACAGCACGGACCTGAGCTTAGCGAGCTATTTCCGCTCATCAAAGGCAATTTAAAGGAAATTTTAAAATGATTTTATCAACTCTCATCTCGGCCATAGCAAGCATTTTACAGATGGTTGTCCAAATTTATGTTTGGGTCATCATCATCTCAGCTATCGTTAGCTGGGTAAGACCCGATCCTTACAATCCTATAGTCCAGCTACTTTATCGCTTAACCGAGCCCGTATACGCGCTTATAAGGCGCTTTGTGCCGACCGTATTTGGGGGCATAGATCTAGCGCCCATCATCGTGCTTTTGGCTCTTAAATTTATAGAACTATTTTTCATAAGGCTACTCTTTGAATTTGCTGCTTCGCTTTAGTCTTACCTTGGCCGCATTGAGCGCATTTGCTTTTGGCGGAGTAAAAGATTTTGAAGAGATAAAGGATAAGCCAAAGGGTTTGGCGAAAGATTACTATATATATCGATTAATCAGCGAAGGCAATTACACTAAAAAGCAAGTTGAAATTTTAAACGAAGATATTTTTAGGCGCTCCCCTACGATGCTAAAAGTGCTTGATACTATCATAAAGCCTAAAAAAGTCGCTTCAAACTGCGATAGCGTAAACGCCACAAACATAATGGACGCAAATTTAACCTGCCAAAGAACTCTGCTTAAAGTGCCTTTCATGATGAAGATAAAACAGGCCCAGAGGGCGCTTCTAGCCGATAAATTTGATGATATAGATAAAAACGTCGCAAGAAGACTAAGAGCGCTTAACGCTAAAAATGCCGCTTTAAAATTTGCCGACCAAAACGACACGGACGCGTTTATAGCACTATTTAACTCAAGCAGTCAAAAAGACAAAGAGAAATTTAACGTCAAATTTGAGCCTCATTTTATGAATTTGCTTTCAAACCAAAAATCATTTCAAAAGATCGCAAGTAGTCTTGTGATAGATAAAAAAATGGCTAAATTTAGAGAAAATTTCTTAAATATCGATGCTAACGCTTCAACCCAGCAGCACTCTTATATGCTAGGGCTTAACGCCATCTTGCTTGATTCACCACATATCGCGCTTAAATTTTTTAAACAAGCCGAAGAGAGCTTTCAAAACCAAGGCGCAAAGGATGCTGCAATCTTTTGGCAATACCTCATAACTAAAAATCAAATTTTACTTGAAAAGCTAAACAAAAGCAGCGACATAAACATCTACACTTTATACGCAAACGAACTAACGGGCAAAGAAATTCCAAAAGTTTTTTCGCCGACACCTACTAAGCAAAAGCTCGAAGACTACGACATCAAAGATCCGTTTTTATGGCAAAAAACCTTTGCTATCGTAAAAGAGGTAAATGCTACTAAAGCTCTTGAATTCGCAGAGCTTTTCAACACCAAAGAAACACTTGGGCAGCACGCTTACTTCATGGAAAAAGCAAGCGGATATAAAGATCACTACTTTGTCATGCCGTTTTTAGAAGAGCTTGAGGATATAAATGCGACCAGAAAGGCTACGATTTATGCTATCGGAAGGCAAGAAAGCAGGTTTATCCCATCTGTAATATCGACATCTTACGCACTTGGGATGATGCAGTTTATGCCCTTTCTTGCAAATCACATCGGCAAAAAAGAGCTTATGATAGAGGGCTTTGATCAAGACGATATGTTTGATCCAAGAGTTGCTTTAAAATTTGCAGATCACCACTTAAACTATCTTGAAAAATTCTTGCACCATCCGCTCTTTATAGCTTATGCATATAACGGCGGTATCGGCTTTACCAAGCGCATGCTTGAGCGCGGAGATCTATTTAACGAAGGAAAATTTGAGCCGTTTTTATCGCTTGAGCTTGTGCCATATGCCGAAAGCAGGCACTATGGCAAAAAAGTGCTTGCAAACTACGTTATATACTCGCACTTGCTTAATTCCAGTACATCGATTTTGAAACTTTTTGAAACTCTAAGCTCACCTGATTTGACGGATAAATTTCGAAAGAAAGATTAAGTCTATCCGAACTCTTTTCAGGTGCGCTTACTTCGATATATTTGCCCCACGGCATTTGAAATGTGATGAGCTTTAAAAGCTCGTCATTTTCGTCTAAAATTCTAGTTTTAATGCCGCTCATGTCGTTATTTAGACTAAAACTTTTTAAATTTACGTCAGCATCTTTTGGGTGGATGGCGATTATAAATTTCTCATCTTTGTCTTCTTTTATAAGCTCGCTATGAACGGGGTTTAGATAAGTTCCTAAAATCAAAATTTTAAAATCTTGTTTGATTATTTCACTCTTGCTCGTATAAGCCAAAAGCTCGTTTTTAAGAGGTTCGTGAATGACAATTTTATTAGAACACCCTAAAAAAGCCGTCATAAGAGCTAAGCATATCAGTAAATTTTTCATAATAATACCTTGAAATTTTTTCTTATTTTATCTTTAATTTGGGTAATTTTTGCTTTAAGAAAGCCTAAATTTGTTATAATCTTACGAAAATTTAGAAGTTGGAACTAGATGAAAAGATTGGCAATGGCGTTTTCAGGACCCTCAAATAGCGGCAAAACTACGCTTATATTAAAGGTGGGGCAAAAATTTATAAAAGACGGACTAAAGGTAGTTATCGTTAAGCACGATCCGGGCGACAAGGCTCGCTTTGACGTAGAGGGCAAAGATAGCTATAGATTTAGCGAGATAGGTGCGGATGTGGTTGTGCTAAGCCCCACGCGCACGACATACTTTTCAAAAGAGCAAAAGAGTCTTGATGAAGTAGTGTCTATGGTGGGCGAATTTGACCTATTGTTAGTAGAAGGGCTTAAAACCCTGCCGCTTCCTAGGCTAAGCGTGTTTAAAGACGAGATAAACGCTGAGTATATCGGGTTTTCAAACGCTATTGCAAGCTATAAAAAAGAGTGTGAATTTGATATTTTAAATATGAATTTAGACGATATAGACACTATTTGTGAGTGGATTTTACAAAACGCAAAGGCTTTATAATGGAAAGAATTTTTGAAACGATTAAACAAATCGCCGTTAAGATTGCGGAAGAGATAAAATTTGCCGATCTTGGCTACACTGATCATGCAAACGCTACGGGAGACACCCAGCTTAAGCTTGATGTGCTAAGTGATGAGATCATCACGCGCGAATTTGCAAATTTAGAGTGCGTAAAAGCGCTAGTTAGCGAGGAAAAGGACGAAATTTTAGCGCTTAACGAAAATGCAAAATTCATCGTAGCATATGATCCGCTTGACGGCTCAAGCTTGGTTGATGTAAATTTTGCTATAGGCTCTATATTTGGCATATACGAAAACGAACTAAAGCCTGAAAATTTAGTAGCTTCTGCATATAGCGTCTATGGGCCGCGCCTTGAGCTGGTTATCTGCACGGATAAGCCAAAGCTTTATAGACTTAACAAAGAGGGCAAATTTCAATTTATCAAAGATTTGCAACTAAAAGAAAAAGGCAAGCTAAACGCCACGGGCGCTACGCAAAAAGGCTGGAGCGATACGCACGCTAAATTTATAAGAGAGCTTTTTGAGCGAGGGTATCGCTTAAGATATTCAGGCGCAATGGTAAGCGACTTGCATCAAATTTTGCTAAAAGGCGGCGGACTTTTTAGCTACCCGGCTACCATCGATGCGCCAAACGGCAAGCTTAGAGTGCTTTTTGAAGTGCTGCCTTTTGCCTTTATCTATGAGCGCGCAGGCGGAGCTACGAGTGACGGCTACTCTGCAAGTCTTTTTGATATAAAGATAGAAAAAATCCACCAAACCACACCATGCTTCTTTGGCTCAAAAGAGGAGATAAAGACGCTACACGAATTTTACGGAAGCAAAAATGGCTGACGAGCTTAAGCAAAAAGACAAATTCGAGCTTGAACTTGATAACCAAATAGACATATTAAAGTCATGCCAATCTCAAAAAAACCTAACAAGCTGTTTTGCCTGCGAAAATTTATTCGAATGCGAAATTCGTAAAAATTATGTTGATGCCGTCTATAATTCGATGTCTAAAGGCAGCACCGGCGGATTTGATTTTTAATAAGGAAGATTATGAAAGCTTATATAACAACACCTATTTATTATGTAAATGACGTTCCTCATATCGGACATGCCTACACTACGATCATCGCCGATACGATGGCTAGATTTGCAAGACTTAAAGGCGAAGAGACGTTTTTTTTAACAGGCACCGATGAGCACGGACAAAAGATAGAGCAAGCTGCGCAAAAAAAAGGCAAAAGCCCAAAAGCATACGCAGACGAGATAAGCGCGAAATTTAAAGAGCTTTGGGATGAATTTGAGATAAGTTACGATCACTTTATCCGAACGACCGATGAGAGCCACAAACTAACCGTTCAAAACGCTTTTAACAAAATGCTTGAAAAAGGCGACATCTACAAAGGCGAATACGAGGGTTTTTACTGCGTTAGCTGCGAGACGTTTTTTACCCAAACTCAACTTTTAGATAACGAGTGCTGTCCTGACTGCGGGCGACCGACAAACTTAGTCAAAGAGGAAAGTTACTTTTTTAAACTATCAAAATACGAAGACGCTCTGCTTAAATGGTACGAGCAAAACGAACAATGCATACTTCCAAAAGGTAAAAAAAACGAAGTCGTAAGCTTCGTAAAAAGCGGACTTAAAGACCTATCTATAACTCGCACCAGCTTTGACTGGGGCGTAAAACTACCTGCAAATTTAAATGAACCAAAACACGTGATGTATGTCTGGCTTGATGCTCTGATGAACTATCTCTCCGCACTTGGCTACACTAGAGACGGCGAGAAGATGAGCTTTTGGGAAAATGCGGTGCATCTAGTCGGCAAGGATATCTTGCGCTTTCATGCGATTTACTGGCCAGCGTTTTTGATGAGTCTTGATTTGCCGCTTCCTAAGCATATCGCGGCACACGGCTGGTGGACCAGAAACGGCGAAAAGATGAGCAAGAGCAAAGGCAACGTAGTCGTGCCAAAAGAGGTTGCAGACGCTTATGGACTTGAAAATTTCAGATACTTTATGCTGCGTGAAGTGCCTTTTGGTCAAGACGGGGATTTCTCGCAAAAAGCACTTATCGAGCGCATAAACTCAGAGCTCAGCAACGATCTTGGAAACTTGCTAAACCGCATAATCGGAATGAGCGGTAAATACTCAAACTACGAGGTTTCAAGCAAAGATGTAAAAAAA
Organism: Campylobacter sp. RM15925; assembly: GCF_012978775.1. Lineage (NCBI taxonomy): Bacteria > Pseudomonadati > Campylobacterota > Epsilonproteobacteria > Campylobacterales > Campylobacteraceae > Campylobacter > Campylobacter sp. RM15925. The sequence goes on from NZ_LIWP01000010.1 coordinate 34,259, forward strand.
TACCATAAAGAAATTTTAGACGAATCAACAGCTCATCTAAAAGCAGCTTGTGAGAATTTAGAAATTTTTGCCACAAATCGCTACCTAGAAGAGCTTTGGCGAGTACTAAATATAGCAAACGCAAGCATTGCAAAATTTGAGCCTTGGAATTTGATAAAAGAAGGCAAAAACGATGAAGCAAACGCCCTTGTAAGCCTTTGTGCGAATTTGCTTGCTCGCGTGGCAATCTTGCTAAGTCCTGCGATGCCAAAGACTTGCGAGAAGATAGCTAGAGCGATGAAATTTGAAATTTCGACCCAAAATTACCAAAAGATAATACTTGAAAACGAGGTTTTAGACTTTGTTTGTGAGACTACGGCGCCGCTCTTTCCAAAGATAGAAAAAGAGCTTATGAGCACTCCTGCGCCAAGTGTAGCCGAATCTAGCAAAGACGAAACGACAAAGATAAAGATAGATGAGTTTAAAAAGTGCGTTATCAAAGTTGGCACTATCTTAGAGGCTTCAAATATCGAAGGCAGCGATAAACTGCTTAAATTCAAAATAGATCTTGGCGAAAGCGAGCCAAGACAGATCGTATCGGGAATTGCTAAATTTTATGATCCAAAAGAGCTTGTAGGCAAGCAGGTTTGCGTGCTGGCAAATTTAAAAGAGGCTAAGATATTTGGCAATATCTCTCAAGGCATGATACTTACGGCAGAAGACGGCTCGCTAGCGCTGTTAAGTCCTATCTCAAGCGTTAAAAACGGAGCGATCGTCGGCTAAATGATGAATATAGAAAACTTAAAACGTCTAATCAACGGCGACAGCATGAACACGCCAAGTGTAACAAGCGTTGTTGATTTTTCGTTTGAGGCTAAGAGTATTCGACAAGGATATGCATATATAGGCATAGACGCTACGCAAGAAGACATCAATGAAGCTACGGCAAACGGGGCATACGCGGTCTTAGTCGATAAAGAGTGCGAGATTACCGACAAGGAAGTAGCATTTATCAGAGTTGATAATCTAAATACGGCCATCATGCGCTTGGTTCGCTTTGAGAGTAGCTCAAAAAGACTTAAATTCTGCTCCATAAATGCCGTTCAAAAGGCTATCTTAAAGCGTATGAGTCTAGCAAAAAACGCATCTATCCTTCCGACTGATATAAAAGAGCTCTTTATCAAAATTTTTCACGCCAAAGAGACCGATACGTTCTTTTGCGATGATCTTAAAATTCTCTCTAAGGTTGCGCCTTTTTACGATACCGCATGGACAGATATGAGTGCTGAAGCCATAAATGAAGGCTCGATCTTCTTTACGACTCTTATTTGTAGCGGCATTTATTATCAAAATTTGGCTATATCCAAAGTCTTTAAAGGATTTTTAGCAGGGCTCATAGGATATCTAAATAAAAACGAGATCGAATTTAGACTCGGTGACCTGAGGGGGATCGAGCACTTTGAGCCTATATTTGTGGATAGAAATTTTAAAATCACTCCATTTGGAGCAAGCTTTAGGGCTTTTATAGTGGAAAACGATGAATCTCTTTTTGAGATGGAGGCAAATTTTTTAAAGCGAAATTTTAGCGAAATGATAGAAATTTGCGTTCCTTCAAATTTCAGATCAAATTTAGAACCAACCTTTGTTTTTAATAATTTAAGTGAGCTTAAAGAGCTTACAAATTTCCGATACGCTCTTGTTAAATGCCAAAAATCAGAACTCGAAGCGATGCTAAACAAGCAAGACAAAGAGGCGAATTTATTCGGATTTTAAGCGGCAATCCTGCCAAAACTAAATACAAAAAAATGTTTTTTGATGGCTTGGCATAATTAATTTTACTTGCATATTATAAATTTCCCTTATCGGCATTATCGATAAATTTACTTACCGACAAGTTTTTTGCAAACTCATGTATTAAAAGCAAATTTGTTTAGTTTATTGTTTTCTTATACCTTATCTCATCTCTTACGCCCGCTTGCTTAAATCCTCTAAGCCTAAGCAAGCAGCTATCACACTGCCCGCACGCCTCCTCTTCGCTCTCATAACAGCTCCAAGTAAGCTCTAAAGGCACTTTAAATTCCAAAGCCTTTTGCACGATATCAGCCTTTGTAAGATTTACAAGCGGGGTTTTTATCTCTATCTTTGTTTTTATAGCCGTGCCTTCGTTTATAACCGCCGTCATCTTATCTATAAACTCGCTCGTGCAGTCAGGATAGCCGCTTCCGTCAGCCTCTATCACTCCGATATATATCGCTTCGGCACCTTCTTTTTCGGCAAGTGAGGCAGCGATTGATAAAAATATTCCATTGCGATACGGCACGTAAGTTATGGGGATATCTTCTGCTAGGCTATTTTTAGGAACGTCTATAGAGGTATCGGTTAGTGCGCTACCTCCGATATGAGCGATGAAGCTAACATCAAGCACCAAGGATTTGCTTACGCCAAGATCGGCACAAATTTGATAAAAAGCCTCGCGCTCTTTTTTCATGGTGCGCTGATTGTAATCAAAATGAAGCGCTATTATCTCATACCCAGCATGCTTTGCCATATAGGCACAAAGAGTGCTATCCATGCCTCCGCTTATGATACAAACCGCCTTTTTCATCTATCGCCTTTGGTCTAAATTTGATGTTTTGCTTTAAATTTGAGTTTATACATGCAAAATTTAGCTAAAATTATACTCAAATTTATCAAAGGAAGCCTTATAAATGATACTTTGCGAAGATGATTATCCTGAAATTTTAGATGAAATTTGCGAATTTTTAACAAGCGGCGACGTGGAATTAAGTTTCGTTGATAATGAGCAGATGAGAGAGATAAATCTAAGCCAAAGGGGTATCGATAAGACAACCGATGTGCTTAGCTTTCCGCTTGTTTATCAACTTCATTTGCCTCTTGGATGCGTTGTTATAAACACAAACTTGGCAGAGCAAAAAGCTGTCGAACTGGGGCATGAAAGATATTCCGAAATAGCCCTGCTCTTTACGCACGGCTTGCTTCACCTGCTTGGCTTTGATCATGAGATAGATAGCGGAGAGATGAGAGCTAAGGAGTGCGAAGTGATAGAGAAATTTAGCCTTCCAAAAAGCCTGATAGTGCGCACTATGGATGAGGATTAAGAAGCTTTCTTTTTCTCTTTTTTCTTCTCCTCTTCGAGTTTCTTTTTCTCTTCTTTTTCAAGAGTGCTTTCAATAACGTATTTTTGATCTATGTAGCCAAGCTCTATAAGCTTGTTAAAAATTTTAGCCGTAAGCGGTCCTGCCGCAAGTCCCCCGTGTCCGCCATGCTCTATGATGACGGTTACGACATATCTTGGATTTTCATAAGGACCGTAAGTAGTCATCCACGCATGAGAGCGTTGAAGATACTTCATATCTTCTTCTTTCATACGTTTTTTTTCGGTTTGAGAGATCGCTACGACCTGTGCGGTTCCCGTTTTTGCCGCAAGCTTTAGCTTTGCCTCCTTAAAGTGCTTAAACGCCGTGCCTTTTTGGTGATTTGCGACCTCATACATCGCTTTTCTTATATACGGAAGCTGTTTTTTCTCAAAAGACGTAAATATATCATCGCTTTGCTCAAATTTAGCCACCTCATCGCCTACGCTATGTAAAAAATGAGGCGTGATATTTTTACCTGTTGCAAGCATAGCGGTATGTCTTGCTATCTGCATAGGGGTTACTAAGAAATTTCCCTGTCCGATGGAGCTGTTTAGAGTCTCACCGTGATACCAAGGCTGACCGTACTTTTGCATCTTCCATTCACGACTCGGCACGATTCCTATAAATTCATTAGGTAGATCAACTCCAGTTTTTTGACCAAAGCCAAGGCGCTCTAGCACCGGTGCGATAGCGTCTATACCGATTTTAAGGCTACCTTTGTAAAAATAATCATCACAACTTTCTCTAATCGCCGAGTTTATATCTACAAAACCGTGTCCGTACTGGTTCCAGCATCTAAAATTTCGTCCACCGACCTCAAGAGTGCCGCTACAATAATACCCCGAACTTCTATCCATCTTGCCTGAATTTAAAAAAGCAAGCGCGACACCCATTTTGATAACGGACCCTGGAGGATAGTGTCCGTTTACTAGCTTATTTAAAAAGGGATGATCTATGCCGTTTATGAGCTCGTCCCATTTGGCTTTTGAAATTCCCGTCACAAAAGGGTTTAAGTCATACTCTGGAAAGCTTCCCGCCGCTAAAATCGAGCCGTCTCGCACATCCATAACGATAACCGCGCCTGCGTCTTTGTCAAAAATTTCTTCCACATATCTTTGCATCTCAAGATCGATGCTTAGGGTGATATCTCTGCTCTTTGGATAGGTCATAGATATCTCTTCTACCTGCTCGTTTAGGGCATTTACCTTTATCTTCCTAACGCCCTCCTCGCCTTGCAAGATAGAGTTGTAAAACCTCTCTATACCGCTTTTACCTGTGTGATTGGTAAGCTTGGCGATAGGGTCGTTTAAAACGTCATCTTTGTTCGCTCTTCCCACGTAACCGATGATATGAGAAGCAAGGTGCGAATATGGATAATGCCTTTTAGACGCAGGCTTTACGCTTAAAACTTCACGAAGCGAAAGCGAAGAGATGTGAGGTATCATCGTGTCATAATCGATAAAATTTATGATCTCTATGAAGTCTTGATTATAAGGCGAATCGGCTTTAACGTAATCGCGTTTTAGCTTAGTAACGTTTATATCTTCAAAAATTTGAGCCAAATTTAAAAGCTCTTCGTCTAAAATTTTACTCTTGCTTAAATGCGGCTTGATAGATACCGAAAACCCAAGACGATTTACCGCCACAGGATTTCCTTTAACGTCTAAAATTTGACCTCTTACAGGCGGGATGAATTGAGATTTTACTACGTTTTGCTCGGCAATTTCTTCGTAAATTTCGTTCGACTTGATACTAATATGATAAATTCTAACAAGTAGCAAGATCCAAACGCTAAATATGACGGCAAAAACTATGCGCATTCTCATGCAAATCGCTCGCGAAATAAAATAGTCGCCAAAAGAGCTTCAAAGGCTATGTAAATAAAATACCTGTGGTCAAAATTTAGCATAGGTAAATTTGCTACGTAACGCAATAGTAAAGTGATCAAACAAGTCATAAAGTATCCGCTTGCGACAAAAACTACAAGCAAAATTTCACGCGATTTAAATGTTACAAGCAGCCAATCAGAAACCAGATAATAAAACAGCAAAAACCCTATCATCGTAGAAAAAAGCGCATATCCATGCACCTGCTCGGCAAAAATCAGATAAAAGATAGCAAAATACCATCTTTTGTCATACTTTTTGACTTTTTTATTTTTTTCGATATTTAAGATAATCATATAGGTAAAAAATATGCCTATAAGCGGCGGCAAGTACGTAGCTACGCTTGTGGCGGCTTGATATACAAGCAAAAATGCCGTCCAAAGAGCGAATTTTAGAATTTGTAAATCAGAGCTATTTCGTCGCATACCGGAAAATGCTTGCATTTAATACAATCGGCCCAAATTTTTTGCGCAGGCAAATCAGACTTTGGAATTTCAACAAAACCAAGCTTTTCAAAGAAACTTTTTCGGTAAGTTAGAGTAAAAACGGTCTTGATTTCATACTCTTTAGCCTCCCTAAGTATCTTTTGCACGAGCTTGCTTCCAACTCCGCCACCTCTTAAATTTTTAGACACTACAAGACTTCTAACCTCGGCTAAATTTACAGTATGTATATGAAGTGCGCAAAACCCGACAATCTCTTCTTCTTTGCCGTTTTGATGCAAACAAGCAAGCATATAAGACCTGATATTGGTTGAAATTTCATCGTCACTTCTTGGCAGGATAAGTCCGCTTGCAACCTCTTCACAGACAAGCTCTTGCATAGCTTTTATATCTTTTAGTTTAGGCTTTCTGAAGTTTATTGCGCCGTTCATCTATACACCCAATGCGTTTTTTACTATCAGCTCATTAGCTTTATCAATGCCTATTTTTTTAAGAACGGATACAAAGTGAGCGTTTGGATAGGCCTTTAAAGCTGCGCTTTTTTCGCTTTGATTTAGTTTATCCGCCTTTGTTAGGATGTTTAAAATTCTCTGATCGGCTCTTAAAAAGCTTTGCAGGTAGTCATTTACATTTTTATCTATCTCAAGATCAAAATGCCTACTATCTATAAGATGAACGAACAACTTGATATTAGATCTTTGTTTTAAATATTCGTCTAAATTTCTCTTCCATTCGTTATGCATACTTTTTGCCACTTTTGCATAACCAAAACCGGGCAGATCCACAAAGACAAGATTGATTCTTTGCTCATCGTATTCGTAGCCTACTTCAAAAAAATTTATAAGCTGAGTTTTACCTGGAGTAGAAGAGCTTTTGGCTAAATTTTTATGATTTACAAGAGCGTTTATAAGGCTACTTTTGCCCACATTTGATCGCCCCAAAAAAGCAACCTCGCTACCGCTAACAGGCGGAGCTAGGGAAATGTTTGGCGCCGAGATTAAAAATTTAGCATTAAGCGCTCTAATCACTTGTTCTTACTCTTTTCTTCAACCTGAAAGATAAATTTAACCGGCTTTTTGTTTCCGCTATTTACATTATACGTTCCGCTGTTCTGATTTACGGTTATCTTTTCGCCATAGACTTTTTTATCGGTTTCTTCTTCGTGCAAAAAGCCGTTTCCGTTTATGGTGTATAAATTCGGCGCAGGCTCGTAAATAAGTTCGTTTCCGCTTCCGTTGTAATTTTTATTTTGTATGATGACTTTAAATTTGGCATCTCCACTGGCTACATATTTAAGAGGGTTTCTTTTGGCGTCAAAGTATATCAAAACCTTATTTGCAGTTAAAACATCCTTGCCCTTTTTTATATTTACATTTCCGCTAAATTCGCTTATAAGCTTTTTTTCATCGGCGTAAAAATCATCGGCAGTTACCTCTACCTGCTCCGCAAAAAGAGCCGACAAACCAAATAAAACAAAAGCCCAAATTATCTTTTTTCCTCTATCCATGCGCGGATTCCTTTTACATATGTTCTTTTTAAATTTGTATCATAGACCAAAGCATCACCTACGACTTTGTCGCCATTTTGAGTCATCACAAACGAAGTATCTGATACCGCTAGCTTTGATTTGATATCATACACCACTTCATCCGAGACAAATTTAAGCCCGTCACTACTTATATAATCAACGTTGCCTTTAAATTTAATCGTATCGTTTTGATAAAACGCCTTATCGGATGTTAAATTATGCTCTTTATTATCTTTTATAATTTCGGCTTTAAAGCTAAGAAATTCATCCTTATCGCTATACCTGTTCCACTCGTCAGCCTCGTATCTTGCGTTTATGATAGTGGAATTTAACTCATAATCAATTACATCGTTTATCTTCATGCTCGCGATAGAATTATCAGGCTTAATGCTTTGAGTATGATACGGATCTTGGATGGTCAGATAAACCATTGCTACGCTAAAAATAGATATAACGAAGTAAAAAATCTTTATAACCAACGTTTAGACCACTCTTCATAAAGATTTTCATGCTTTATCAAAATTTCAATCATCTGCCTAATCGCGCCATTGCCACCCTTAAAATCAAGCTTGGTTTTTACGTCAAGTTCTTTTATGGCATTTTTTGGCTTGAAGCTCCACTTTACAGCCTTTAAAAGCTTATAATCGTTATAGTCATCGCCTATAGCGGCTGCGTTTTCAAAGCTTAATCCTTCGAATTTTAAAATTTCTTCAGCTACGGCAAATTTATCACTTACGCCTTGATATACGTGATCTATCTTTAAATTTTCAGCTCTTCTTTCTACGATTGCGGATTTCCTTCCCGTTATGATGGCTACTTTTTTACCGAGCTTAAGCCAACTTTCTATAGCGTATCCGTCTTTAACGTCAAAGAACTTAATCTCCTCGCCGTTTGCACTATAGACTATCTTACCGTCGGTCATACATCCATCAACGTCTAAAAATATTATCTCTATCACAGCACACCCTTTGTGCTTGGAACTCCGATTCTTTCGTTTTTAGCAAGCGCTCTTCTAAGAGCTACGGCTAGGGCTTTAAAGCTTGCTTCTATGACATGGTGAGAGTTTTTACCGCGAATTTTAGTTATATGAAGCGTGATATTTGCATTAAATGCAAGAGCTTGGAAAAATTCATTAACAAGCTCGATATCAAAATCACCTACTTTGCCATCGCTAATACTTTCATAAACCAAAAAAGGTCGATTAGATAGATCAAGGGCGCAATTAACCGCCGCTTCATCCATTGCAACAGTAGCTTCTCCAAATCTTTCTATCGCATTTACCGGATAAATGATCTCTTTTAAAAGCGAGCCTATAACTATGCCCGTATCTTCAACCGTATGATGAAAATCTATATGCAAATCACCCTTTGCAACAAGCCTCATATCAAACAAAGCATGCTTGCCAAAGGCTTCAAGCATATGATCAAAAAATCCTATACCCGTGCTTACCTCGCACTTTCCGCTTCCATAAATTTCTAAATCTAAACTTATATCAGTCTCTTTAGTCTTTCTTATCTTTTGCACGCTTACTCCCTTGCGATAAATGCGCCTTCTATATGCCCTGCTTCGATGAAGTCTCTAGCCTCGTTTTCGCTTCTAAATCCTGTTAAGAAAACTCTATAAATCGGCTTATTATCAAGCGTATATTTTCTAATTTCGGCGGTATAGTTTTTAGTTGAGTGCTTATTTTTGTAAGTTGTAGCACCGCTTAAATTTCTAAACGCCCCGATTTGAACCATAAATTCTCCGCCTACAAACACATCTTGCGGTTTTTGCGCTACAACTATGCCTCCGGTTGCCTTTTGCTCTTTTGTTGTGCCAGAAACAACCGTGGAGCTATCGCTTATCTTGCCGTTAAATCCTATCACCTCTAAAAATACCGGAGCGGTTCCTGCGGCTATCATATCTATCTTGGATGCCGCAGTTTTAGACAGATCTATCACTCGTCCTGCCACAAACGGTCCGCGGTCGTTTATACGCACTACAATGCTTTTTTTATTTTTTAAATTTACGACTCTAACCATTGTATTCATCGGCAAAGTCTTATGCGCAGCAGTCATATTGTACATATTATAAATTTCGCCGTTTGAAGTTTTTTTGCCGTGAAAATCAGGACCATACCAGCTTGCAATACCGCTGGCCGTATCTCCTACGCTAACAACCGTAGGATAGTAAGTCTTGCCATTTATCTTATAAGGTCGCATAGTGGCTTCATGCACCTTTTTAGAGTTATTTATCTTTTCTTGTGTCGGCCCCTTTGGTCCGCTTGGTCCCAATATCCCGCTCACGACAGAACAGCCCGTAAAAAATATAGCTACAAAAACATTAAAGAGCGTAAATTTTATACTATTCTGAAGTTGCAAGCTTTGCTCCGATAGAAGAATTTGAGCTCATCAAGCTATTTGCATCCTTTAAATCCTCAAAAGCGACATCAAATTTCTTTGCAACCTCACTTAAAGTGTCTCCGCTTTTTACTATATATTCGGCTAGATAATTAACATCTTGATCGCTAGGAATGACTAATTTTTGATTTGGCTTTATCTCGTTTGAAGCAAGAGCGTTATACTCCTTGATAATTTTATGACTTACGCCTGTTTTTTCAGCGATTACAAGGAGTGTTTCGTTTTTACCCACGGTGTAAATTTCAAATTTACGATTTTTAGCAACCTCGAAATTATTATCAAACATCTCTTTTTTATTTTTTGGTATATACATATAATACGGCTTATCAACAGGCGGAGTATAGACAAATTTAAGATGAGAGTTGTACTCTTTCATTCTTTTTAGACTAAGTCCGATACTGTCGCCTACCTCCATCAAAGTAGTTCCTCCCGGTACTTTTATCTTCTCAATCTCCATACCTTTTGCATTTGTTATAAGCTCGGCATCTTTTGAGCTAAGGAAGTTCTTATCGTTTGCGATATGCGCAACGGTTAAAATTTTCTTAACAAAATTTCTAGTTTCTTTTGGGATATAGACTTTATTTGCATCAAGCAAGGTAGCCAAATCGTCCGTCCCTGCCTTTTTAATAGCCGATCTTAGCTTAGTGTTGCCGCAGTTATACGCCATCATAGCAAGATACCATTTCCCAAATTCGTCTTTTAAGCTCTGAAGGTACTTAGTGGCAGCAATAGTTGCCGCGATAGGATCTTTTCTCTCGTCCGTATAGTTATCCACTCTAAGACCGTAAAGCCTTGCAGTAGGCGCCATAAACTGCCAAATTCCGATTGCACTCTTGCTTGATACGACATTATTGGAAAATCCTGATTCTATCATTGCAAGATACAAAAAAGACTCCGGAATACCCGAGTCTTTGATGATTTTTTGAAGAGTAGGTATGTGCCTATGTCCGTTTTTTAAAGTTTTTACGAATTCCTTCTTCTTGCTCTCTTTTATGCTATTTTTTATAGAGCTATAGTGTGGATTTTTCATAAATTTAGCATCTATATCAAACTCTTTTAATATCTTCTTTTGTATTTCTATATGATCTTTGTTTGCCGTTGATGCAGACAAAACTCCAAAACAGGTCATACACAAAAGAATTATCTTAAAATATCTCATTTTTCTCCTTGGTTTATGCTGTTTTAAAATGCCCAAAAAGCATCTTTGCATTTGACGTTGTCAAATTTATCAACCTCTCTTTATCTAAATTTAAAATTTCAGCCATTTTCTCAGCAACCAGCTGAGTATATATCGGCTCGTTTCTTCTACCCCTATAAGGCTCTGGAGAAAGATACGGACCGTCTGTTTCAATTAGTAACTTATCTTGTGGAATTTTAGGCAAAATTTCCACTAAATTTTTAGCGTTTTTAAATGTCAAAACCCCGCCTATGCCAAAATAGAAATTCCCGAATTTATTAAGCTCCAAAAGCAAAGGCGATGCGTTATAACAGTGCATTACGGCACCCACAAGCCTACTTGCATACTCTTTTAGTATATTAAAAGTATCCTCATTGGCATCTCTAATATGTAAAATAACAGGCATTTTTAATTCGCTAGCCAAATCAAGCTGAGAGATAAAAACTCTCTTTTGAAGCTCTTTTTCGGCTATTTTTTCACTACCTTCTTTTGGCAATCTAAAATAATCAAGCCCGCATTCTCCGATAGCTATACACTTCTCATGACTGGCAAATTTACGAAGCGTATTGATATCTAAATCCTCTTTATGATATGGATGAACGCCTGCGGCAAAAAATACATTATCAAATTTCTCAGATATCTTAGCAGCTTTTGGTAAATCATTAATATCAGCCCCCGGGATCAAAACTCCTCCCACGCCTGCTTTATAGGCATTTTGCATGACCATATCAAGATCGTCATCATATCTATTATCGTCAAGATGGCAGTGAGTATCTATTATCACAGATTTATCTCCACACGGTTTCTTCCATTTTTCTTAGCGGCATAAAGAGCCTTGTCTGCAAGCTCTAGCATTTCATCTACGTTAGATTCGCTATCTCCGAATGCCAAACCGATAGAAACGGTCATTTTAATACTCTGAGTTTTAAGAGTAACCATACTTGAAGCTATCACAGCTCTTAAATTTACAAAAAATTTAACCGCCTCTTCTTGAGGGATATTTTTAAGCACTACGCAAAATTCCTCGCCGCCAAATCTTGCCACTATATCGCTTCCCTTTGTGGTATCCATAAGCTTCTTGGCTAAAAATTTAATCGCTTTATCTCCGCTATCGTGACCATATGTATCATTTATCTTTTTAAAATGGTCAATGTCTATCATGGCAAGTGCGTAGTTTTCATTTTTTTGCTTTATTTTTTTCAGATATTCTTCCATATTTTCGTAAAAATAACGCCTATTGCAAGCTCCTGTCAAGAAGTCGTGATTAGCAAAATTTGCAATTCTTTCTATATTTTCCATGGCTTCTATAGTGTTATTTACTCTAGATATCAGCTCCTCTTTTTCAAAAGGCTTTGCTATGAAGTCATTAGCGCCGCTTTTAAGAAATACGGCTGCATTTATCTCGTCCTTAGGAGAGGTCATTACTACAACTCCCAAAGAGTTTTTATCCTTGTCTTTTCTTACCTCTTTTAAAACTTCAAGACCGTCTTTAACAGGCATTCTATAATCTGTAATAATGAGCTTTATATCGGGATTATCTTTAAAATAGCTAAGAGCTTCTTCGCCGTGAGCTGCGGCAAACACTTCAAACTGCAAGCTTTTTAAAATTTTTTTCGAGCTATTTCTAAACGTCAAAGAATCCTCAATAACCATTACTTTGTATTGTCTGTTTTGTCTAAGACGATTAATCATATGAAATATATAATTTATATCCTCCATATTGCCTTTATAAACATAATCCACAATATCTTTATGTATGAAAGTCTCTCTTGTTTTATTATCCATACTTCCGGTTAAAACTATGCTCGGCAAGCCTTTTGAAATCACATAATCAACAACCTCGCCATTTGGTGCATCAGGCAAATTTAGATCAAGCAACGCTATAAAATAATCATTTGGATTTTTTAAAAATTCCTGCGCCTCTTTTAAGCTATAAGCTATATCAACCTCCATATCGACGTTGTCTTCCATCTTTTTAGCTATTAGTTTTGCAAGTGATTTATTATCCTCTACTATTAAAATTCTATTTTTTTCCATAATTTTATATTACCTATTAAATTTTATATTTAAACTATATTAACTTTTTTCAAAAGCGTTAGATATTATCATCTTTTTTCTTTTTTAAAAATAAAATTTCGGACATAACTACCCGTCTAAAAGTTGCTTGGCAAATTCCATCGCCTCTTTGCTTACGGTCTCTCCGCTTATCATTCTGGCAAGCTCAGATATACGCTCGCTGTTTTCAAGCTCTCTTACGATCGATTTTTCTTCAAATTTTTCAACCAAAAAGTGAGAATTTGCCTTTGAGCTAAGTTGAGGCTGATGCGAGATGGCAAAAATCTGATAGAATTTCGCCAAATTTAAAAGCACATTTGCGATACTCATCGCCTCTTTTCCGCTTAAATTCGCATCTATCTCATCAAGGATTATTACCCCTTCTCCGCTTCCTGAAATTTGCGTTTCACTTGTTATAAAGGCAAGTCGCAAGCGGTTTAGTTCGCCCGAGCTTAAATTTTTTAAATTAGTCTCGTTTAAACTCAAAGTTATCTCGTCAACGCCGAATTTATCAAGCGGCTTTTGGCTTATTTTAAGAGTGATTTTGCTCATATAAAGCTCTTTAAGATATGAATTTATAAGCTCTTCAAGCTCTTTTAAATTTTCACTCCTTGCCTTTGTAAGCTTGCTTGACATATCGTTAATCTCGCTTTTTAAAGCGTTAAATTTAGCTTCAAGCAAGCTTTTTTCAAAGCTTATATTTTCATATTTGCTAAGCTCGGCTTTTCGTTTTTTTAAAGTTTCAAGCGCTTCTTCGATGCTTGCGTATCTGCGAATTAGCGAATTTAGTGCTTCGATCCTATCCAAAACGCCTTCTATATCGATATCTTCAAGCTCATCCATATTTAGGTTGTCGCGCGCTATTCTAAGCTCGTTCATACACTCTTCAAAAAAGCTCGCATCTATATCGCTGATATTTAGCGCATCTATGACTGCTCTTTCAGCATGAAATACGGCTTCAGCCCTACTCCAAGCTTCATTTATCTTATCTTTTTTACTAAGGCGTTTTTTTATCTCCATAAGCTCTTCAAATTCGCCTACTTTTGGGCTAACAGACTCTATTTTTGATATCTCAAAGCTTGCAAATTCCTTAAGCTCTTCAATCCTTCTTTCATCTTCTATTATATTTTGCAACTCTTTTGAAATTTGATCAAATTCCTTAAATTTTGCCTCAAATTCCTGCTTAAATTTTAAAAATTCTCCGTTTTTTTTACTTTCGGCGATATCAAGCAAATTTAAAAATCTCTCGTTTTCAAACTCGTTTATCTCTTTGGCGGACAGATATTTTATATGCTCTTTTGCGATTGAGGCGAGATTTTTCTTTGAGATAGCCTGAGAGTTGATAAAATACCTTGTCGCCTTATCTCTAAAAAGCTTAAAAGTATTTATCTGCTCGCTCTCAATCCCATACTCCTCGGCACTGAATTTATACTCCACATCCGCTTCAATCAGCTTTGCGTCGCTATCCTTAAGTCCAAAAACCGCCATTATAGCGCTCATCAAAACCGACTTGCCCGCACCGCTTACGCCGGTAAATACGCTAAGTCCCTCCTTAAATTTCAGCTCAACGCTATCAAAATTTAGATATTCCTTTATCAAAAGCCTCTCAATCATTATAACCCCAGTGAAGTTTTTCTTTTAAAATTTGAAAGTAATCCCTGCCGATATGGCGGATAAATTTTGCCGATTTTTCACTCAAAGCAACGCTAATGCTATCTAAATTTGACATGTTAAACCTATCTTGCCCATCGATAACCAAAACAGCATCGCTTTGGGTTCTAAATTTCATCTCAAACCCTCTTGGAAGCACAACCGGACGCTGAGTAAGCGAATGAGAACATATCGGAGTAACGGCAAAAACATCACTTAACGGATAGATGATAGGTCCGTTTGCGCTCATGTTGTAAGCAGTCGAGCCGATCGGCGTTGATATAAGAACGCCGTCGCCAAAATACGAGTTAAAATCTTTTCCGTTTAAAAGCGCATTGATATGAGCCATAGAGCCTGGCTTCAAGCTTAGTATCGCAGCTTCGTTAAAGGCTATCTTTTTTACCGTATCGCCGCTTTTTTTATGCATAAACACATCAAGCATAAACGGGGTTTCGATATCGAATTTTCCTTCAAAAAAGTCTTTAAAAAACTCTTCGCACTCATCCATCGTGATATCTGTTAAAAACCCAAGTCTTCCTGCGTGAATTCCAAGCACAAACGGCGAAATTTCTGCACTCTGTCTGCAAACTGAGATGATCGTGCCGTCTCCGCCTAAAGAGATTAGAAAATCACAATTTTTAGCCAAATTTATTAGCTCAAAACCCTGTTTATCAACCTCTTTAGCGCAACTTTTTTCAAGCAAAATTTCTACACCGTATTTGGCTAAAATTTTCTCAATCGTCTTTAAATTTTTAGCCAAATCGGCATTTATCTTAGCTATAACTCCGACTTTTTTTACATCGGCAATATTTAAATTTCTCTCTTTTTTCATAGTTTTGATTGTAGCATATTTTGGTTTAAAAGCTCGGCAAAAGCAAAATTTGAGTATAATCAGGCTTTCAAAAACGAATTTTAAGGAGTATCTAATGCGAAGCCATTATTGCGCAGAGCTTAGTGCGGCGGACATCGGCAAAGAAGTCGATCTTTGCGGCTGGGTCAATACATATAGAGACCACGGCGGAGTTATCTTTATCGATTTAAGAGATAGAACAGGGCTAATCCAGCTGGTTTGCGATCCTGCCGATAGCATAAGCGCTCATGAAATAGCGTCAAAAGTTCGCGACGAGTATGTTTTAAAAATTAAAGGCAAGATAAGAGCGCGTGGTGAAGGACTTGTAAATCCAAGGCTAAAGACCGGCGAGATCGAAGTCGTAGTTAGCGAAGTGATAGTTGAAAACCCAAGCGAACCGCTTCCGTTTATGATCAACGATAACTCGGTAAATGAAGACATCAGGCTTAAATACCGATTTTTGGACTTAAGAAACGAGCGCTTGCAAAATATCTTTAAAATGCGCTCAAAGGCTGCGATTGCCGCTAGAAACGCACTTGATAGGCTTGGCTTTATAGAATTTGAAACACCTATCCTAACTCGCGCTACACCTGAAGGCGCAAGAGACTATCTGGTGCCAAGCCGCGTATATCCGGGGCAGTTTTATGCACTTCCGCAAAGCCCTCAGCTGTTTAAGCAGCTTTTGATGTGCTCTGGCTTTGATAAATACTTCCAGATAGCAAAATGCTTTAGAGATGAGGATTTGCGAGCTGATCGCCAGCCTGAATTTACGCAGATTGATATCGAGATGAGCTTTATTAAGCAAGATGATATATTAAATATGGCCGAAGAAGTTCTAAAAGACATCTTTGCAGCCTGCGGATATGATGTCAAAACGCCATTTAGACGCATGAGCTACAAAGAAGCGACCGAGACATACGGCTCGGATAAACCTGATCTTCGTTACGATCTAGCTATGGTTGACGTGATTGATATATTTGCTCGCTCGACAAATGAAATTTTTAGCTCTATCGCAAAAGATCCTAAGAAAAACCGCATAAAAGCGCTTAAAGTTCCAAACGGAGATAATATATTCAGCAAGCGCGAGATGAATAGATTTGAAGAATTTGTGCGCAAATTTGGAGCTCAAGGACTAGGATACTTCCAGATGAAAGAGGACGGATTAAAAGGTCCGCTTTGCAAATTCTTTGAAGAAAAAGACCTTCAAGAGATAGTTGATAGATGCGAGTTAAAACTTGGAGATGTCGTATTTTTCGGTGCAGGCAAGAAAAAGATAGTGCTTGACTATATGGGAAGATTTAGAATTTTCTTAGCTGAGCAAATGGGAATCATCGATCAAGACAGAATGGAATTTTTATGGGTGCTAGATTTCCCTATGTTTGAGCAAAATGACGACGGAAGCTACTCTGCAATGCACCATCCGTTTACCATGCCTAAAAATATAGACGAAGAGGACTTGGAAGATATCCTATCCATAGCTCACGACGTTGTGCTAAACGGCTTTGAACTAGGTGGAGGAAGCGTGAGAATCCACAAAAACGACGTTCAACAAAAGGTATTTAAACTTCTTGGCATAGACGAAGCCGAGCAAAGAGAGAAATTTGGCTTCCTGCTTGACGCACTTAGCTTTGGAGCGCCGCCGCACGGAGGTATCGCGATAGGATTTGACCGCCTTGTGATGCTGGCTACTAAATCAACCAGCATTCGCGACGTCATCGCATTCCCTAAAACACAGCGCGCACAATGCCCTATGACAAAAGCGCCGAGTGAGGCAAATTCCGAGCAACTTCGAGAGCTTGGACTTAGACTAAGAGAAAAAACCAACTAAGGAAATTTGATGAAAAAACTATTTTTGATAATCGGAGCACCGGGAAGCGGCAAGACAACAGACGCAAATTTGATCGCAAAAGGCGATGAGAGCTTTACTCACTACTCCACGGGCGATCTACTTAGAGAAGAAGTTGCCAGCGGAAGCGAGCTGGGCAAACTCATAGACAGCTACATCTCAAAAGGAAATTTAGTCCCTCTTGAAGTAGTTGTAAACGCGATAATAAGCGCTATCAAAAGCTCAAAAACGCCAAATGTCGTGCTTGACGGATATCCTAGAAGCGTCGAGCAGATGAGTGAGCTTGATAAAGTTCTCTCTGCACAGGATGAAATCGCGCTAAAAGGCGTTATCGAAGTTGCCGTTAGCGAAGATGTGGCCAGAGAGCGTGTGCTTGGACGTGCAAGAGGCGCTGATGATAACAACGAAGTATTTAATAACCGCATGAAAGTATATCTTGAGCCAATCGGCGCGATTCGTGAATTTTATTCAGGCAAAAATTTGCTTCACGAGATAAACGGCGAAAGAACGATCGATGAGATCGTGCAAGACATGAGAAAACTAATAAATTCACTTCTATAAAACTACTAAAATTTATTTGCCACGCTTTGTAAATAGAGCAAGATGTGGCAAATTTCCTCTTTTTTAAGTGGCATTATCACTTAACCTTTAGTTAACAAATTCGCATTACAATTCGCTTCAGTTTATAGCAAAATAATACTAGGTTATAAAAACTAAGTTTAGAAGGTTACTCTGATTAGCAGAGTTTAAAAATCAAAAATTTAAAAGGATTAAAAATGTTTAAAAAAATTACAATTTCAGCTCTTTTGGCTAGCTCGCTTCTAGCAAGCGGAGGATTTACGGGCGCTAACGCCAACACGACGCAAAATCAAGGCGGATTTACCGGCAAGGGAAGTGCGACTTTAATGAGCGTAAAAGAGGCTTTAAATTTAAGAGATGACGCCCCTGTGATACTTGAAGGTAAAATAAGATCGCAAATCAGAGCCGAGCACTACGAATTTGTAGGCAAAAGTGGCGATGTAGTCGAGATAGAAATAGACAATCACATCTGGAAAGGCGTAACAGTAGATGAAAACACGCCTATAAGAATCACAGGCAAAGTCGATAAAGATCTTACAAAAACAACAATAGATGTAAAATCTGTTGAAATAATAAAATAACCAGCTATATACCCTAAAGCCCTTTTTAAAACTAAAATTTACAAAAAAGGGCTTTAGACTAAATTTGATTTGCAGATCACCAAAACAGCCATGTAACTTATCATAGCTTTACAAAGGTTAATTCAAGCCAAAATTTTAAAAACCACCTCATCTCAATTTTATTAAATTTAATCTCAAACCTACTTTATCAAGTATCTTAAATCAACTTATGCCAAATGCAAGCTGTCAAATTTAACTTAAATAAAAGCCGCAAATAAGTATAATCACACGCAAATAAACCAAGGAGCAAACATGGATATATCAAAAATCAAAGCGGGCTCAAATCCCGATAAAATCAATGCCGTAATCGAAATCCCATACGGCTCAAACATAAAATATGAAATTTGCAAAGACAGCGGTGCGGTTTTCGTTGATCGAGTGCTGTATTCTGCGATGTTTTACCCTGCAAACTACGGCTTCGTGCCAAATACGCTAGCAGAAGACGGCGATCCTGCCGATATCTTGGTGCTTAACGAGTATCCTTTGCAAGCCGGCAGTGTCATCCCTTGCCGATTGATCGGAGTTCTCGTAATGGAAGATGAGGCGGGAATGGACGAAA
Organism: Campylobacter sp. RM15925; assembly: GCF_012978775.1. Lineage (NCBI taxonomy): Bacteria > Pseudomonadati > Campylobacterota > Epsilonproteobacteria > Campylobacterales > Campylobacteraceae > Campylobacter > Campylobacter sp. RM15925. Next base: position 52,991 of record NZ_LIWP01000010.1, read on the forward strand.
AACTTCTTGCGGTTCCTGTTAGCAAGATAGATCCAAGATACGAGAATATAAAAACATACAAAGATCTTCCTGAAGCGACGCTAAATAAGATAAAAAACTTCTTTGAAACCTACAAAATGCTTGAACCGAACAAATGGGTAAAGGTAAAAGAGTTTAAGTGTGCCGATACGGCAAAAGAAATTTTAGATAAAGCGATAAAAAGCTATAAATAATATAAGCCCCTAAATTTGGGGCTTTAAAAGGTAAAATTTGAAACAAATACTACTTATACTAACAGCTTGCGCCTCATTACTTGCCGCTTCTCAAGAAAGAGGCGTCATAGATATGCACGGAGGCAAAACTCAAAAATACGGCGGATTTTCAAAGAAATTTGAAGACTCAAACTCTAGCGGACTTGGCAAATTTAAAGAGCAATCCAAAACTTACAAACAAGACAAATATCCGTCAAAATAAGCAAACCAAGCGCTAAATCATTTGCGTTAAAGAAATTTATCATACCTTTTATATTATCAGGATTGCTTAGATAAATTATATATAAAATCGAAAGCCAAAATATCGTGCGTGCAGCACTCGCCACACCACCGGGCTCAGTCTGAATCGACGGTCTAAACATAGAGATAAAAGCGGTAAAAAACACTATTATAAGAGCAAGGACAAAAAGCTTTTTCATGGATTTATTATAACTATTTATTTTATAAGACGCGATAAATATATCTAGTGTTAATTAATTTGAATAGATCGCGTTTAAATTTTAAAAACTACTTAATGCCCTTTTTCAGCTTTCGTATCAAAAATCTAGCCGGATGAAGTGCGTCAAAAAGGCTCTTTTCTATACATAACGGTCGTTCAAACATAAGATCGCAGATGAGCTCAGCAGCAAGCACGGCGGTGCAGAGTCCGCGCGAGCCGTGAGCGGTATTGATATAGACATTTGGGATATATTTGGCGCTTAAATTTTCGCTTTTATTTTTCGTCCAAAGAAGCGCTTTATAACTATTTTTATAAAATTCCTCATCATAAAGCCTTCCGACAATCGGAAATCTATCTCCGCTATAGCTTCTATAGCCTACTTTTGAGCCTAAAATTTCAAGCTCTTTACTACACAAAAACTCGCCTATATCGGCTAAATTTTTATCATCATCGCTGCTTCTAGGCTCATCTAGTTTTAAATTTCTATCATAGGTTGCGCCGACAACCTGCACGCCGTCAACCTGAGGGCAAACGTAACCTTTTGCGCTAAAAGGCAAGCTTGTTTTGATAGTCTCTTTGATATGCGTAACCTGCCCGCGAACCGAGCTAAGCTGCATGTCAAAATTCGCAAAAAACTCCATACTATCACTACCAATAGCAAGTATCAAAACGTCGCTAATTATGGTTTTTCCATTTTTAAATTTCGCCGATATTTTACCATCTGGCAAATTTTCATAACTCTCAAACTCGTATCCAAGCAAGACATTAGCGCACATGCTTGCAACCTCACACATCTTGCGAGGTCTAGCCTTGGCACCCTCTTTTATAAATGCACTTGGATACGGCAAGCTGCTTAAATTTATATCAAAAACTCCATTTTGACTATCAAATTCCTGCCACTTTAAAAGACGCTCAAGCAGCTTATCTTCATGTGCATAGTCTATGACACCACTAAATTCACACTCGCTTGAACTCATCGTATCTTTATAAAACCTAACGGCCTGCAAAAAAGCGTTCATGTGCATTCTGCCAAGCTCTACCTCTGGCTTTGTGATAAGAGGCATTAAAATTCCAGCATGATTTCCAGAGCCGTTTGTAGCTATCTCGTCTTTCTTTTCAGCCAAAGTAACTTTTACGCCAAGCTCATTTAGCTTATAAGCACTAACGCAACCTGCCACGCCCGCACCTATGATAAGAGCGGTTTTTGTTTTTTTAGAGTTATTTTGCGTGTCATATCTACTAAACCAAGGATTTTTTACTATGCCATTTTCGCTCATAAGTCTAGCGCTTATCATCTCGCGCTTTTTGCCAAAGCCTTTTAGCAATGTAACTTCAAAATTATTTTTAGCAAGAGCGTCTTTTACGACCCTTGCGCTTGAATATGTTCGCAATATCGTATCTGTTTTGCTTAGATAACAAATCCCCTTAAAAACCTCATCGCTCCACATACTATCGTTTTTGCTCGGCGCAAATCCGTCCATAAACCAGATATCGGCTCTAAATTCAAGCTCGGACAAAATTTGATCGATCTTGCCAAAGCAAAGATCAAGTGTGATACGTGAATTTGCAAAATTTAGCCGGTGAAATCCTTGTATAAGCGGCGGATAGCTTTTTATAAGCTCATTTGAAAGCTCTTTAAAAACACCTAAATTTTGATAAATCTTAACAAGATCTTCCTTGTTGATAGGGTTTGCCTCGATGCTAACATAATGCAAAAATTTACTTGAGTCTTTAAATTTATTTAGCGTTGTTAAAAAATTTAGCCCCGCTCCAAAGCCCGCTTCAGCGATAATAAACCGATCTTGCCTCTCCCAAATTTCATCAATTGCACTTGCAAACACATATTCGCTCTCGCCGGCAGGATTATCGGCGCTAAAGTATATATCTCCAAAATCCTCGCTATAAGCAACTCCGTCTTTAAATGAAATTTGAGCGGTTTTCATTGCTGATTTGCAAAATAGACATCAACGCCATTAGCAATTCCTTTAGCGATAGCGTCTTGGTAGTTTGACTTACTTATGAGTTTGCCTTCATCAGGATGTGAGATGTAGCCCACTTCAAGCAAAACAGCGGGCATAAGCGCACCCACCAGAACCCAAAACGGAGCCTCTCTTACTCCACCGTCAACGACCTTTGAATTTATCTTTTTGGTTCTGGCAAGAACCTCTCTTTGGATATCGATAGCAAGCTTGTTTGAGGCTATAATCTTTTCTCTGTTTAAGAAATTTAAAAAGGTCTGTTTAGAGAAAAAATTCATCTCGTCTATGTCCGATTTGTTTTCAAGCGCGGCTACATTTTTGCTGCGCTCGCTTCTTGCAGGCGAGAGGAAAAATGTCTCGATACCTTGCATAACTTCGCCTTTTTGCTTATTCGGAGCGGCATTTGCGTGTATAGAGATGAAAAGATCGGCAAGCTTGTCGTTAGCAAGCTTGGTTCTACTTCTGAGGTTTATAAATTTATCCTTTGTGCGGGTATAATACACCTTATATCCGCGTTTTTTCAGCTCATCGCCGGTCTTTAAAGCGATATTTAGCACGATATTTTTCTCTTTTAGCTTTCCGTTTATAGCGCCCGGGTCATCGCCGCCGTGTCCTGCGTCAAGAACGATAGTCTTGCCGCCGGTTTTTTTAATAGGTATCGCGCCTTTATTTGAGCTTTGCTCGTTTTGAACTTGCTTTTTATCCTGCTTCAAGCTTTTTTGCTTATCGTCTTTAGCTACTTTTAAAGAAGGCTTTTTTTGTCCCGCTATTATAAAATGAACCGAATTTGCATCTATATAAAAATCAAGCTTTTGCTCTTTTTTGTTTGAAAAAACCACCCGAATAGTATTTTTATCAAACTGACTTACTCTAACTTCTTCTGAAAGCACATCTTTAAAAGTGTGAGATTTGCTTGTCCAAACGCCTCTGAAATCATATACGTTTCTAAACATCCCTTGAGTGTTCAAAAGCATATGTTTGATATCGCTTGGGTGTAAGGGTTGATTGAATTTAATCTCAAAACTATCTTCATTTTTGATAATGGCAAGAATTTTTAAAGGATTTTTCTTAGTAGAGCCTTTATCTATGATGATAGTCTCTTCTTCTACATAAGTTTGCTTTTTTGCATCCTTTTTAGCAGACGTCTTGGTGCTTTTGGTATCGGCTTGTCCGATATTTTTACCTTGATTTATTGTAGCAAGCTCTTTTTCATAAGGCTGTGCGTCAAGCTGAAGAGCCTTTGAACTCTCAATAAGCCTTTTTAAAGTTTCTACTTTGGTCTTGGTGTCGTTATCGATAATTGACTTGATATAAAGGCTCTTCATGTCGTGATGAAGCTCAAGCTTAACTTTTTTGCTCGCATTAGTAAAAGCGCTGTCAAATTTCTTAAGCCTTGCGCTATCGGCGTATGAAAAACCGACAATCAAGAGCAATAATAGTAAAATTCTACCTATCTTCGCCATGTAAAAGTTTTGCAAAAAGTCTCTTTACGCTTATTATCTCTGTTAGTTTATATCCGTTAGCACCCGTAAAAAACAGCCCCGTTTCTTTGCGTCCTGAAAATGCGTCAAAAAGTCTATCGGCTATACAGTAGCCGACCTCTTTTGCCTCTTTTCCTCTTTGGCAAGGAGCTACGCAGTTGCTTATGCAGCTTATCTTTGGTCCGGCCTTTTGATCCACTAAATTTATAAGATTTGTCCTAACTCCTCTAGCAGGATAGCCTACAGGGCTTTTTATAAGCTCGATATCCTCTTTTTTAGCGTTTAGCAAGACTTCCTTAAAGCCTTCGCTAGCATCGCATTCATGCGTTCCTATAAACCTAGTTCCCATCTGAACGCCGTTTGCACCAAGAGCCATAACTCTTTTGATATCGCTATTATCCCAAATTCCGCCGGCTACTATTAACGGGAAATCGCCCCACTCTTTAATCTCCTCTTTTACCGGCTTAATCAAATTTTCAAGCTGATATTCAGGATCAAGGCACTGCTCGTAAGTAAAGCCCTGATGTCCTCCGCTTAAAGGACCTTCAAGCACAACGGCATCAGGCAAGCGGTTATATCTCATACTCCAGCGTTTGCAGATGATCTTAAGAGCTTTAGCCGAAGATACTATAGGCACAAGAGCTACTTCTTTAAAATTTTGCGTAAATTCCGGCAAATTCGTAGGCAGCCCCGCTCCGCTTATGATCACGTTTATACCGTGCTCGCAAGCATCCTTTACGATACGAGCATAGTCGTTACTTGCGCAAAGCACATTTATACCAAGCGGCAAATTTCCGCAAATTTTTCTTGCGTTATCGATGACAGCCTTAAGTCCCTCGCGCGAATAGAAATTCTCGCTTCCCAAAGGCTTTGAGTTAAGCTCTTTTGTGATATGAGTTCTGTTTTCATAATACCCCGTTCCAACCGAGCTAATCACTCCAAGTCCGCCTTCTAGGCTAACATTTCCGGCAAGTCTGTCCCAGCTTATGCCAAGCCCCATTCCGCCTTGAACTATCGGATACTTTATCTCGTATTTTCCGATTTTGATCGAGCTAAATTCCATTAAATTACCTTTAGTCTTGCAAATTTTCTCTTACCGACTTGCAAAACATACTCGCCCGAGTCAAGTTTCATCTGCTCATCACCTATTTTTATCTGATTTACACTAACGGCATTTGCCGCTATGTCGCGTCTTGCTTGCGAATTAGTAGAGCTTAGCTTGCAATGAGCAAGAGCTTCCACTATCCAAACGGGCGCTTTTAGGCTAAATTCCTCTATATCGGTTGGAATTTGATTTTGCGAATGCACTCTATCAAATTCAGCCTTAGCCTCATTGGCTTGCTCTTTGCCGTGATATCTAGCGGTGATCTCAAGAGCAAGGGCCTCTTTGACCGCTTTTGGATGAGCCTTGCCGTTTGCGACTTCGTCTTTTAAAATCTTAATTTCACTTAAACTTTTTTCACTTAAAAGCTCGTAATATCTCCACATAAGCTCATCGCTCACGCTTAAAATTTTGCCGAACATATCGTTTGCGTTGTCCGTCACGCCGATATAGTTTTTAAGGCTTTTACTCATCTTATTAACCCCGTCAAGACCCTCAAGTAAAGGCATCATGATGACGGCTTGCTCTTTTCCGACATTATAAATTCGCTGCAAAGTTCTTCCCATAAGAAGGTTAAATTTCTGATCCGTTCCGCCCATTTCGATATCGCATTTCATCGCTACACTATCATATCCTTGAAGCAGCGGATATAAAAATTCGCTTATCGATATTGAAGCTCCGCTTTTAAATCTCTTTTCAAAATCGTCTCTTTCAAGCATTCTAGCTACAGGAAACGTGCTTGTAAGCTCAACTATGCCTGCCGAGCCAAGCTCGTTTAGCCATTTTGAGTTAAACATTATCACCGTTTTTTCGGGATCTAAAATTTTAAAAACCTGCTCCTCGTAAGTTTTAGCGTTTTTTGCTACGGTATCTTTATCAAGCTTCTTTCTTGTTTCGCTTTTGCCTGTCGGATCGCCGATTTGCCCCGTAAAATCGCCTATTAGAAACTGAACGATAGCACCGTGTTTTTGCAAAAGCGCCATCTTTTGAAGCACTACCGTATGACCAAGGTGTAAATCAGGAGCCGTCGGATCAAAGCCGGCTTTAACGTAGAAATTTTCACCCTTTTCGTAGTAGTTTTTAACTAAATTTACAACCTGCTCTTCGCCGATTATCTCCGCAATACCCTTTTTAATCTCTTCTATTATCTTTAAAATTTTCTCTTGCACTGCCTCTTTCCTTAATTTTGATGATAAGCATCATCAAGCGATATAAATTCCATTATCTTATAGCGATCTTTTAATCGCTCTTTTATCTCAGCCATATCTAAATTTTCTCCGATTTCTACGGTTAGATCAAAGAGATCGGCCGTAGCGTCGTGAGTCTCTAAAAGAGTTATTGTAGCTAAATCAACTTGCATTCTAGCAAGATATGTTAAAAATTCAGCCAAAGAGCCTCTGCGATTTTCAAGACTTAAGATGATCTTGTATCTATGCGGAGCATTGCGAGTCCATTTGACAAATATCATTTCGTTTTTATCCTCAACAAGCTTCATCGCTCGCTCGCAAAGCTTATGATGAACTGTTACGTGAGATCCGCTCCTAAAGCCAAGGATATCATCGCCTCTTTTTGGATTGCAACAATAATCAAACTCAACGGTTGCTATTTTGTGATTTGAGTAGATAACTATATGATCAAATTTTTGCTTTCTAACAAGATATTTATCCGTTAGCCTAAGCGCAAATGGCCTATCTTTTCTTATGTATTTTTTAAGTGCATTTACGACATCTTGCAGATACACCGAGTCATAAGCGGCTTTAAAAATTTTCTTAGTTAGCTTTTCGCTCTCTAGCCAAACCAGAATTCTATTTGTAGAAACCCCGAAAATTCCGCTTAAAATTTCAAGCGCTACGAGGTTGTTTATGTCTTTTATCTTTTGTTTGCAAAGCGATCTTATAGTGGCTTTTGCCTTGCCCGTCTTTACGCTTCCAAGCCAAGAACAGCGATATTTAGGCTCATCTCCGGTTACTATATTTACTATATCGCCGTTTTTAAGCTCAGTTAAAAGCGGCACTCTCATACGATTTATGTAAGCTTCTTTTGCGTGAAGCCCTATCTCGGTGTGAATTTCATATGCATAATCAAGCGCCGTAGCGCCACGTGGCAGGGTAAAGATATCTCCCTTTGGCGAATAAACGGCTATATCCTCTACATAAAGGCTGTCTTTTGCGTATTCGTATAGCTCTTCGGGATTGTTTTCAGTCTCGTTTTGCATGCCGATATCGCTTAACCAGTCAAGCTTAGGATTTAAAAACCCGCCGTTTTTATACTTCCAATGAGCTGCAACTCCGTATTCTGCGGTTTTATGCATATCAAATGTGCGAATTTGAACTTCAAATATGCTTTTATTATCAAAAATCGTAGTGTGAATTGTTTGATAGCCGTTTTGTTTAGGAAGCGCGATGTAATCCTTAAATCTTGAAATGAGAGGGTTGAAATTTATGTGTAAACTTCCAAGAGCAAGGTAGCAATCCTTAGGCTGCTTAACTAAAATTCTAGCCGCCAAAAGATCAAGCACCTCTTCTATAGAGATACCCTTTCTTTGCATTTTTAGGTATATGGAGTAGTGATGCTTAACCCGCTTTTGTATCTCAAAACTACCTTCGGTAAAGCCGTTTTGCAATAAAATTTGACTAAGTTTATCAATAAATGAATTTAGCTTAAGCTGAAGCTGCTGCTTATGCTCGATTATGTAGTCATCTATCTTCTTATACTCTTGCGCAAGTGCATACTTAAAGCTTAAATCCTCAAGCAAATTTTTAATCGAAGAAATTCCAAGCCTGTGCGCGATCGGGGCATAAACCATAAGAGTTTCTTCGGCGATTCTTTTTTGCTTATCAAGCCTTAAGGCGTCAAGAGTAAGCATATTATGAAGCCTATCGCAAAGCTTAATCACAAGCACACGCACATCTTCAATCGACACCAAAAGCATCTTGCGAAAAGTCATCGCCGAGGCCGCAAGTCGCTCGTTAGAATCAGAACTTGCAAGCTTATCTTCTCTAATCGCAACAATCTTAGTGAGCCCCTCAACCAGCTTAGCTACCTCTTCGCCGAATTCCTCTTGTAAATTTTCAGTAGAGCATTCTGTATCTTCAACTACATCGTGCAAAAGCGCAGAGATGATCATGCTGTCATCCCCACCCATATGAGCAACTATTGAAGCTACTAAAATAGGATGTATAGCGTAAGGTTCTCCGCTTTTTCTAAACTGCCCCGCATGAAAAGTTATACACCAATCAATAGCCTTTTCGACATTTGGAGTAACTTCAAACAAAGAGTATAGTATCTCTTTTGCTTTTGTAACATCTCTGCAATCAGAAATTTTATCAACGAGTTGCTCTAAAAAAAGCCCGTTACTTGCTATCTTCAACTATACCCTCTAAGCCGATTTTTCCTTCGGCTATTTCGCAAAGCGCAATATCTGCAAATTTCATCTTGCTTACATCTTTATCAAGCAAACTTTTAGCTCCTGCAGCAAGCGCTTCAGCACGCTTTGCCACCACTAAAGAAAGCTTATATCTATCGTTTCCTACTGTCTTTAACGCTCTTGCGGCTACTTCTTCTAGTCTCATCATCTCTCCTTAAATTTAGTTTTTAACTACCGAACAAAATGCCGATTCGTCTTCGTTGATAATGCTTAATAAATTTCCGTCCTTAAACATATTGCATACTAAAATCGGTAGTTTGTTATCCTTAGCAAGAGCTATGGCCGTATCATCCATAACTTTTATATTGTCATTCATAGCCACTTCATAGCTAAGCTCTTTTAGTAGTTTGGCATCATCAAATTTTTTCGGATCTTTATCATAAACACCATCTACTTTAGTAGCTTTTATGATCATATCCGCATCAATCTCAATAGCCCTTAGGGTCGCAGCCGTATCGGTCGTAAAGAACGGATTTCCCGTTCCTGCTGCAAATATAACTACGCGTCCTTTTTCAAGATGCCTTTGAGCGCGTCCTACGATAAAGGTCTCGCAAATCGCCTCCATCTTGATAGCGCTTTGAACGCGCACGCTTAAGCCTGTTTTCTCAAGCGCCTCTCTCATGGCGATTGAGTTTATCACGGTAGCAAGCATACCCATATGATCGCCGCTTGTGCGCTTGATAATGCCGTCTTTTGCCGCACTTACGCCTCTTATGATATTTCCGCCGCCTATAACTATACCTACTTCAACGCCGTTTTCAACAAGTCCTTTAATCTGATTTGCGATAAATTTCAAAATTCCGTTATCTATCCCAAATCCGCTCTCACCTGCTAACGCCTCGCCCGAAAATTTAACCAACACTCGCTTTTTACGTTCCATAAATTCTCCTTAAAATTTACACATTTTAGCAAATTTGTGTTTAAATTTTACTAATTCTAAGCCCTAAACGGCTATTTAAGGCTTATCATCTCAAGCGGATTTATGTGGTAGTTTTTCTGTGTAACTTCAAACGTAAGATCTCTTGCCACGCGTCCTATAACATATCCTCTAGGAACTTTTGAGCCGACTTTTATCGTAGGAGCTATCTGGCTTAAATGAGCATATATAGTGTGAATTCCGTTTGCATTTTCTATGATCACCACCTTATCAAGCATAGCCGTATCTTTAGCAAAGACTACTTTACCGCTTAGCACGCTTTTAACCTTGGCATTTGGCGAATTTGAGCTAAGAACTACCGATTCGTTAAAAATTTTAATGTTATATATAGGGTCTATATAGTTGCCGAATTTTTGCTTTACGGTAAAGCTATCAAGCGGAGCTATGGTCTTTTCGCCGCTATATTTTTTTACTTTACTTGCCTGATAACTTGATCCTATCTGCTTAACGTCGCTGTCATCGGGAGTGGTTTTATTTATCACTATTTGAGTGCTTCCGTCAGATTTTTTATCTTTGGATTTTTTAGCCGCCTCTTTAGCCTTTTTTTCAGCCTCTTTTTTGGCCGCTTCACTCTCTTCTTTGGCTAGTATCTTAAGCTGTTCAAGCGTCTTCCTGATCTCTTTTTGCTCTTTGTGGATGACTGAAAGCTGCCTTGAGTAGTTATTTTTATCTTTTTTTAAATTTGCAAGCGTCTTTGACTGAGCCTCTTGCAAAGCGGCAAGCTCTGATTGCTTTTCTTTATATCCTTTAAGGTTTGATTTGATATTTTCTATCTTTTTGTTTTGCGTTTTTATAAGTTCCAGCGTCTTTTCATAATCTTTTGCCAAATTTTTAAAATCCTCTTTAAGCACGCTATTTAAATTTGATAAAATTTCAGTGGCGATAATGCTTTCGTTGCTATCTTCATACTCTTTTGGAGTTATAAGATCAAACGCAAAATGATCCGCTATTATACGTATCAAGCTTTGTTCGATATATTTTTGATTCTCAAGAAGCTCTTTATTTTGCTCGGTTAGATCTCTTAGTTCGGAATTTGCGTCTATAGCGTTTTTTTCAAGATCGGCTATCTGAGCGATAACCTCTTTCATCTTCTTGTCGCTTTGCTTAACCGCATCTTCACCCGCTAAAATATCTTTTGCAAGATCGTCAAGCTTTTTATTAAGCTGTTTTTCTATCTCTTTTGAAATTTCCAAAGATGAGGTTTGAACCTTGATCTTTTCGTTTGTAGTCGCACAAAAAGCAAGTGAAAAACAAAAAAATAAAAGAGTAAAAATTCTCATAAGCTCTCTTTTTTAGCTCGTCTCATCACAAAGCTAACCGCTATTATGCTTAAAATAAGCGATATGCCAAGAAGCGTCGCTCCATCAACTATGATGTCGATTTTGGCTAGGTCTATACCCACTTCACTTGCCGTAGCTTTTATGATCTCAAAATCAGGAAGCATGATATAAAGAGCCACAACGCAAACCGTAGCTATAAAAGAATCAATCACAGCGATCTTGTAAAGAACTCCAGATTTTAGCCAAAAGGAAGCGCCAAAAAGCGTCATGATATCAATTCTCTCTTTATGTTCATAAAGCCAAATTCTCATCTGCTTAAATAGCAACATAAGCCCTATAACAAGTATCAATAGCGAGAAAATTTGAGATATTTTCTTGATCAGCTGAAGAATTTTGTAAATTTTATCGTGAGTTTTTGAAAATGTCTCAACCTTGCTCACTCCGTCTATTTTTAAAATTTTATCTCTTATTTCGTTCATATAGCCGGTGCTTGGAAAGCTATTTAGCTTGAGCGAATAAAATTTAGGCAAGGCATTTTCAAGAGCTGATATATTTTTAGCCGAAATATCCTTAGATAGTCTATCAAGGACGGATTTAGCGCTTAAGCTTTCAATGGATTCAAAAGTATTTACCATCGGCTTTATCATGCTTTCGTCCAGCTCTTTTGAGCTTACGATTATGATGTTGTAATCTTTATTCATCAATCTTTCATAATCTTTTATAGTATTTTCCGTAAGCGTTATAAACTGAACGCAAAAAAGTAGCGCTATCAGCGGAAAGATCACTCCCAAATGGTTTTTAAGCGATCTCATGCAAGCCTCCGTTTTCTATAACGAAATGGCGATAAGGTATGCGCAAAGTTGCGGGAATTTTATGCGTTACGACCACTACGCAAGTTCCCAAAAACTCTTTTGCCGATCTCAATAAAGACCAGATCACATCGCTTGAGTAATCATCCAAATTCCCCGTAGGCTCGTCACATAAAAGCAGATGCGGATTGTGCGCTAAGGCTCTTGCCATGGCCACTCTTTGCTGCTCGCCGCCGCTTAGCTCAAGCGGATATTTATGGGATTTATGAAGCAAATTTACATGCTTTAGCAACTTTTGGGCTTGGTTTTTGCAAACGTTTTGCGAAAGTCCTTTTATCATCAAAGGCAGCATGACGTTTTTTTCAACACTCCATTCGTTTATAAGGCGGTAGTTTTGAAAGATGATACCGATCTTTTTTCTTAATTCGTCCAGCTTGCCTTGCTTGATGTTTGCCATCTCGCTTAAGCAGACGTTTAAAGAGCCCGAATACGGCTTGATCTCTCCGTAAAGTGATTTTATTATCGTTGATTTGCCGCTTCCGCTCTTGCCTGTTATTAAAACAAAATCGCTCATATCTATTTCGAAATTCACATTTTGCACGATGAGTTCGCTTTGAGTATAACCCAAAGATAGCTCTTTAGCGCTAATTATTTTTTGCATTCGCCAAATACTCCTTTAACGCCAGATGCGCCTTTAAATTTTCCCTTGTAACAAGCGGTTTTTTGATTAGATATTCACACTTCTGATTTCCAACCAAGACATAGCAATGCTCCGGTGAAGCAAAAGCTCCAAATGCCACACGAATTAAAATTTCACCGCTTTCTAGCTCAAATTTCTCCTCTAAATGCAAAAAGCAATCATCCATTTTTATAGTGAAATTTTTAAAATTCGAAGCTATTTTTTGCGTATCGTATCCATGCTCAAATTTTAGTTCATCAAGCATTTCAAGCTCAGGACTATAAGCCTCGCACTCAAAAACAGCGTCGTAGATGTCCTTAGACTGCTTTTTCCATCTGTCTTCATATTTACTACTGACGGCTAAATTTCTATTTTTATAAATGCTTAGCTTTGCACTTGTAAGATTTAAAATTTGCTCTATCGTGTAGTCGGTATAAGCTCTTGAATCGCTTCTAAGCTCAAATTTGCCGCCATTTTTTAGCGTTCTTTCACACTCTTTTATAAATTTTTCAGACACTACCCTTCTGTGAGGTGCATCATCCCAAGGGACAGGAAAATGAAGAAAAATTCTATCTATAAAATTTGATTTTATAAGAGATAAAAGCAATCTAGCATCGGTATTTATAAGCGCTACATTGCTTAAATTTTTAGCTTTAGCAAGCTTTGCAACCTGCTCTAACGAGGGTTTATAAACCTCTATGCCGATTACCAGCGCATCCGCGTTAGTTTCGGCTTGATAGAGCAAGTGTCTGCCAGAGCCAAAGCCGATCTCTATAAAAATTTTGCTAAATTTAGACTCTTTTAAAATTTCTAAAATTTCATTAGTATCAACGATAGCTGATGATTTTTGAGTTAGATGAGTTTTTTTAACAGCCATCGCTTCGGTTAAAATTTCTTTACAATTTAGCTCTTTAAATTTAACCAAAGCGCGTTGCAAAAGCCCTATTTTGGCTGGCTTTGTAAGCTTTTCACCTTTTATCACAAAGCCTTCTTTTTCACGCTTTTTAATGACTATAAAAAACTCCTCGCCGCCGCTTTTGGTGTAGATCAAATTTGAGTTTCTACCCTTTGCTTCCCACTGAAATTTGATATCTTCATCGCCGAAAGGCAAAGGGTTAAATTTTAAGTTTTTGGCTACGAAATTTGGCATTATTCGATACTTACCGATGCCTTTTTGGACTCGTCTGAATTTATGCCGTATTCATCTACGGCGATTACTTTATAAGTGTATTTAAGTCCGTAAGCTACGTTTGTATCGATAAATTCGTTGCCTGTTATATTTGTAAATTTTTGCTCTCCGCTATTGCCGCCCTCTCTTATGACCGTATAGCTTCTTGCCTTTTCGGAACTACTCCACTGAAGCTTCACCGCAGAGCTATCCGCAACGATTGAGGTTACTACCGGAGCTTCCATTGCCGCTAACGTAGATCCCACTACGGCTTCTTCCGGACGCTTTGACTCAAGACCGTCTTTATCTACGATAGTGATCTTATAGTATCTTGTAGCGCCGTTTTCGTTTATTAAATCCTCGTAGCTATTGGTTTTGGTTTTAGCAAGATAGGTGTAAGGCAGAAACTTATTTGAAGCGCTGTAAATTTTATAGTATCCAAAATCATCGCTTGCTACGCTATCCCAAGTTAAGATGATCTTTTTAGGAGTGTTGTTGCTGGCTTGAATGTTTGTCACCGTGCTAGGAAGCGGCTTGGTCGTAGAATCGACTATGGCACTTGGCTTTGAGACGGTTCCCGTGCTTGTTTTTACAAAAACTCGATACTTATAAGCTCTGCCCGATTTTACGCTATCGTCTATGTATTCGGCATTTAGCCTGCCTTTAACCTCTGCGATCTGTCGCCAGTTTTCCTTGCCGATGTCAGCTTTTTCGACTATATAAGAAGCTACGCGAAGATCAGGGTGCGGTCTCCATATAAGCTTAACGCGCTCAGGCAAATTTGTAAGCGCTCTAACGAACGGCACCGAGTCCATAAGAGCTTTAGTGCTTGCACTTATCATGACACCGGAGTTTGAAATTTGCTTATTTGCGTTATATGTTCTCATTTCGTATGAATATGTCGTTTCAGGAGCCAAATTTGAATCCACGTGGTGGCTTGCGAAGCGATCTTTGATGTCTGCTACCACTTTCATCTTTCCATTGTTTTCGTTCGGATTTGAACGATACAGATAATACCCCGCCACTTCAGGGCTTGGCGTAGGCGTCCATTCAAAGCCGATTTCGGTCATATCGCTTATGGTTTTTAAATTTTGGATAGTCGGCAAGCTTGCATTGACTTGCGTAGGCGTGCTAGGAGATACGCAGCCACTTATCACAACCGCTAAAAGCGTCAAAGAGCCCTTTAAAATCAATTTTTTCATCAATAGTCCCTTTCTCAAATTTACTCAGTAAAATTTCTTCAAAATCGCCCCAAATAGAAGCGACAAAACTCATATGCTCACCGCTACTGGGATGCTTGAAATAAAGTCCGTAGGCGTGAAGCATAACTCGTTTGATTTTATCATTTTCGCTCTTAAATCCGTATAAAGTATCGCCTAAAATATGGCGGTTTATGCTTGAAAGATGAACTCTTATCTGATGAGTTCTGCCTGTAAAAAGTTTAGCCGCGATCAAATTTACATTTCCGCTTTCCGCCAAATTCAAAAAGGCGCTTTTAGCCTCTCTTCCGTCTTTAGTAATGGCTTTTTTAAGGCGATTATTTGGATTTCTGCCTATCTTTCTTTCAATTACGCAAGCTTCTTTTAGCGGCAAATCAGTGACGGCAAGATAAATTCTGCCCATTGTTTTATCGCTAAGCTGAGCGGAAAGTGCCGCGTGAGCGCGGTTGTTTTTAGCAACCACTATCGCTCCGCTAGTGCCTTTATCCAGCCTATGAACAATTCCTGCCCTACTCTCTCCGCTTAAGGTAGAGAGCAAAAAGCCCTTTTTGCCAAGCCAATCCACAAGAGTGGCCTCCTTAACGCTTGGCGCGCCGTGCACGACTAAATTTGCAGGTTTATTTAGCACGATAAGATCATTATCTTCATAGATGATCGGCACATCAAAATCAGCTTCAAATTCTAAATTTTCACTCACGGCTTCTTTGAGCTCAACTTCGATAACATCGTCTAAATTTAGCTTAACCGAGCCTTTTAAAACAGGTTTTAAATTTAGCTTTACACATTCGTTTTTGATTAAATTTGAAATTTGATTTCTTGAAATTTTAAGCTTTAAGGAAAGATAACTGTCGATTCTTTCGTTTATATTAAGCGCCTCTACGACGATAGTTTGGTTCAATCCATTACCTTTTTGTGTTATAATTCGGCTAAAAACAAGGCGAAAATTTTGATAAGACTTGATAGGCGAATTTTAACTCATTTTGATTTTGTGCAGCCCATTTTAATACTGCCTATTATAATTTTATCATATATTTTAGTACTAGAAGCAAACAGTGTCTTAGCCAGTAAGCAGATAGTTTATTTTGCGGTTGGCTTTTTGGCTTTTGGATTTTTTTTCTTGCTGCCGATTAAAAAGATCGAATGGATAATTCCGATGTTTTATTGGATTTGTATCATACTTTTAATAAGCGTTGATCTCTTTGGCGTAACCAAGCTTGGCGCAAAACGTTGGCTTGAAATTCCATTTGTCAACTTTACTATCCAGCCTTCAGAGATCATGAAGCCGTCATTTTTGCTTATGCTAGCATACCTCATCAAGCGCAGACCGCCTGACATCAAAGGATACGGGCTTAAGGATTTTTTGATATTTAGTTTTTACATACTTTTGCCTACATTTTTGATTATGAAAGAGCCTGATCTTGGCACGGCTCTTATACTTCTTATCGTCGGATACGCCGTACTTTTTGTGATCGGGGTTAATAAAAAAATTTGGATTACTATCTTTGTAGCTATCGGAATTTCCGCACCTCTTATCTATGAAAACGTCCTTCACGACTACCAAAAAAAGCGAATAACCGATTTTTTAAGCGAAGAGTCAAGCTATCACGTGCGCCAAAGCATAATCGCCATAGGAAGTGGTGGACTTACGGGCAAACCAAAGGATGAAGCCACTCAGACTCACTTTAAATTTCTGCCGATTTCTACGAGCGATTTTATCTTTGCCTATACGATTGAGCGATTTGGCTTTATAGGCGGTCTTGGCTTGCTTATGCTTTATGGCTTTTTGATAGCTCACTTGCTTAGTCTAAATTACGGTCTAAAAGATGATTATTTCACGCAGGTTATCACGACGGGAATTGGAATTTTGATATTTATCTATGTCAGCGTAAATATCATGATGACTATCGGATTTGCGCCCGTTGTTGGCGTGCCGCTACCATTTTATAGTTACGGCGGAAGTAGTTTTGTGACGTTTTTAAGCCTGTTTGGAATTTTACAAAATTTGCTTACTTTTAGATTTGATCCTACATACCGCTTTGTGAAGATTAAATTTTAATTTAAGCCAAATTCATGGCTTAAATTTAGGCTTTCTTTAAAAACTCGGTTTTAAGCACGATGACGCCCATTTTATCGATCTTGCACTCAACTTCTTTATCGTTTCCCGTTAGCTTGATGTTTTTAGCCATTGTTCCGCGCTTAAGAGTTGCGCCCGCACCTTTTACCTTAAGATCTTTAATCAAAGTTACGTTATCTCCTGCGTTTAGTTCTGTTCCGTTTGCATCTTTTGGCATGTTTTCTCCTTGTAAAATTTCAGTCATTATAGCAGGTAATTTCCATAAAAGCTAAAATTTACCGCCTCTTAAAATTTCCATAGGCAAGACGCCAAATTTCTCTTTAAATATCTTAGTAAAATGCGCAAAACTGCTATATCCCACTATCTTTGCAGCCTCTTTTACGTTTATATCGTTTTGCTCAAGAAGGCTTTTAGCTATCTTTAGGCGCTCATCCTGTAAGGCTCTATGAATTGTTGTGTTAAAGCAGTGTTTAAACCCGTTTTTAAGCTTAAATTCGTTCGTGGCACAAAGGTTTGCAAGTTCTTTTATGGTAGGTGGATTTTGTATATTTTTAAGCAAAATTTCTCTTGCTTTGTGTATCATCTTTAAATCATCTTCGCTGTATCTAAATTTGTCGCTCTCTTCGGTCTTTACCTCTGCAAAACTTTTATAAACCATCTCTAAAATTTTAGACTCTATAAAAATTTCTCTCATCTTTCCGCTATAAATTTTAGAGTTTGCGAGCTCTTTTAGTATCAAATTTTGAGTCAAATTTGTATCTATTATCCTAGCGCAAAATTCATCATCGCTACTTAAAATTTTAAAAATTCCAAGCTCTTGGATGAGCGAATTTTCAATTATTATCGACTGGCTTTTGTAGCTTTTGCCGTGATGCTTGCTTGCAGCCATAAAGCTATCGTTTATACTACCCATACAAAGCTGCCCCGGCTTTAAAACAAGGCTATCCTTTGACCAGCTTAAGCTGTTTGCACTCTGCCCTACATTAAAACATAAAAAGGAGTGTGGGCTCTTTTTTGAGAGATATTTTAAATTTTCACTATATCTTATATCGTAAGAGCAGTAGCCAAATCCGCTTCCGGTATCGTAATACTCAAGTTCGCAGTTTAAATTTTCATCTTTAAATGAAATTTCTTTATATCTTTTCTCTTCGCCAAATTCAACTCTGCACTCAAATTCATCAAAAAATTTATCAAGCCTTCTGCTTTCACTCATAGTTTCTCCCCAAATTTGAAAATAATCCGATTAACGCTATCTTTTAATCCTTTTAGCGATATTTTTGTATTGATAATAATTATCCCATTATAGTAAAATGAAACTTAAATATTTTTACAATCAGGAGTTAAAGTGAAAACTAAATACTTAAAAGTTGCAGCCGTTATCTCTTTAGCGGCATGCCCGTATATATTTGCTTCAGAGAGCGTATCTCTTGGTGAGGTTAAAGTAACGGCAAACAAAATAGAAGAAAAACTAAAAGATATCCCGCAAAGTATCAGCGTGATTGACGGCATAGAAGTAGAAGAAAAAGGTATAAAAACCATAGAGGACCTACTAAAAAGCGTGCCTAGTATATCAACCACAACGGGACTTCACGGAGGAATTTTCACAAGAGGACTCAACGGCTCGATATTTACCAGAACAAATCCTGTCACGATCTTCATAAACGGCGTAGCGCACGGTAATCAATTCGGAGCATACGTGCCTATCACAAACGTGGAGAGAATTGAAATCCTAAAAGGTCCGTCAAGTGCGATCTACGGCAAAGACTCTATCGGCGGCGTTATAAACGTAGTCTTAAAAGATCCTAGCAACGAGTGGTCTGGAAGTGTTGGCGCAGAGTACGGCTCATATAAATATAGAATCGGCACCTTTGAAGCAAACGGCGCACTTGTAGATGACGTGCTATATCTTGGGCTAAACGGCTCAGCATCCAAAGATCAAGGCTGGATCACTGACGAGATAACAGGCAAAAAATCAAACGGCAAAGAGCTTAACAACTTCGGACTAAATTTGAAATTTATACCTACGGATAGGCTATCTTTAAAGCTTTTTGCGGATAGATACTACAAGAAATTTAACGGCACGGACGGCATAGTAATCCCTTATGACAAATTTAAAAGCTTCAAAAAAGACGATGTCAAAACAACAAGGCTTGAAAGTGAAACACACTCACTTGAAAAGTCAAATTCCATCGCCCTAAACGCCACTTATAATTTTGACAGTGTAGATCTAAGCTCTATCACCACATATAAAAAGATAGATCAGTCAAGCAACTACGACCTAGATGCAGGAAGCAAGTATTTTCCCCACAATAACAATCTAATCATGTTTTCTGATATGAGAATTAAAAATTTATCTCAAGAATTTAGGCTCTCAAGCAATGAAGAGCAAAATTTAAGATGGATTGCCGGGCTTTTCTTTGAAAACGAAAAGATAGATATAAGAAAAATGGGCATGCAGTTTATGATGATGGGAACGCCTACGGAAATGGACGCACCTGCAAAGATGAACAGCAAAACGGCTTCAATCTTCGCTCAAGCCATATATCCCATCACTTCAAAGCTCGATTTAACGCTTGGCGGAAGATACCAAAAGATCAAAAAAGATATCAAGGTAGATACCTATATGTATCCTGTCGGCTCAAGCAAAACTGCACCGTTTTACTCGCTTGAAAACGACGCAAGCTGGAACAAATTCCTACCAAAGATAGCTCTTGAATACGCTCTGCAAGATGAGCTTAGCGTCTATGCGATGTATGCCAAAGGCTATCTAGCGGGAGGATTTAACTCATTTCCCATGGGAGGAACAAAAGATGAGAATAAATTTGAGTCACAAACCAGCGATAACTATGAAATCGGCATAAAAGGAGCTTATGATAGTTTTAGATTTTCAGCGGCTGCATTTTATATGGATATAAAAGATACTCATATTTACATGATCGATCCTAAAAATCCGGCAAATTTTATAACAGGAAACGCCGATAAGGCAACCTCAATGGGCGTTGAGCTAGAAGGTGTAGTAAGAGCCACAAAAGAGCTTGATATAAACATGGCTGCAAGCCTACTTAGAACAAAATACGGCAATTATATTAGCCCTAGCGGCAAAAACAACAAAGGCAATAAGATAGAATACAATCCGGAATATAAATTCTCGCTTGGAGCTTCTTACTATGCGCCGTTTGGACTATATGCAAGGATAGATGGTAATCTCATCGGCAAAACATACTTCGATCCTCAAAACTCGGTCGCCAGAGCAAGCTACTTCACGGCTGACGCTAAGATAGGCTATATAAAGAAAAATTTTGACGTATATCTATACGCTAAAAATATAGTCGACAAAGAATATCCGATGAATGTCTTTGATAGATCTTACGGTGTGCTTGTAGAGTATGATAAAGGCAGAATTTTTGGGCTTGGAGCTAAATATAGCTTTTAAAATTTGGCGTTAAATTCGGCGCCAAATTTCTATATCAAAGGAAAAATATGATAAATAAAATTTTAGCCGCACTACTTGCGTTTGCGACATTAAACGTAGCGCAGGCTCATGACTTTTGGGTGTTTGGAGAAAATTCCGATAAATTTAGAGCCGATATAGGCTACGGACACAACTTCCCTCATCAAGAGATAATACCCAAAGATGAAGCCAAGTCCTTTGTTCCACTTGCAATTATCTCAAAAGACGGAGTCAAAACAGAGCTAATCCAAATAGGCGAAAACTACCGCTACGAAGGAGAAAGACTTAAAAAAGGAAGCTATATCCTAGCAGGCGAATACAAAAGCAAGTTTTGGTCAAAAGACGCAAACGGCAAATGGTATATGGATAAGACAAAAGATCAGATAGCAGATTCCGCTTACTGCATGCAAGCTTCAATGTATGCAAAAGAGGTTGTAAATATTGACGGCGAACAAGATGAGTTTGTAACTAAAACCATAGGGCAAAAGCTGGAGATAGTGCCACTTGAAAATCCTGCAAATTTTGATATAAATAAGCCTTTTAAAATTCAAATTCTGCTTGAAGGAAAGCCGCTTAAAACGGCTAGAATAGACGGAACATTTGATAAATTTTTAAAAGACAAATTTGCATTTTCGGCAACTACTGATTTAGAAGGTATAACCGAAGTTATGGCTTTAGCACCCGGCAAATGGATACTAAAAGTCATGCACAAAAGAGCCTTTGGTGAGAGTAAAAGATGCGATGAGGAGATACTGATCGCTTCGTTTACTTTTAAGATAAAGTGATATTTGTGTGCAAATTTTAAGAATTCATACGAAACAAAATCAAACATCCCCTAAATTTAGGGGATGTTTAAATATCAGTAAAAGCCGCTTGGTTTTCCCGTTAGATCGATCATGATATTTTTCATCTGAGTATAGTGCTCAAGTATAATTTTATGAGTCTCTCTGCCTATGCCTGAGTTTTTATATCCGCCAAATGGGCTTCCGGCAGGAATTTGGTTATAGCAGTTTACCCAGACGCGACCTGTTTCCATCGCGCGCGCTGTCCTTAGCGCTTTTGTGATATCTTTAGTAAAGACCCCGCCGCCAAGGCCATATTCGCTATCATTTACCATCTTAATAAGCTCTTTTTCATTCTTAAATTTGATGATAACGCCTACAGGTCCAAATATCTCCTCTTGAGCCACCCTCATATCGTTTGTTACGTTTACAAGAAGAGTAGGCTTCACAAATGACTTGCCCGCGCTCGCAAGCTCTCCGCCGACCGCTACTTTTGCGCCTTCTTTTTTGCCGATTTCTATGTATTCTAGTATTTTTTTGGCTTGCTTTTCATTTATCTGAGAGCCCATTTGAGTCTTTTTATCAAGAGGATCTCCGACTTTTATCTTTTTAAATTTCTCAACAGCTGCGGCTACAAATTTATCGTATATACTCTCTTCGACAAAAATTCTACTTCCGGCACAGCATACTTGACCTTGGTTAAATAAAATTCCTATCTGAATTCCATCAATTGCCAAGTCAAAATCAGCATCGGCGTAGATGATGTTTGCCGACTTTCCACCAAGCTCAAGTGTCGCAGGGATGATCTTCTCTGCTGCGGCGATAGCGATATCTCTTCCTATTTCGGTTGAACCTGTAAAGGCCAACTTATCTAGACCGTCATGCTTTGTTATATATTCTCCCGCCTTGCTGCCTTTTCCCGTGATTACGTTTACCACGCCTTTTGGTAAGACATCCTTAATCAGCCTCATAAGCTCAAGAACGCTAAGGCTTGTTTCTGAAGACGGTTTAAACACGCTGGTATCGCCAGCTGCAATAACCGGAGCCAGCTTCCATGCCGCCATCAAAAACGGAAAATTCCAAGGAACTATCTGGCCCACAACTCCGATAGGCTCGCGTAAGATCACGGAAAGCTGCTTTTCGTTAAGGACATTTGCACTTCCCTCTTCAGCTTGTATAACGCCGGCAAAATACCTAAAATGCTCTGCTGCGTAAGGGATATCCACATTCATAGTCTCGCGAATCGGCTTACCGTTTTCCATAGTTTCGACAGTCGCCAAAAACTCTTTGTTCTCATCTATAATATCTGCGATTTTTAAAAGAATTTTTGAGCGCTCCGCTACGGTTGAGCGCCTAAACGTCTCAAACGCGTTTCTTGCAGCCTTTACCGCAGCATCGACATCTTTTTTGGTCGCATCGGCTATTGAGGCTAATTTCTTGCCTGTTGCAGGATTAAAAGTATCCAGAGTTGCACCGTCGCTAGCAGGCACAAATTCGCCATTTATAAACAGCTGATATTTATCTTGCAGTTTAACCATAATACAATCTCCTTTAGTAGAATTTAACAAGAAAATTATATTACTCAAACTTAAATACTCGGATAACTGGATAATATTTATTAATAAATTTTTATATAAAAATATCAATTTTACTTCCAGTATTTTTATATAAAAAGTTACCAATGGATAAGAATTAACTTAAAAGACTTATTTTAAACAACAAATACAAAAATATTTTTTGACGATTTGGAAATTCAAAAGATGAGTAAATTATAAGATGGTGGGTTCACCAGAAA
>NZ_LIWP01000011.1:0-67416 GCF_012978775.1 Campylobacter sp. RM15925
CCTTGTAAATTTAAAAGCTTGGCATTCTGTGATTTGTTATTTAAAAAGTTAAAAAATTCAACAAGACCGCTTTTGGTACTTTCTATATTCTTTATCAAATTTTTACCTATTATTATCGATATAACAAGAGGAATTATCAGACAAAAGGCTATCAAAACGGCACTTATCATAAGCTGATTATTGGCATTTTTTTCTATTGTGGAGGCTTGATTTTTCATGTTTTCAAGTAATTGTAATTCAAATTCTCTCATTTGATCTATTACCGCGGTAGCCTTTTCAAACCAAGCCGAAGGACTGTATTCAGGCGTGTATCCCGAGCTTATCTCTATAGTGTCTTTTACTATCTTGCCTACCTCTTTAAACTCACTTTTATCTCTTACTATTTGGTCAAATTCATCTCTAAAATTTTTAGGGTTAAAATCATCAAAATCCTTAGAAAATTTACCTATGACGCTATCAAGAGATACGACTTTATTGTAATCAATCTTGTCTATACTGCGCTTGGTAAATACTCCCACCAAAGTAGCGCGCAATATCCCGTAGGACTCTTTTATCTCGCCTATTATCAAACTTCTTTTAAGATCATCTACTAAATTCGGATCAATATGCGCACTATATCCGTTTATCGATATGATCTCATCTCTGATCATCTTCGTAAATTGCGCTAGCTGTCCTGCGTTTTGGCGACTATCTACACTTTTGCGAAGAGGCGTAAGCTTAGTTTGCATCTCGTCTTTTTCTTTAAGTCTTTCAAGTGCCGCATCGACAAGTTTTCTTTGCGCCAAGAGCTTTGCATTATCACCTCCTGCAAGCACTCCGGAGCTAAATCCGCGCTCTTTTTGCATCTCGTGAATAAGAGCGTTTTTATTTACGACTATATCAACAACTCGCTCGCTATATTCAGCTCTATCGCGCGTATCTAAAATCCCTTTAAAAAGATAAGCGCTTACGGCTATAAGCCCGATTAAACTGGCCACAACTATAGCCATTATCTTAAATTTTATCCTTATATTATTCAAAACCACTCCTTTTAGTTTTTAAACCCGCTAACTTTATCTTGCGCTTTTTTCCTGAACCCGCCTGATGAAATGTTTTGCGTTTTCAACAGGTATATCAGGTAAAATTCCATGCCCCAAGTTAAATATATGAGGCGCACCATTCATCACGCTTAAAATTTTATCAACTCCCTCATCAATCGCAGATTTTGAGTATAGTCTAGTCGGCTCCATATTTCCTTGAAGTACAAATTTCGGGCTTAGTTTTGCTTTAGCAAGCTCGATCGGAGTGCTCCAATCCACACCAAACACTTCAAAATTTCCATCTATCTTATCAAGATATCCGCTTATGCCCTTTGGAAATACGATCACCGGAATTTGCGGAAATTCGGCCTTAAGCGCATCAACTATAACCATGATATACTTCCAGCCAAACTCAAAATACGCACTCATCTCAAGCGCAGCCGCCCAGCTATCAAAAATTTGCACCGCATTTACACCCGCTTTAATCTGCTCTTTCATATAGCCGATAAGCGCAGCGGTAACTTTGGCTAAAATTTGATGCATAAATTCAGGATTTGAGTATAAAAGCTTCTTGCTAACGGCATAAGTTTTCGTCCCGCCGCCTTCAATCATATAAGTAGCTATCGTCCAAGGAGCGCCGCAAAAGCCGATTAACGCTTTATCCTGAGCCAAATTTTGGCGAGTTAGCTTGATCGTATCATAAACATAACTTAAATTTTTGATTGATTTTTGCACGTCAAGCCTGTCTAAATCCTCTTTTGTCTTGATCGGATCGCTAAAAATAGGCCCCTCGCCTTGCACAAATTTAAGATCCATACCCATTTCAAGCGGCACGACCAAGATATCGCTAAAAAGTATCGCCGCATCAACGCCTAAAATATCAACAGGCTGGATGGTTACTTCACTTGCCTTTTTATAGTCCTTGCAAAGTGATAAAAAATCTCCCGCCGACTTGCGAACCGCCATATACTCGGGCAGATAGCGCCCCGCCTGACGCATCATCCAAACAGGAGTATAAGGCGTAGGTCTTTTGAAACAAGCATCTACAAATATCATTAAATTTCCTTTAAATTTTTGCCGATTGTATCACATTTATTATTAAAGTATTTAAAATTTGACAATAAGCCGAGTATTATTTTTTCTGCGTATTTTAAAATTTCATTTACCAAATATTCATTCTATATCGGCGGTTTTAAAATTTAGTTTAACCTTATCTTGGTTGAAAATATTAACTTGCTAAAACAAAATTTTAAATCCCAAACTAAGAGCCTAAAACCCTTAGTTCGTCAAGTAAATTTTGTAAATTTATACAAGAGAGTTTGTTTTGCATAGCGTTTTGCGCAGCTAAAAAATGTCCGCTTAGCAAATTTTGAATTTGCCCGCCCAAAGGACAAGCGGCAGGGGATTTTTGATGTATTTTAAAAAGCTCTTTTTGATCCGAATTTACCGCGTTATAAATATCTAGTAGCGTAATTTCACTTGGCTGTTTTAGCAAGGATAGTCCGCCTACACCGGGAGAAGTTTTTATCAATTTAGCTTTTTTCAAAAGAGCAGTGATATTTCTTACTATTACGGGATTTACCCCTATACCTTCTGCCAGAAATTCGCTAGTGTTTTTATCCTCTTTAAAAAACTCGACACTCAAAAGAATATGAACCGCGATTGAAAATTTTTGCCCTATTTGCATTTTTACCTAAAAATATTTTTTCGTTATTCTAGCCAAAAATAGCAAATTTTACGGGCAAAAA
This sequence comes from Campylobacter sp. RM15925, assembly GCF_012978775.1. NCBI lineage: Bacteria > Pseudomonadati > Campylobacterota > Epsilonproteobacteria > Campylobacterales > Campylobacteraceae > Campylobacter > Campylobacter sp. RM15925. Next base: position 2,768 of record NZ_LIWP01000011.1, read on the forward strand.
CATAAATTTCATCCACTTACCGCAGTTAGGCACCTGTTTATATGATTTTGGTTTTTTATCTCGTCGATTATCGCCAAGGCAAGGTCAGGATAGCTTATGTAGCTTTGGTTGTTTGAATTTAAAATAATCTTATCGCTTCCGATTTTATATTTACCCGTTCTAGCCCCGTTTTCATCGTAATTTAGAGCAGGCGAAACATAAGTCCAAAGTGTATCTTTTCTATCTTTTAGCTCATAAAACGATCCTGCGTCAGCCTTTGCTACATCTAGGTATTCAGTCGGGAAATCAGGCGCGTCCATTAGCATTACTTTGCGGTCGCTATCTACATAAAGAGTTCCCGCTCCGCCCACGATAAATAGCCTAGTTTTACTACTGCTAAGAAGATCGGCAAGATGCTTGGTGTGCTTTGCATGAAGATAAAAAGTCTCTTTAGTCCATACGGCAAATGCACTTATAACTACGTCAAATTCGCTTAAATCTTCTTTATTAAGCTCAAACACGTCTTTATAAACAATTTTCACTTTGTCGTTTTTATACTCTTTGTTTCGCACGATAGCGGTTACTTCATAACCTTGAAGCAAGGCTTCTTTGACCAACTCTTTGCCACTCTTTCCGTTTGCGCCTATGATAGCTATTTTTTTCATTCTAGATCCTTTAAAATTTTATTGTAATGTTTTTAATTACAACTTATGAGCGAAGTCTATCTAATTTTTATTGTAATGTCAATAGTTACAACTAATTTTAAATTTGACATCAAATTTAAAAGCCTATAAAATTTAGCTTAATTCAAACAAAGGAATTTCATGAAAAATAGCGCTTTTAAAACGCTAAAACTCATCGCCAAGCAAAATTTCAAAAAGCTATTTTTAGCATTTAGCTTGGTGCTTGCCGAAAATGGGCTGTTTCTTATATATCCACTGCTAGCAGGTATCGCCATAAACGCTATCATAGAAGGCAAAGTCTTGCTAGCGCTTACCTATTCGCTTATGGTGCTTATAGGTTGGTGTATAGGTACCGCAAGACGTAGGGTAGATACACAGGTCTTTACTAAAATTTATGCGGATCTTGCAGTAAAAGTCATAATGAGCGAGAAAAAAGACTCAAAAAACGACTCCGTAATAATAGCAAGAGCGAATTTGTCGCGGGAATTTGTGGATTTCTTCGAGCAGCATTTTCCTATGCTTTTTACTTCGGCGGTTTCTATTTTCGGCTCTGTGGCTATGCTATTTTTATCGAATTTTACGTGGGTCTAGCGACATTTATAGTAATCGTTATATTTGCTCTTTTGCTACCAAGATACATAAGCAAAAACGACAAACTCTACTTAAGACTAAACAACCAGATAGAAAAAGAGGTTAGCAGGATAAAAGAAGCTAGAGAAAACAAGCTAAAAAGGCACTACAAGCTACTTTCGCTGTTAAGAGTAAGGATATCAAACCGCTAAGCGATGAGCTTTTTAATCATCGGCATAAGTGCTGCTGTACTTTTTGGCCTAGCTATCATAACTCTTGCAAACAATAAAGCAACCGCAGGGCATATCTACTCGGTAATAACATACCTATGGACCTTTGCCATAAGCCTTGATGACGCGCCAAACCTCATCGAGCAGTTTTCAAAACTAAAAGATATAGGCAAGCGAGTAAATACTCAAATTTAGCGAAAAATAAAAGATTTTTTGGCAAAATAAGACAAATTTTAAACACAAGAGCAAATTTGAATGAAAAACATAAGAAATTTTAGCATCATAGCCCACATAGATCACGGCAAAAGCACTCTTGCAGACCGATTAATCCAAGAGTGCGGAGCGGTAAGCGACCGCGAGATGAGTAGTCAGATAATGGACACGATGGATATCGAAAAAGAGCGCGGTATCACGATAAAAGCTCAAAGCGTGAGGCTTGAACATAACCTAAACGGCGAAAAATATATCTTAAATCTAATCGACACTCCGGGACACGTTGATTTTAGCTACGAAGTAAGTAGAAGTTTAGCAAGCTGCGAAGGAGCCCTGCTTGTGGTTGATGCAAGCCAAGGAGTCGAGGCTCAAACCATCGCAAACGTCTATATCGCACTTGAAAACAACCTTGAAATCATCCCCGTGATAAATAAAATCGACCTTCCCGCGGCAGATGCCGAGCGAGTTAAAAACGAGATAGAGCACGTTATCGGACTTGACTGCGCAAATGCTATTGAAGTAAGTGCAAAGAGCGGCATAGGTATAAAAGAGCTCGCCCAAGCCATCATCACGCGAATTCCGCCACCGCACGGAGATATAAAAAGCCCGCTTAAGACGCTAATTTACGATAGTTGGTTTGACAACTACCTTGGTGCGCTGGCTCTTGTGCGCGTGTATGACGGCGAGTTAGCCAAAAACGATGAAATTTTGGTTATGGGCACAGGCAAAAAGCATATCGTGCTTGATCTTATGTATCCAAACCCAATCGCGCCGATTAAGACAAGCAGGCTAAGCGCGGGCGAAGTAGGCATAGTCGTGCTTGGACTTAAAAACGTAAGCGACGTGCAGGTAGGAGATACGATAACGCTTGCTAAAAATCCGCTTAAAGAACCGGTCGGTGGCTTTGAGCGAGCAAAGCCATTTGTGTTTGCAGGGCTTTATCCGATAGAGACCGACAAATTTGAAGATCTGCGCGACGCTCTTGATAAGCTTAAGCTAAACGACAGCTCCATAAGCTACGAGCCTGAGACTTCGGTCGCTCTTGGATTTGGCTTTCGCGTTGGATTTTTGGGACTGCTTCACATGGAGGTCATCAAAGAGCGTTTAGAGCGTGAATTTGACCTTGATCTGATAGCAACTGCACCGACCGTGACATACCAGGTTATCCAGACGGACGGGCAAATTTTAGAGATTCAAAATCCAAGCCAGCTTCCGCCTGTAAATAAAATCGAGATGATAAAAGAGCCTTACGTGCGCTCGACCATCATCACGCCGAGTGAATTTTTGGGCAATATCATCACGCTTTTAAACAACCGCCGAGCGATTCAGACCAAGATGGACTACATCACGCCAGAGCGTGTGCTACTTGAATACGATATACCGATGAATGAGATCGTAATGGACTTTTACGATAAGCTTAAATCAAGCACCAAAGGCTACGCAAGCTTTGATTATGAGCCTAGCGAGTACCGCGAGGGAGACCTAGTTAAGCTTGATATCAAGGTTGCGGGAGAAACTGTAGATGCGCTCTCTATCATCGTGCCCGAAAGCAAGGCGCAAAGCAAGGGGCGCGACTTCGTGAAAGCGATGAAGGAGATCGTGCCAAGACAGCTTTTTGAAGTGGCTATCCAAGCAAGTATCGGCAATAAAATCATAGCGCGCGAGACGGTCAAATCAATGGGCAAAAACGTCACGGCAAAGTGCTACGGAGGCGATATCACGCGTAAGAGAAAATTGCTTGAAAAGCAAAAAGAGGGCAAAAAAAGAATGAAAGCCATAGGCAAGGTAAATTTACCTCAAGAAGCGTTTTTAAGCGTACTTAAGATAGATTAAGGCTTAAATTCGGGCTAAATTTCGCAGGCGGAATAAAATTTGCTTTGATTAATATAAAATTTTAAGGATACAGAATGAAATTTAAGACGATTTTTTTGATGATAGCGGCGGCTTTTTTATTTTTAGGTTGCTCTTCAAAGACAAGCGATGGAGCTGTTGTAACCGGTAACTTTTCTAGCTCATCTTCAAGCGATGCTAAATTTCACTTCGAAGAGGTTATGAAAATTCCTATTGATTGCAGTTCTTGTAAAGGCTCAGGAAACACCGTAACTATAAACGGCACAAAATATAGAAGTGATGTTGCTATAAAATGTTGCCTCAAAAAAAATATGATAGACACAAAAGCCGCACTTAAAAAAGTATACATACACAGGATAACGGACGAGAGGGAAGATGCTCAAAGCATAAAATATATAAGACAAAACGGAAGCACTGTTGTATTTAATTCAAGCCCAAGACTTGAGCCACTATTTTATATGTTTTTAAAACAAGAGCTTCTTTCAAGAGGTATCCTTGTCGTAGAGAATCAAACATCTCCTTACACATATAGACTTGATTTTTCATTTACCGAGCTTAAAGGAGTTTATAGCAGAAGTCAAGAGCAGCTAAATTCACAACTTTTTGGAGTACTTAAAATTAAAAACATAAATTACGGCAGAATACTCAATATAACTACAAAACAAGAAGTAAAAAAGCTTGCAGTAAGCAGGACGGGACAATTTGACATATACGTATCTTTGCTAGTCAAACAAGCGGCCAACAAAGTCGCTGAAGAAATTTCAAAGCTATAAAGGAAATTCATGAAAAAATACATACTTATCGCCCTACTTCCTTTTTTATTTTTAGGTTGCGCACAACAAAGTTCGGTTCTTAATTTATCTCCTTATAACTCAACTTCAAATTCTTTAGGGTTTGCCAAACAGGTTCAGATAAACTCGGTCATAGACAATCGCCAAAACAAAAGCATAGTCGCAACGATAACGAATTCAAAAGGCGATGTTAGCGAATACGTTACACTTCAAAACGACATCTCCGTCTGGCTAAAAGACGCTCTTGAAAAGGAAATTTCAAGGCTCGGCGGGCAAGTTGTGAGCTTTTCTAGCGATATAATAGTTGATGTGCAGATCGTATGGCTTAAAGCGAATTTAAGCGGATATAGCACGGACAACCTAAAAGGCGAAGCAAAAGTAATGCTAACTATAAGGCGTGGCGATCAGACCATAACAAAAAATGTCGCACAAACGCAAACCAAATTCGCCCCTATCCAGACAAGTGGCGCATTTGACAAATTTATAGACGAACTTTTAAGCGATATCGTAAAACGAGCCGCCGTTCAAATTTTAAAAAGCTGATGAGGTGCGCAAATTGTGGGCGCTTAAGTATTAAAATTTTATGCAAATTTTGCGCCTTGCACCTTAAAAATTCATCTTTAAAAACAAGAATTTTAAAAGACGATTTTAAAATTTACAGCTTCTTTGACTACTCCGAAGTTAAAAATTTAATCCACTCCAAGCATAAATTTCACGGCAGATTTATATACAAAAGCCTTGCAAATTTGAGTCTCAAAAAATTTGCTCAAAATTTCAAATTCGGCTCAAAAATAAATGCCGTAGCGATAGATGATAGGGTTAAATTTGATTATTCTCACACGGCTATTTTGGCTCGCGCTCTTAAAAGCGATGAGATCAAGCCGCTTCATTATTGCCTTCATGCAAGCTCTGATGTAAATTATTCGGGCAAGGATTTAGCCTTTCGCATAAAGCATCCAAGAAATTTCAAGCTAAACAAAATTCCAAAATTCCCCGTTATCTTGGTTGATGATATAATAACTACGGGAACTACGATGATTGAAGCTAAAACAGCACTTGAAAAATTTGGCGTAGAGGTCTTGTTCGGACTTGTTTTAGCCGATGCGAAGTATTAATAGCTAAAGCCAAATTTGCCATACAGCTTTATTGTATAAGACCCAAGAGATATTTGATAGATCACAAATCATTTAATCAGCCTGTACAATAAAACATCAATACACAAGCTTTCTTTTACCGGATTAATTCAAAAAACATATCAAATTAATTTACCAATAAATGCTTAATAATCTACGTATCAAATTTCGCATTTAGCCATCTTTTATCAAATTTTAGCTAGAATCTATGAGTTAATTTTAAGGATACAAATGGAAAACATATTTGAAGCAAATCAAGATATCGAATCTATAGACATTGAAGACTCTATAAAAGCAAGCTATCTAGACTACTCTATGAGCGTTATCATAGGACGTGCATTGCCTGATGCAAGAGACGGACTTAAGCCCGTTCATAGAAGAATTTTATACGCTATGAACGATCTTGGAGTAGGCTCAAGAAGCCCTTATAAAAAGTCGGCTCGTATCGTAGGTGATGTCATCGGTAAGTACCACCCGCACGGCGATACAGCCGTATATGACGCGCTTGTTCGTATGGCTCAGCCATTTTCTATGAGATATCCAAGCGTTGACGGTCAAGGAAACTTTGGTTCGGTTGATGGCGACGGTGCGGCGGCGATGCGTTATACGGAAGCTAGAATGACAAATTTGGCTGAAGAGCTTCTTCGCGATATAGACAAAGACACGGTTGATTTTATTCCAAACTACGATGACAGCACCGTTGAACCGGATGTTTTGCCTAGTAGGGTTCCGAATTTGCTTTTAAACGGTTCAAGCGGTATAGCGGTAGGTATGGCTACAAACATCCCTCCGCATAGCCTTGATGAGTTGATAAGCGGACTTTTGTTGGTTCTTGATAATAAAAACGCAACTCTTGAAGAGGTTATGGAGCATATCAAGGGTCCTGATTTCCCGACAGGCGGTATAATATTTGGCAAAAAAGGCATTATCGAAGCTTACAAAACAGGTAGAGGTCGCGTAAAGATAAGAGCAAAAACCCATATCGAAAAAAAGCCAAACAAGGACGTGATAGTAATCGACGAGCTTCCTTACCAAACAAACAAGGCTCGCCTAATCGAGCAAATAGCCGATCTTGTTAAAGAAAAACAGATAGAGGGCATTAGCGAAGTGCGCGATGAGTCCGACAGAGACGGAATTCGCGTAGTTATCGAACTTAAACGCGATGCGATGAGCGATATCGTGCTAAACAATCTCTTTAAATCTACAACTATGGAGAGCACCTTTGGCGTCATAATGCTTGCGATAGATAATAAAGAGCCTAAAATTTTCGGTCTTATCGATCTGCTTAAGTTATTTTTAAATCACCGCAAGACGGTTATAATAAGACGCACTATTTTTGAACTTCAAAAAGCACGCGCAAGAGCACATATCTTAGAAGGTCTTAAAATCGCCCTTGATAATATTGATGAAGTAATAGAACTTATAAAAAATAGCCCTGATACGACTTCGGCAAGAGATGGATTGATGGCTAAATTTGGACTTAGCGAGCTTCAGTCAAATGCGATTTTGGATATGAGGCTAAGCAAGCTAACCGGTCTTGAGCGCGAAAAACTTGATAACGAGCTTCAAGAACTACTATCCGAGATAGCAAGACTTGATGAAATTTTAAAGAGCGAAACCTTGCTTGAAACACTGATTAGAGAAGAACTCATCGAAATAAAGAGCAAATTTAAAGTTCCGCGCGTTACAGAGATAGTGGATGATTATGACGATATCGATATCGAGGACTTGATACCTAATGAAAACATGGTCGTAACCATAACTCATCGCGGATATATCAAACGAGTGCCAAGTAAGCAATACGAGAAGCAAAAGCGAGGCGGTAAGGGCAAAGTAGCAGTAACTACATACGATGATGACTTCATCGAAAGCTTCTTTACGTCAAATACTCATGATACGCTGATGTTTGTAACCGATCGCGGACAACTCTACTGGCTGAAAGTATATAAAATTCCTGAAGGAAGTCGCACGGCAAAAGGCAAAGCGGTAGTAAATTTAGTCCAGCTTCAGCCTGACGAAAAGATAAAAGCGATCATTCCGACAACTGATTTCAACGAAAACAAGTCGCTTGCGTTCTTTACGAAAAACGGCGTAGTAAAACGCACAAATTTAAGCGAATTTAAAAACATACGCTCTATCGGCGTAAGAGCTATTACTCTTGATGAAAACGACGAACTGGTAACCGCACTGATCGTTGAGAGCGATGAAAATGAATTTATCCCGCCTATTAGCGATGATGAAAATACAACCTTAACTCAAGAGATAGAAATTCAAGATGAAAATTTAGACGAAAACGTAGATAGTGTAGCGGCAGGTAAAATGCTCTTTATCGTTACTAAAAAAGGTATGTGTCTTAAATTTAACGTTAGCAAAGTTCGCCAGATGGGAAGAACGGCTCGCGGCGTAACGGGAATTAAATTTAAAGAGCTTGGCGACGAGGTGGTAGGTGCGGCAGTAATTGAAAGTAACGATCAAGAGGTGCTTAGCATATCTCAAAAAGGTATCGGCAAGCGCACAACCGCTGAAGAGTACCGCTTAACAAATCGTGGCGGCAAGGGCGTAATCTGCATGAAGCTAACAAATCGCACAGGCGATCTGGTCGGAGTCTTAATGGTTGATGAAGAGCAGGATTTGATGGCTCTAACCTCAAGCGGCAAGATGATCAGGGTAGATATGCAAAGCATCAGAAAAGCCGGTCGCAATACAAGCGGTGTAATAGTCGTAAATGTCGACGGAGACGACGTGGTAAGCGTAGCGGCATGCCCTAAGGAAGAAAGTCCAAGCGAAGAAGGCGATGAGCAGAGCGAAGACGGCGGCAGTATTTTGGAATAAATTTTGCTTTAATGATTGGCAAATGAAATTTATAAAAAGGTTATAAAATGAAGAGTTTTTATGTTGCGATGATCGGCGTGGCGGTTATGGTTATGAGCGGTTGCTCTAGCAAAGACGCTAATTTAGGCATGGCACAGCAAGATGTCGTCATACAAAAGATCGACAAAGACGATATAAGAGATGTCATGAAGCAAGAAAAGATGATATATGACATAGCTCCCGTAGAAGCGATGTTTAGTGCAGTAGGTGAAGGCATAGCCCCTCTTAACACCGTCTCTCAAGCCCAATCTTTAGCTCTTGCCAAACGCGCAGCGATAGCTGACGCTCACAGACAGCTTGCAGAAAAGCTTTACGGAGTAAAGATCAACTCTCGCGATACCGTTAGAGATGCGATGCTAAAAGACTCAACCATAACAGCTCAAGTAAGCGGTCTTATCAAAAACGCTTCGATAGTCGAGCATGACTTCAAAGACGGTCTTTACCGCGTTAGAATGGAACTTAAACTAGATCAAAGCAAGTGGCAAGAAATTTTTGCATACTGATACTTCTGATATCAACTCTCTTTGGCTCAGAGGAATTTATCCTTTGGGCCAAAATTTCTACTAAAAATCACATTATAAACTACGAAAATTTAGCCATATCAAAAGCTATGGTTTTAACCAATATTCAAGATGAATTTTTATGCGAAATCAACGAAAAGAAAAATGAGCAAAATGACGCTTTAACCTATCTAAATTTGCACAAAGACAAGCTTTTTGAATGCTTCGTATCTTATAAATTTAAAGTTCAAGACTTCTACACTCACAGCCAGAATTCAAAGGGCGTAAATCTACACACAAAAACCGATGTAACGCTTTTGCCGATTCGATTTACAATTAAATTTAAGCCAAATTCTGCTATTATCGGCGTATTTAAGATAAAAGAGTAGGTTATGAATGTAGTCATTGTCGAAGATGACATAAATATGCGCAAATCCCTTGAAATAGCGCTTGGCGAATACGAAGAATTGCAAATCAAAAGCTACAAAAGCGCAGTTGAAGCTCTTAAGAAGCTAAGCGATGATACCGATCTTATAATAACCGATATCAATATGCCTACGATGGACGGACTTGAATTTATAAAAAAATTAGAGGGCAAATTTGACGTTATCATAATGACGGGAAACGCTACTTTAAACAAAGCCATTGAGAGCGTAAGGCTTGGAGTTAAGGACTTTTTAACAAAGCCGTTTGATATACAAACGCTTTATCAAGCCATAAAAAGAGTTGAAATTCTAAATCAAAAATTATCTAAAAAAATACAAAAACCAAGCGAAGTTAAAGCCACCCAATCAAGCGAATTTTACTCCACTTCGCCAGCTCTTGAAAAAACGCTTCATATAGCCAAAAAATCGGCTTTAACCGATGTTAGCATAATGCTTAGCGGCGAAAGCGGAGTAGGAAAAGAGCTCTTTGCAAATTTTATACACAAAAGCTCTCCTCGCGCAAACAAGCCTTTCATCGCGCTAAACATGGCGGCCATTCCTGAAAATCTCATTGAAAGCGAACTTTTTGGCTTTGAAAAGGGAGCGTTTACTGACGCTTCGGCTCAAAAAAAGGGTCAGTTTGAGCTCGCCGACGGAGGGACGCTATTTTTAGACGAGATTGCAGAGATGCCTTTAAATTTGCAACCAAAGCTTCTAAGAGCTCTTCAAGAAAGGGAGATAACGCGTCTTGGGGCTACTAAAAGCACTAAAATAGATGTAAGGATAGTTTGCGCGACTAACGCAAATTTGCAAGATTTGATAAAACAGGGCAAATTTAGGGAGGATCTTTTTTACAGATTAAATACTATTCCTCTTTTTATCCCGCCTCTTAGAGAGCGCAAAGAGGAAATTTTGCCCATAGCAAATCGCGCTCTTGAAAATTCCTGCAAAGAATTTGGCTTCAAGGCTAAAAAATTCTCCAAAGAAGCTGCAAAAGAGCTTGAAGAGTATGAATTCCCTGGCAACATAAGAGAGCTTATTTCCGTAGTTCAAAGAGCGGCTATAATGAGCGAAGGAGATCAAATTTCGGCTAGCGATCTGTTTTTACAATCAAGAAAGCCAAAGGATAAAGAAGTGATAAAAAAAGACCTTATAATCGACGTAATAAAAAGCGTGGACGGAAATTTAAAAGAGGCGTGCGAAATTTTAAATTTAAGCGAAGAAAATTTACGAGAGAATCTTAAAAAATATGGTATAAAGGAGGGTTTATGAGAAAGTTTAATGTCGCAGTAGTAGGCGCTACAGGTGCGGTCGGCGAGGAAATTTTCCGTGTGATGGAAGAAGTTAGCTTCCCCGTAAATGAGCTGTTGCCGCTTGCAAGCGCAAGAAGTGCCGGAAGCGAAGTTGAGTTTAACGGCAAGGCCTATAAGGTCGTAGAGCTTACTGAAAGCGTATTTGACGAGCATGAGATCGATATCGCATTTTTTAGTGCAGGCGGATCAATATCTGCGAAATTCGCACCCCTTGCAGCTCAAAGCGGAGCGGTCGTGATAGACAACACAAGCCACTTCAGGATGGATGAAGATGTGCCTTTGGTGGTTCCTGAGTGCAATCCGCAAGATATAGTCAAATGGGTAAATCGCGGCATCATCGCCAATCCAAACTGCTCGACCATCCAAATGGTGCAAGCGCTTAAGCCTCTTGATGACGCATACGGCATAACTCGCGTAGATGTCGCTACATATCAAGCCGCAAGCGGTGCGGGTAAAGAGGGTATGGAGGAGCTTGTCTTGCAGCTTCAAAAATTCTTTGAATTTAAGCTTGACGAGTGCGAACCAAAAATTTTCGCTCACCAACTGGCATTTAACCTCATCCCTCATATCGACGTGTTTTTAGACAACGACTACACGAAAGAAGAGATGAAAATGGTAAACGAAACCCAAAAGATTCTCCATAAAAATATCGAAGTAAGTGCGACCTGCGTGCGTGTGCCCGTGCTTAGAAGCCACTCCGAGGCTATCACTATACACTTTAGCCAAGATATCAATGCCGATAAGGCAAGAGAGGTACTAAGAGCCGCACCTAGTATCATCATAGAAGACGAACCGTCAAAGAAAATTTATCCCATGCCTCTAACCGCAAGCGATACTAACTACACTTATGTAGGCAGAATTCGCAAAGATAACTACCGAGATAACGTCCTTCATCTTTGGTGTGTAGCCGATCAAATTCGCGTAGGAGCGGCAACCAACGCAGTAAGAATCGCTCAAAAATGGGCGCAAATGCAAGAGTAATTTGCGGATTTTAAGCCGTGACTAAGGCTAAATTAATGGCTTAAGAGCATAAATTTAGCCTTTAAATCCTAAAATTTATATTATCCTCAAGAAAAAATGTCGCAATAAAGCTTCTGTCAAAGCTTAAATTTTACCAAGCATTGATCTGCGGGTAAAATTTAATAAAAACAGAGTCATAAATTTAAGAAAAAAACTGTAAAATACGAGCCAAATTAAAAATAAGGAATTTGATGTTTTCAAAAGTATTTGAAAAAATCTTGCTTGCAAGCAATAAATTTACTATACTTCCCGTTATATTCGGTCTGCTTGGGGCTATCGTGCTCTTTATCATAGCAAGTTATGATGTGCTTGTTATCATGAATGATGTTTGGAACTACTTCTTTAAAGGTATCCATCCTGATAATTTCCACTCGGATGTAGTGGGCGTTATCGTAGGAGCGATCGATCTATATCTCATGGCGCTGGTTCTTTATATCTTTAGTTTCGGTATCTATGAGCTCTTTATCTCAGAGATCGAAGCTCTTAAGGAGTCAAAGCAAAGCAAGGTTTTAGAGGTACACTCGCTTGACGAGCTAAAAGACAAGATCGGAAAAGTCATCATTATGGTCTTAATCGTAAATTTCTTCCAGCGCGTCTTGCACGCAAATTTTACAACTCCGCTTGAGATGACTTATCTTGCAGCGTCGATTCTTGCGCTTTGTCTTGGGCTTTATTTCTTGCACAAAGGCGAACACTAATTTAAGAGGTAATTTGCCTCTTAAATCATCTTTAAAAGCATAAATTTAAACTTTGCCTTATAGTCTTGCTAAATTTTACCAAACAAATTTGGCTAATTACTCTTGCTTTAAAAGCCCGTTTGCGGTAAATAAAAAGCATTGCGCCTCTTTGCTTAAAATTTCTTTTTTACTATGAGTTATTACCACAAAAGGCTTATTTTTGGCATTTAAATTTGCAAGCGTAAGAGCTGATTTCACATCATCAAGCTCATTAAAAGGCTCATCAAATAAATACAAATCAGCGTCTTTCATCAAAGCGCCCGCTATCGCCACGAGCCGTTTCTCGCCGCCTGAAAGATAGTAGATCGATCTATCTGCAAGATGAGAAATTTCAAATTTCTCAAGCATCTCGATAGCCTTTTGTTGTGCAATTTTGGGATTAACTCCACTAGCTAAAAGCGAAAAGGCGACATCTTCGATGACGGTTGGGGCTACGAATTGATCAAAGCTGTTTTGAAAAAGATATGAAATTTGCAGATTATCCTGTTTTATTATCTCGCCCAAATTTGGTGAAGCTATGCCTGCAAGAATTGACAAAAACGTGCTTTTACCGCTCCCGTTAGCTCCATAAATCACAATTCTTGAACTTGAAGAAATTTGCAAATTTATATTTTCAAAAAGCACGCTTTTGCCGTAACTAAAAGATAAATTCTTAGCCTCTACTAGCATATATCCTCTTTAGATAAAATTTTTATAAGCTCTAAAAATAGCCGTTAAAATAACAATTACAAACAGTAAAATTTCTGCCAAGCTTGCCCGCAAAGCGGGTAAAAACGCTATCTTTCCGCTATATCCTCGCACTTTCATAGCGTTAAATATGCCAAACGAGCGATCAAGCCCGCTAACGATAATCTTACCGATAAGGCTTGCATAAGCCTTAAAGAAAAAAAGTGAAATTTCACGTTTGACACCGCGAATTTTAAGAGTTTTTGGCATATCCTTGACCCACACTAAAAGCTCTTCAAAAACTTTAGCGTAAATCATCATTATGGCGATTAATTTTTGCGGTAAGTGCAAAGAAAAAAGAGCCTTAATAACAAAATAACTATCCTTGCCAAGAAGCAAACTTAAAACCAAAAGTAAGATTAAATTCGTCCTTATAAAAATGCTTTTTGCACTTGCAAAATCGCCGTTTAAAACGTAAGAAGCAACGATAAAAATCAAAAATATATTTAAATAAAGCAGCCAAACAAGAGCTCTTTTTTTATCTTTTTGAAATAGGATAAAGGCAAGCACGGGCGCTACAAAATCAACTGCATAAATTTCGCTCGCATTTAGCAAAAAGATATCATAAACGATAATGCTTAAAAGATAGCAAACCGGCCGACTCATAAGAAATTTGGCTTATAACGCAAGATAAAACGCAGTGCAAAAACCGATATCAGGCCCTCTATAAACATCAAAGGCAGATTAAAAATAAAAATCATATAAACAGCGTAATCAAGCCTTGCGCTGCTTATTAAAAGTATGGTGATAAGCAAGGCAACGCTTAGTAAAACAGGCGCAAATCCACCGATAAAGGAGATCAAATTCGGTTTTACACTTAAATGCGGTCTTAAAAAATACCACACCAAAACCGCAGGAGCCGCCATTATAAAGGTATTTACCCCAAGTACGCCTATACCTCCAAAACCGTAAAGCAGAGCTTGGAAAAATAGCGCTATCATAATGGCTAAAAACGCCTGCAAGCCGCCAAGCGCGCCGATAATGGCGTTAAAAAGCAGATGCACGCTACTTGGACCCACGGGGATATGCACAAAAGATCCAAGAAAAAACAGCGCCGTTAGCATAGCGACTTTCGGGATACTCTCAAAATCAAGCTTATAAAGCGCATAAGCGCAAATTCCGCCCGAGACAACCCAGCCCGCAACTAAAATTTCGCTATTTAAAATTCCTTCTGATATGTGCAAATTTCATACTTTTCTTGATTTAATAATAGCAATGATACCAAAAATACCAAAGATTATGCCTATGGAACTTAAAATTCCAAGATATTTTTGATAAACAGGCTCTTTATAACTATTAAGAGCCAGCTCATCGTTTGCATCGATATCAAATTCTTTCGTATGCTCGCCATGATCGCTACTTGCGGTAATCTTAACCCTATACGCTCCCTTGCGAGGCGGCAAAAATGCAAAATTCCCGCCGCTATCCATTGTGCTGGTTAATAGAGGTATAGCAGAGTCGCCCTCGTATATGACGATCTGGGCATAAGCGGCAGGAATTTTCTCTGTGAAATTTGCATTTATGATTATGGCTTTGCCCTCATGTGCGCTATAAAATAGCCCGTGAGCGCTTAAATTTAAGCATAAAGCCGCTATAAAAGCTAGAATTTTCACTACTTGACCTCAAATGATATTGAGCTTTGTATAAGCATTCTTTCAGCGCTTTCGTCGGTAAAAATAGGCTCTGAAGATTTAGCCGCGATGATGTTTAAGCCCTTTTCTTTAATAGGAATAAGAGCGATGCCAAATTCGTTCGTTACGTTATCTATATCATCTTTTGCCGTTTCAAAACCAACGTTTTTAGCAGGCTTGCCGTCTTTTAGAACAAGCACGGGCAAGCTCTCGCCTACTTTTATCTTAAACGGATCACTAAGCGCTATAACCTCGAGTTTAAGACCTATGGGCTTTAAGAAGTTTTCATTCCACGAAAAGTAGGTTTTGCCTATCTTCATGCTTCTAATAGCGTCAAAAACTATCCCTTTTGTCTTTGCTCTATCGCCCACGAGGTAGCCTTTATCCGTTTGCACCCAATGTCCTGCATCAAAGGTCATCGTAACTACGGCAGGCGATTTATCGGTCAAGATTTCAGGCAACTTCTTATCATCGTCGTAGTTATAAACTATACCTGTTTTGATTAGCTTTAAATTCTCGTCATAAGCCTTAGCGCCCAAAACTTGTTTTGAAGCGTAGCCTTCAAATTTATCGTGAGCCCAAAATTTAAGCTCAAATTTGTTTTTACCCACACTTTGAGCGACCACTTAGTGCGCCTGTGCACTCATTGTTAGAGCCGTAGCTATAAAAATAGCTTTTAATAACATTTTATTTGACATACTACTCCTTTAATAATAATTTATTACAATTAATATTATAGAGCCGAGGAATTTAATGTATTCTGAAATTTTATTAAGCGGATAAAGTATTTTATCAAACAGTATAAATTTTACACTTGATTAACGCAGGAAATATAAAATACGCCAACAAATTAAAACCGACAAGGAGAAAATATGAGAGTATTTAAAATTTTAGTCGTCGCTTTAGCGTTTGCGACCTTTTCATTTGCAGGAGAAGCTTTTAGTAAAGCTAAATTTGACGAGCTTATGAGCGAAGGCAAAGGTGTGGTGGTGCATATCCACGCTACTTGGTGCAGCACTTGCAAAAAGCAAGAAAAAGTTTTAGACCAAATCGCCAAACAAAACAGCGATAAAGCTAGCTTTTTAACCGTTGATTTTGATAGCCAAAAAGATGAGGTAAAGAGTCTTGGAGCAAACGATAGATCAGTTATCATAGTTTTTAAAGACGGCAAAGAGGTTTCAAGGACATTTTATGAAACCAACGAAGAGAAGATTAAAGAGCAAGTAAAGCTGGCGTTTTAAGAGAATTTTATGGATATCAGCGCTACCACACTGTTTTTTAGCTTTTTATCGGGGATTTTAACCACTTTAAGTCCTTGCGTTTTGCCGATACTGCCTATTATAGTCTCTTCGGCTCTTAGCAGATCAAAATTCGGACTTATAACGCTTGCGCTTGGTATGGCGCTATCTTTTAGCCTTATAGGCACTCTACTTTCCTCGGTAGGACTTGCGCTTGGGCTTGATAGCTCTACCATAAGAACCGTAGGCGGAATACTACTACTTTTGGTTGGAATTTGGCTTATTAGTCCAAAAATGCAAGAGCTAATAAGCTCTAAAACAAGCGGCTTTAGCAATCAAGCTCAAGGATTTTTAGCCAAATTTAATCCCGACAGCGCCAAGGGACAATTCATAGTAGGAGTTATGCTTGGAGCCGTTTGGTCTCCGTGCGTAGGGCCTACTCTTGGAGCGGCGATAGCTCTGGCTTCACGTGCAGAAAGCCTGCTAAACGTATTTATAGTTATGACCGTATTTGGAATTTCGGCAGTCATACCTCTCATAGCCATCGGGCTTGCCTCAAGACAGAGCTTTAAAAATAAAAGAGAGAAAATCGCAAATTTTGCAAGCAAAAGTAAAATCATCATGGGAATTTGCTTAATCGTAATTTCTCTTATGGTTTTAACGGGGCTTGATAAGGTAGTTGAAGGGTTTTTAGTAGAGATTAGCCCTGAGTGGCTAACCGATCTTACAACAAGATTTTAGGCTTTTGCCTAAAATCTTTTTAAATTTCTATCCAAATAGCGAATTTACGCTTTCGTTGTGATAGACACGTCTTATCACTTCTCCAAATATCGGCGCAACGCTTAGAACTTTTATCTTATCAAGTTGCTCTTTTAGCGGGATCGTATCGGTTATAACAAGCTCATCTAAAGCATCATCGCTTAAATTCTCATATGCCTTGCCCGAAAGCACCGCATGAGTACAGCATGCCATCACGCTAGTTGCACCTCTTTCTTTAAATACTCTAGCAGCTTTTACTATCGTGCCGCCTGTATCGATCATATCATCTACAAGTATCACGTCTTTGCCGTTTACGTCGCCTATGACGTTCATCACTTCGCTTTCGTTTGCTTTTTCGCGGCGCTTATCAACGATAACGATATCAAGGTCTAAATTCTTAGCCACACTTCTAGCACGCGCTACACCTCCGATATCAGGGCTTGCTATGATAGGGTTTTTCAGATGTTTGTTTTTGATGTATTCGTTAAATATTATCGAGCCGTAAAGATTATCCACCGGGATATCAAAAAAGCCTTGAATTTGCCCTGCGTGAAGATCGATAGTAACCACGCGGTTAATACCAGCCGTTTGTATCATATTTGCAACCAACTTAGCGGTAATCGGCACTCTAGGAGCGGCTTTTCTGTCCTGTCTTGCGTAACCGAAGTAAGGAATCACCGCAGTTATCGAGCTAGCGGAGCTTCTTTTAAGAGCATCCGTTAGTATCAAAAGCTCCATCAAATTTACGTTTGCAGGCGCACATGTCGGCTGAACGACAAAAATATCCTTACCGCGCACGCTCTCACCGATTTGCACGCTAATCTCGCCGTCGCTAAATCTCTTAATAGTAGCCTCGCTAAGCGGAAGCGAAAGATAGTGAGAAATTTTTTTGGAAAATTCGACGTTTGCGGTACCGGAGAAAATTTTATAACCTCTCATGAAATTTTACCTTTGTGAGTTTTTGGATGAGTTATTTTAGCAACAATGAACTTAAATTTGCTTTTGCGACTTAAAATTTAGCTTTGAGTAAAGAGCGATAAAAAGCTCAAGCGTAACGATTTTAGCGCAAATTTTAAGCTTACTTACAAATTTGAGCTTATATCAAGTCGGCTTATGATAAATTTTTTAAAATTTTAAAGGAGACACAGTGGTAATAATGCAGGTTTTATTTGATTATAAAGGCGGTTATGGCGAGCAAATGTATGAGCAGTGCCGAGAGTTAGCCGAGTCCATAACCAAAGAAAGCGGATTTATCTGGAAAATTTGGACCGAAAATGAAGAAAAAGGCATAGCAGGCGGAATTTATGCCTTTAACAGCGCCCAACAAGCCGAAACTTACGCCAAAATGCACGCTAAAAGGCTTGAGGAATTTAAAGTTGCTACAAATTTCAGATATGAAATTTTAGACGCTAATGAAAAATTAAGCGCAATTACAAATTTTAAATTAAAATAGATGAGATTTACGGGCGTTTTAAGTCTTGACTTGAAAAGGATAAAGCAGCAAATCAAGGAGTGAATTAAAACATCTAAAAGCTTAATTCACTCTGGCTAAATTCACATTTACGAAATGTAAATTTAAACTATAAACCCGCTTCCGATAACCAAATCATCTCGGTAAAATACCGCCAGCTGTCCGCTAGCTACGCCGTAAGCGCTATCTTTTAACTCTATATGTCCCGTTTGTCCGTCTATCAAAACACGAGCGCGCAAAGGCACGCTTCGGTATCTAACTTTCACATCACACTCAAATTCCCGCTCATTAATAAACATATTTATATCTTGTATCTTGATATCGCTACGCTCAAGCTCATCTTTTGAGCCGACAACTATCCGGTTGCTTTTACTATCTATGCTTAAAACAAAATGCGGCTCATGCGCGCCAAAGACCTCAAACCCTCGCCTTTTGCCGATAGTATAGTGCATATAGCCGCTATGTCTGCCGATTACTTTTCCGCTTTTATCAACCACGTCTCCCGGCAAATTCGTATCATAGTGGCGATTTAAGACATCTATATATGTGGTATCCACAAAGCAAATTTCGCTACTTTCCGCCTGCTCGCCAAATTCGCGCAAGCTCTCAACGCTCTTTGCAAGCTCTTTTATATCGCTTTTAAGCTTATCGCCAAGCGGAAAAATCATATCCTTAAGCACCTCTTGGGGCACCTGAGCTAAAAAATAACTCTGATCTTTATTAAGATCTTTTGCAGCCTTGATAAATCCGTCTTCAACCTGCACATAATGCCCTGTAGCAAGCTTATCGCAGCCTAAATTTTTAGCGAATTTCAGCAGCTCGCCAAGCTTTATAAATTTATTGCAAAGAGCACATGGATTTGGCGTGCGACCATCTTTATAAGTATCCACAAACGGCTGATATACGTATTTATCAAACTCATCTTGCAGATCAAGCACGTGCATTTTGATATCTAAAAACTCACAGGCCTTTTTTACTTTTTCAATGTTTTTTTCGTGATAACCGGGTTTTTTGTGTAGCTTCATATAGCAAGCTATTATCTCGTGTCCTTGCTCTTTTAGCATTTTCGCGCTAATCGTAGAATCAACGCCTCCGCTCATCGCCATTAAAATTTTCATTATTTTCCTTTTGTATACCCTATCGCGAATTTAAAACTACTTGAATACACCCGCAGACTTTAACATTAAAAATATCAAAAACGGGTTTAAGAGTATCTTTGAATAAAATTTGTGCGATTTTATAAAATAATTTTAAATTTGAGAAATTTCAGCTGCAATTTTTGATAAATCATCGCTGATTTCATAAAGATTCAGATCTTCGGCACTGATGGCTTTTTCCTCGATCAAAGTAGTTTTGATAAAATCGTCAAGCTTGCTCCAAAACTCGCTTCCGATAAGATAAATCTTAGCTCTTTTGTTGCGAATTTGAGCAAGAACCAAAATTTCAAAAAGCTCATCAAGCGTACCAAATCCTCCTGGGAAAATCAAAAACGCCTTTGATCTTTCAATAAGCGCAAATTTGCGTGCATTAAGGCTCTCAAATACGAATTTGCTAGTCGCATAAGGATTTGTCATCTGTTCAAAAGGAAGGACGATATTTAGTCCGATTGAAGGACTCTTGCCGCTATCAAAAGCGCCTTTATTAGCAGCCTCCATTATGCCTCCGCCTCCGCCGCTAACTATGGCAAAGCCGTCATTTGCAAGCGAGTGGGCAAGCTCGTAAGCCATCTTGCAAAATTTATTATCAAGCTCAAATCTAGCCGAACCAAAAAACGTAACGCTAGGATTTTTATACGCAGCAAAATCCCTAAATTTCGTTAAATCATTTAAAATTTTTTCCATTATTTCTCTTTAAGTCATATTTATAAGGCTTAAGCGGTAGATTAAGGCTTCTTTGCTCAAAAAAGCCTTCAATCGCTTAAGCGAGCGAATTACCTAAGCTGCTCCAAGCGCTCTTTTTTGCTTCCTATTTGCGTTATCTGGATACCGAAATTTCCATCCACGATAACGACTTCGCCAAGAGCTACGACTTTATCGCTGATTAATATCTCAAGCGGATCGTTTGCAAGCTGATTTAGCTCGATTACCGAGCCTATATCCATACTTAAAACATCCTTTAAAAGCATTCTTTTTGAGCCGATTCGCACCCGTATAGGCAGGCGAACGTCCATGATAAGACCGATATTTCGCATCTCTTCGGCACTAAATTCGCTTTTTGCGCCGTCATCTTGACTCTTTGAATTTGCATTGCTGTCTTTATGGTCTTTGTTAAAAAATTTAACGAAAGAAAAATCAACCACAACTCCGATTTGTTCTTGTATATCTTCGATATTTACGGTATATGCGTATAGTTTTTCAAATGAACTTATATCAAAATTTGAGCTTTCGTCTATGAAATTTACCTTTGAAATTTCAAAATTCAGCTTCGGCATATTTTTTTGCGCGCCAAGCGAGGTTGCAAAAGCGCCCATGATGTTTGAAAATATCTCTTTTGTAGCGTCAAGCTCATCTTCGCCAAGCTCATCGTTTCGCGAAATTTCCTCTTCTCCCATCATCCACTCGCTTACCGCACTCATTAGCACCGGTGTAGCTACGAGTATCATTTTAGCCGTTATATCGCCGCTTATATTTACGTTTGCTACAGCCAAAGGAGGCTTTACGCCCTCTTGATTTGGAGCGTCATATTCGGCTTTTGGACCTATATCTGGGGTTTTGCCGGTAAGTCCTTCGATGGTCGCTTTTACCTCATTTACAAATAACTTAAAAAATTCATTCATCATATTCGCTGCTTTCATCTAACATATTATCATCATATTCGTTATGCTCTTGTTCGTAACTCATAAGTTTTGCTTTGCGCTCTTCTTCATACTGCTCTAAGATATGCTTGATCTCGTCTCTATCGGTTCTGATAAGCTCTTCTATCTTGATTGATTTTCTAAATCTATGAAGTCCAACTTCTGCTAAAAAGACATCTTTTTTATCGATTGTTACGATAGCTTTATCATTAGCCGAGCGATCAAGACGAAGTATATCGCCCTCTTTTAAATTCAAAAACTCATCTACGCTTATATTTGCCTTGCCTAAAATCGCCTCATAAAGCACTTCGGCTCGTCCGATTAGGGTCTTAAGCTCTTTATTTCTGCTCTTTTTTGCGCTTGTTTCACCAAGCATTATATCGCGGTTTGCCAAACGGCTTAATATCGGCTCAAGATAGATGACAGGATAACATATATTTATCATACCGCTTGAATTTCCTACAATGATCTCCATAACGACCATGATAACGATTTCGTTTTGAGAGACTATTTGCACGACGTTTGGACTACTCTCTTTAGCTTCCACGTTTGGATACATGTCGGTTATCATGCTCCAGCTATCCTTAAGACGCTGCATCATCATTCTAAGGATCGCGTCAAGCAAATTTACCTCTATATCGGTTAGCTCTCTGCTAGTTTCAAATCCTTCGCCGTTACCGCCAAGCAAGCGATCTATCATCGGGAAAGCTATACTTGGATTTATTTCAAGAACGCAGTTTCCATCAAGCGGTTTAATGGAAAACACGTTAAAGCTGGTAGGACTTGGCAAGCTCATCAAAAATTCGCCGTATGTCATCTGATCAACGCTATGCAAGCGAATTTCAACGATACTTCGCATAACGCTTGAAATTTGACTTGCCAGATTTCGTGCAAGCTTATCGTGAATGCCTTTTATCGCGCGAAGTTGCTCTTTAGAAACGCGATTTGGACGCTTAAAGTCATAGATAATTATCTGTCTTTGATCTTCTTGCGATGAGCTTCCTATATCGCTTGTATCGCCGTCCTCATCGACAACTTCAAGCAGTGCGTCTATCTCTTCTTGACTTAAAATATCAGCCATTATCTACCCTCAAGCCTATCTCTAATCTTACTCATTAAACGTTTATGAATTTGCGAAATTCTCCCTTCGGTAATATTCAAAATTTCGCTAATCTCTTTTAAATTTAACTCTTCATAATAGTATAGCTGAATTATCAGCTGATCGCGCTTACTAAAAGTGGATAAAATTTGCTCGATATTTTCTATCATGTCCTCTTTTTCAACTCTATCAAGCACGTTTTCTTCGCTTAGAATTTGCATCTGATCATCTAAACTAAGAGTCATAACTACCGAGCTTACGTTTCTAGCATCGCGAATTTTATCTATATCTTCATCAAGAATGCTAGCTAAATACTCATCGCTAGGCTCTTCTTCGTGAGTATTGAAATATTCATCAACCAAGCTGTCAATGCTCTTTATAAGCGCTCTGCTGGCTCTGCTTACCACATCAAGGCTTCGCAAGAAATCAAGCATCGAGCCGTAAACTCTTTTTTTCGCATAGCCCCAAAACGAGTCGTTTTGCTCCTTATCATACTTGCGAGATAGCTTGATCATCTCTTCAAGTCCGGTGCTTATGAGGTCATTTACGTCTATGTGCGAAGGCAAGCGTTCTTTTAGGCGAAAAGCCATCGCGCGCAGTGCCGGCATGTACTGCAAGACTATATCGTCTTGCTCTTTTTTTATCGTTTGCGCATAAGCGTTAAGCTGCTTTTGCTTTGCTCTGTCCATGCTTTTTACTACTCAAGGTTTGCTTAATAAGCGCATTTTCCACCGCAAGCTTAGCAAGCAGGCTATCTATACGCTTTTCTCTTATACCAAGCTCGGATATGAGATAATCAGCCGTCTCTTCATACTCCTCTTTGCTGTGCCCTTTTAAAATTCTCTTAGCGTCGATGTAGTTCATGATGATGATGTGAATAAGCAGGTAAAAGACAAATGTTATAAGAAATGTATATACCATCATCTCGATAGGTTCGCTTACTTTTAAAGTAACAAACATAAGTCCTATGAAAAACCCGCACACCGTAAAAAACGCTATAAAATTTTCCGCTCTCAAAATTCGTCCTAAATTTAAAATTGCTCTATCAAACGTTTAAAAAAGCCCTTAAAGCTCCTGTTATCCGTCGTATCAAGCACTTTTCGTTCCAACCTGTAAAGTAGCCTTGAAGCGATATCCTTCATCTCGCCGCTACTTAAGCTAAATTCACTCTCCTGAGTAAAAAGCGTTCGCTGCTTTATGCTGCGCGATACGTTTTTATCATCACTTAAATAGCCCAAAAGCTCAAGCTTCAGTCCGCTTCCTATATTTGCGCGCGCTACTTTTTGGATATTTTCAAAAATTCTAACCGCCTCTTTTTCGTTTTTAACCATGTTAAAAACCATAAGCATGTTGTCTTTTATCTTTGAAGTTACTTTTATAACCGCGTAAGCATCGGTAATCGCCGCAGGATCAGGCACTGTTACTACTATCACCTCATCGGCGGCTTCTAAAAACATATGGGTATTTCCGCCTATGCCCGCGCCCGTATCGATGATGAGAAAATCAAGCCCGTCAAGCACGCTGGCCTCATCTAAAAATCTCTCATATAAAAACTGGTTGTTAAATTTTAAAATTTCATCGCCGCTTTCGCCAGGAATCAACGTCAAATTCGGCTTTATCTCGATTAAAACATCTTTTAGCGAACACTCGCCCTTTAGCACGTGAAGCAAATTTTTACTAGCACGCACATTGAGTATCACATCTAAATTCGCTAGCCCGATATCCGCGTCAAACAAAGCCACCTTATAGCCGTTGTTTGCAAGGATGTTTGCCAAATTTGCGCTTATCGTGCTCTTGCCCACACCGCCTTTGCCGCTTGTGATAGCCACAAAATGAGTGTTTTTGGCTCTTTTATTTGAAGCTACGAGAGATTTTAGTTTATCGGCTTGACTACTCATCGTTTGCTTCCTTTTCAAAGCCTTCCAGCACGCACTCAACTAAAAATTCGCTCTTAGCCACCATGATATCATCAGGCACCTCTTGTCCTACGGAAAAGAAGCTAACGGGCGTATTTGTTTCATAAATAAGCGAAAAGACGTTACCGAAAATTTTCGTCTCGTCAAATTTGGTGATAATTAAAGTATCTATATCAAGAAATGAAAATCCGTCGTAAATTTCAAGCAGATCTTCGACTTTTGAGCCCGCAGAAAGGACTAAATTCACATCTATCTGCGCATCTGCGCTCTTTAAAAACTTCTCAAGCCTAGCCAGTTTTTCCTTATCATACTGCGAATTTCCCGTCGTATCTATTAGTATCACGTCGCAGTGATTTAGCTGCTTTATCGCGCTTTTAAAGTCCTCAACCTCAATCACGTCAAGTATCGGCAGCTTCATCATCTTAGCATACTGAAAGAGCTGCTCAACCGCCCCGATCCTATAAGTATCAAGAGTGATAATGCCCGTTTTGTAGCGCTTCTCGCCGCTGTAAGCAAACCGCGCGGCAAGCTTAGCAAGAGTGGTAGTCTTGCCAACTCCCGTTGGTCCAACCAGCATCATTATCTTTTGTTTTTTGTTGTCTTGCTCGATCCTGCATGGAAGCATCTTGCGAAGCAGAGAATAAAAATACCGCTTAACGGCGTTTGGATTTGTTTTCATCGAAGTTGGCATATTTTGGGTTGTAGTTTGCATGATCGCTTCTAAGTGTTCTTCCTTCATACCGCTTTTTTTAGCCGCTTTATAGATACTTGCAAATTCAGGGGGTATGACGAGGTTATTTCTGCCGGGTGCCTTTTCGTCCCAGATCATGTCGGCTATCAAATTTACCTTATCGCTTAGCGCATTCATTTGCTTTGCTACATCATCGATTTTTTTGTTATAGCCTTCGGGATTGTCGTTTTGTATGCTTTGCATGCCGCTTGATTTAGTTATCTCACTTATCTCTTTTGCGGCTTTTGAGATATTTACAAGGATATTATCATCGCTTTTAAACTCGTTTTTAGCACGGGATTTACCAAAGAGCTCATCGTCCGAAACGGTAAAATCATCTCTTAAAGGAAGCTCTTCTATCTCAAATTTAGGTCTTTGTTCAAATTTGTTATTTTGGTTTTGAAATTTATCATATCCCTTTAAATTAACGCTCTTTGCGACTTGCTTTGGCTCATCTTCCTCTTCCACGCTTACTAAAATTTCATAAAGAGGCTTTTTGTTTATCGTTTTTGGTCGAATTTGCTTAGTGGTAACCAGCATAGCCCTCTCTCCGCACTGCTCCTGCGCCTTTTTAAGAGCTTCTATGCTACTTTCGCCCGTAAATGTATAAAGCTTCGTTGCCAAATTTACTCCTTACCTAACCCTTTTCATTAACCCAAGCGGCAAAATCACGCTTAACCTGCTCTTTGCTCCCACATGCGGAAGAGTAAGTCTCGCGTCATTTCTACTCGCTCCGCTAAAATATAAAATATCTATATCAAGCGTTCTTGGCGCATCCTTAAAGCTACGAATCCGCCCAAAACGCCTCTCTAAATTCGCCGTTACTTTAAGCAAATTTCTAGCACTTAGACCGGTTTGAATCAAAACCACCGAATTATAAAAATCCGTCTGCTCTTTAAACCCAAAGGCTTCATTTACTAAAATTTCAGAACTCTCTACGATATGTATCCGTTTATCGTTTTGTAAAGCTCTATAAAGCCTATCAAAACGCTTTTTAACCTCTCCGATATTACCGCCAAGTCCTAAGACGGCGACATTTTTAAAGCCGTGTTTGTAATTCAAAACTCTCGGAAAAAAAACGCTTTTTTCAAAACGTCTCATTCCGGCTAGCTTCATAAAATTTCAGCTCCGTCTTGGCGAACCACTACGACATCCTCGATCCTTACGCCAAATTCACCCTCGATATAAATCCCCGGCTCCACGCTAAAAACCATGCCCTCTTTTATAATCTCATTTGAGCGGGCAGAGATAAACGGAAGCTCGTGTATATCAAGCCCTACACCGTGTCCCGTAGAGTGAAAAAACTGCTTTCCAAAGCCTTGCTTGGCGATAAATTCACGCGCCGCCGCATCTATTTCGCAAGCTTTTTTACCGATTTGAACGGCTTTGATAGCTAAAATTTGAGCCTCTTTTACTATCTCGTAAATCTCTTGATACTTTGAGCTTTTAAAATTTTGCTCTTTTGAGAAGTTAAAATTTTCATCAAAGCACGCAGTTCTAGTTCTATCAGAACAGTAACGCTTAAATTTTACACCGGCATCAAGTAAGAGCAAATCGCCATGTCTTAGCTTCTTTTTGCTTGGCAAGGCATGCGCTTTAGCGGCATTTTCGTTTATCGCAACGATCGGGCTAAAGCTAAGCTCAAGCTCGCCGCGCTGCTTAAATATAAGCTCGGCATTAAAAAACAGCTCTTCTTCGCTCATTCCCTCGCCGTTTTGCCTTACAAACTGAGCAAATTCATCAAAGCACTTTGCTCCAAGAGTTGCTGCTTCTTTTAAAATTTTTATTTCATCCTCACTCTTTATCATGCGTGAAATTTGTGAGAAATTAGGCTTTGGCGTGAAATTTATCCTAAGATTTTTACTAAGCTCGCTAAATGCGCCGTAGCTAAAATCAAGCGGGTTAAAATCTATCTTTTTAACCCCCTTTTTACGCAAAAATAGCCTGGTATCTTTTATCAAAGAGCGCTCTATCTCAACGACATCGCACCCATTAGCAAGCTCTCTTGCTTCGATAGTGTATCTTGCGTCGGTCAGGAAAAATTTACGCCCGTTAATGCTTAAAAATATCGCATTATCACAGCTATATCCGCACTGCGCATAGATAGCGTTTTCATCTCTTAGGATAAAATTTCGCATTCTTACTCCGCTTTTTGAGCCGCTCTCATCGCTTTTACTTGCTCAAAAACTTGAAGCATGCCGATCATAGCCAGATGATATCCCACAGGTCCAAAGCCGATGATTTGACCTGCGGCAACAGGTGCTATCATGCTTTTTTGTCTAAATTCCTCTCTGCGGTGAATGTTGCTTATATGCACTTCAATAACCGGCAAATTTACCGCACTTAACGCATCTCTAATGGCGATTGAAGTATGCGTGTAAGCGGCAGGATTTATGATGATACCGTCAACCTCGCCAAAACACTCTTGAATTTTATCTACGATTTCACCCTCTAGGTTGCTTTGAAAAAATTCTATGTCTATGTTATTTTGCTCTGCAAAAAGCTTCATCTGAGAGTGTATGTCCTCCATCTTCATAATGCCGTAGATATTAGGCTCTCGTGTGCCAAGAAGGTTGATATTTGGACCTTGGATCACCATAATTTTGAAATTTCTTTCCACGTTTTATCCTTTTCGTAAATTTTAAATTTAGCTTTAATTATACATTTTTATTTCTTATATCATACTTCTATGGTTTGAGTTTTTTTGCTACAATCACACAAATTCGGAGTTAAAAAATGACAATTATAAAAGCCAAATTTATTATGCTCTGCGATAAGAATTTCACTATCTTAAAGGATAAAGCGGTAGCATTTGAGGATAGAATTTTAAAAACGGGCGAAGCAAGCGAGCTAATTAAACAATTTCCGCAGGCTGATTTCATAGACGCAAAAGACGCTATCATCGCTCCTGCATTTATAAATCCGCACGTTCATCTTGAATTTAGCGCAAATAAAACAAGCCTGGTTTATGGGGATTTTTTAGAGTGGTTAAGTAGCGTAATAGCCTCTCGCATCGAGCTTTCAAAAGAAGCGAACCAAGCGCTTATAGCAAAAACCATAAAAGAAATTCAAAGAAGCGGAGTGGGCACTATAGGCGCTGTTTCAAGCTTCGGAAGCGACTTTGAGCCTTGTGTGAAAAGCTGCGCGCGTATAATTTACTTTAATGAAATTTTAGGCACAAACGAGCAAATTTTAGAAACTAACAAGCAAAATTTCATCTCGCGATTTAAAAAGAGTAAAGAGGCGCAAAACGAGCTTTTTATCCCCGCGATTTCGGTTCATTCGCCCTACTCCACTCATCCAGAACTGGCAAATTTCGCACTTCAAATCGCCCGCGATGAAAATTTAATCGTATCGACTCATCTAATGGAATCAAACCACGAAAAAGATTGGCTTACGAAGGAGTCCGGTGGATTTAAAGAGTGGCTTGGCAAATTTAACAAATCAGCCACGCCTTTTTATGACGTAAATAGCTTTATATCGCTATTTTCCGGCATCAAAACGCTCTTTACACACTGCGTTTATCTTAACGACTTTAGCAAATTTGAGCGCGAATTTCATAGCGTTACGCATTGTGCCTTTTCAAACCGCTTGCTTAGTAAAAAGACACTGAATTTACAAAATTTAATTGACGAAAAAATTCCTTTTAATATCGGCACGGACGGACTTAGCTCAAATATAAGCCTGAATTTTTTTGATGAGTTAAGAGCTAATTTATTAATCCATAGCGAGTTTAATCCTCAAAATTTAGCCCAAATTTTAATCCTGGCCTCAACTTCAAACGCAGCAAAAGCTTTAGGGCTAAATTTAGGAGAGATCGCTACCGGCAAAATCGCTGATATAGCTTTTTATAAAGGGTTTGGCGAGATCAAAGAGAGCGAACTTGCACTCATGCTTTTGCTTCACACTAAAAATTGCCAAAGTCTTTATATAAACGGCAAAATTTGCGAGCTTTAAAATTAAATACATGGCAGGATTTTGATTAAATTTATGAGCGAATTTTCATAAATTTGATACAATCTTTGTCAAATTTATGAAAATTAAAATACAAAAAAGGAAATTTATGGGATTTTTAAAATTGATATTTTCGCCTATCATCGCGATTTTAAAATTTATAAACACTTATTTTAAGGCGATGATATTTCTGCTGATCTTATTTTTGATATTTTCAAGCGGCGACAATAATGGCGTAAATGCGCCAAATTTAGCCCAAATAAACATCTCAGGCGCGATCAGAGACAGCTCAAAAACGCTTGAAGAGATACACGCCGCAAGCAAAAACGATCAGATAAAAGGCGTCTTGCTATTCATAGATAGTCCAGGCGGCGCACTTGCTCCAAGCACAGAGCTTGCAATAGCGGTTAAAAATTTAAGAGCTAAAAAACCGGTCATTGCCTACGCAAGCGGATCAATGACAAGCGGAAGCTACTATGCCGGAGTAAACGCAAATAAAATTCTAGCCAATCCGGGCTCGTTTATCGGCTCCATCGGCGTCATCTTGCAAGCGCCCGACATAAGCGAACTGGCAAGCAAGATCGGAGTGGCGCAGCAAGTGGTAAAAGCGGGTGAATTTAAAGAGGCCGGAACGTTTGCCAGAAAGTGGAATGAAGCCGAGCGTACCGAGCTTGAGCGCTTGGTCAAGCAGTCTTATAATATGTTTGTAAGCGATGTTGCGGCGGCTAGAAATCTTGATATAAACGCTAGCGATAAATGGGCAAACGCACGGGTATTTTTAGCCAGCGAAGCAAAAAATATGGGCTTAATCGATGAACTAAGTGACTATTATTCGGCAAGAAAAGAGATAGAAGAGCTAAGCGGTGTGAGCGATCCTACTTGGAAACAAAAGCCTAAAATCGAGAAATTCTTAGACGAGTTTTTGCAAAAAAATGTAAATAGCTTTTTGGATATGTTTTTGAATACGAGCGTAAGATAAAGATAGGCTCTGTAAAATAAAACATTGACATTTGCTAAAAACCAAACATTAATTGCTCTATCCGTAAAGTACCAGATGTGCATCCTGAAAAATTAAAGGAAGTGGCTGTGCTAGATTGCTACTTTCGGACTACGTGTGGTATTTTTTGTGCAAGTTTTAGTTGTGCTTTTTGAAGTCAAAAATCTCATAATAAAAACTTTATCTCAATAAAACTATAAAATATTTTTGGGTTTTTTTGAATTTAGTATCCAAAGGCGCTTGATATAATTCAAAGGGTTTTGTAGCCATATAAAACTGAATAGGAAAAGCGTGTATAGTGATTGCTTTTTTATTTGCAATAACAATCGTGCCAAATATATTTAATTAATAATTTTTGATAATTATAAAGATAAAATAAAAAATAATAATAAATAAACTAATTTTAAATTTTAAATTTATATAATTATATTGTGGGTCTGAGACAAAACATCCCTTCCCTTTCTTTCCCTTCCCGTGTAGTCTCAGACCTTACAAATTCGTCATTTTAGACCACATAATCAATTTTACTTAATTTAATTCTTTATTATTTAATTTAATTTATCAGTATAAATAAATAGTTGTTTG
Source organism: Campylobacter sp. RM15925 (assembly GCF_012978775.1). Classification (NCBI taxonomy): domain Bacteria; kingdom Pseudomonadati; phylum Campylobacterota; class Epsilonproteobacteria; order Campylobacterales; family Campylobacteraceae; genus Campylobacter; species Campylobacter sp. RM15925. The sequence goes on from NZ_LIWP01000011.1 coordinate 32,984, forward strand.
TTATACAATCTAAGTAAAGTCTTACCGCCAAAAGCATTATGAACTCATATGGTATAAAAATCAAGCTAGAAATAAAATAGTTGAGTTTAAAGATTAAAATACATTTTGCGTATTCTTACAAAATCTTAAAAACGTAAATTTATATAAAGAAAGATTACTACGATTGATTTTTGCAGGCTAAAATATAGAGGTCAAATTCTTTTAAGCCAAGTATAGCTGTCGCTTGCAAAATTTGAGCTAAAAAGCTTTTTTAATTTTAAATTTAGCCTTGCATTAGGCGCGTTTTTAAACTCGCTTGATTGATATATCAAAATCCATTTAACACGCTCGTCAAGATTTTTTAAGAAATTTTCTCCACCCTCAAACATTACCAAAGGCTTTTTAAAAGCATTTTCCAAGCTATCTGAAATCTCAACATTGCGGTTTTTAACATTAAAAAGAGGGATGCTTTTATCGAAATTTTTATCTCTTGAATATATCAAAATATCAGGATTTTTGCCATTTGAGATAAGTCTAGTATCAAGCGTAGGGCGATCGATCCTAACCGTATTTCCGCCGATTACCAACATACCGCACACGCTTCTAAGCTTATGGGAATGAGTTCTGCTAAGTTCGTTTGATATTATTCCTCCACTTGTTACTCCGTTTGCGCTAAGGGCGAGTTTAAAAAAGCTAAAATTTCCGCTTTGCCAAGCTAAAAAAGGCTCTATAAGTTCATCTGCAGCCTCTTTTAAAACGCCAAATTTTACTTTTATTCCGCTAGCTTTTAAAATTTCAGCACCGCCGGAAGCGATTTTGTTTTCATCTATTCTTGCGATGATAACTTCGCTAAACCTAAGCTCTTTTAGCAAATTTGCGCAAGATGGGGTTTTGCCCTCGTGAGAGCATGGCTCAAGAGTAACGTAAGCCTTAGCATGCTCTAATAAATTATCGTGGTTTTTAAGTATAAATTCGTAAGTAAATTTGGGCTCTAAATCGGCATTTTCAAGATCTAAAATATCGCTAAAATTTAAGTTAAACTCGCGGTTATACTCTCTTAAAAATTTAGCTAAAAAATCTTTATTGAGGGTACAAAGTGCAAAAAATACAGCTAAAGGTTCGGCATGTAAAAAGCCTGCTTTTTTATGAGCTTCTATAGCTAAAATTCGTCCGTTTTTATCTAGTATAACACACCCTACAGCCGGGTTTGGATAGGTTAAAAGCTGAAATTTCCAAGCCTTTTTTATAGCAAGAGACATATAAAATTCATCGTTTATCATTGATAGTCCAAGAATTTGAGATAATCAAAATTTAAGCGAAAATATCATGAGAAAATTTTTAATGCCGTGAAGAAAATTTAAATCAAGATAAGGCAAATAACCTATCACCGATTTAAATTTTCAAACTCATTAAAAAGAGCTCACAAAAATTTTAAAATCTTTGGCCGATGGTAAATTCAAACGTACTCGTCTTATCTCCAGGCTTTTTGCCTATCGGTTTAGCAAATATCAGCTGCAAAGGACCTATAGGCGTAATCCACTCTATGCCGCCACCTGCACTATATCTTGTTATCTCGTTTAAGCTGCTTTCGCCTATCTTGCCGTAGTCAAAGAAGCCAAATCCACGCATTTTAACGCGGTCTATCAAAGGAAAGCTAAGTTCTGCGGAGTTGTTAAATGAAATTCCGCCACCGATCTCATCGCCATAAGCATTTTTCGGAGTAACCGTTCTCGAATCATATCCGCGCAGGTTTCTGATGCCGCCTAGATAAAGCTTTTCGTTGATAGGCACATAGCCTCTATCCCAAATTTTGCCAAAGCTTGCTTTGTATCTTAGGATAAGATCATAATCAATCCACTCTCTTAAGCCTAAATACCAGTTAAAATTCGTTCTGCTCTTTAAAAATTTCTCATCTCCGCCAACGCCAGCGAATTCAAGACTGGTGCTTGCCATGATGCCCTTTCTAGGAAGGTAATAATCATCGGTGCTATTATAGCTTAAAGCAGGTATTAAAGCGCTCTTTATGCTTTTACCCTCTCTGTAGCCGGTTCTAAGAAGAGTTTCGCTAAGTCCTTTGATGTCGCTTTGTTCTATAACATAAGAAAGTGAAGCACTTAAATTTCTAGTGATCTTTCTACCAAGCGTAGTAGTAAAACCGTATGATTTCTCTTTATAGTTATTCCAATCGTAGTCATTGGCATAAAGCGTGCCGCCAAGGCTGTATTCCGAATCAAAAATTCTAGGATTTGTAAGTCCTATCTGACCTGAGAGCTCATTATCGCTTCTATCTACGCTTATAACACCCTTTAGTCCTGAACCAAAGACGTTGGTGTCAGAAACGCTTGCATTTAATAGCAATCCGTCCGAGCTTCCATATCCTATACCGCCACTTATAGAGCCTGTTGAAGCCTCTTTAACATCTACCAAAAGATCAACTTCATTTACGCCGACTCTTTCTTCTTTTATCTCGACATCTTCAAAATAACTCGTTCTTTTAAGTGCTGACTTGCTATCTTCAAGATCGGTTCTATTATACAAATTTCCTTCGGTAAGATACATCTCTCTTCTTACTACCCTATCGATAGTTCTGTCATTTCCTGAAATTTGCACGTTTCTTATATATGCTTTATCTCCGGGAACTACTTCGTAAGTAATATCAACCGTATGCTCGTCTGAATTTTTGAACGTCTGAGGTATAACTCTTACAAACGCATAGCCCTGATCGGCTATCATATTTTCAAGCTTTTGGATATCTGATCTTAAGCGAGCCGAATTCATTCTATCTCCGGCTTCAAGCTTAAATTTCTTAACCACTTCTCTTTCGTCAAGCTCAAGAAAATCAGGCGCCTCTATACTCACATTTGATACGGTATATGGCTCTCCTTCGGTTACGTAGTAAGTAAGATCCGCCATATAGTTATCCATATAGGCGTTAAGATAAGGAGTTGAAACCGTAGCGTCCAAATAGCCTTTTTGGAAGTATTTATCTTGAATTCTCGCAGAGTCGTTAGGCAGTTCAAAGAGCTTAACCTTACCGTCGTTTCTGCCCCACATCCAACCCATAAATTCACGCTGCTTATTGGCTACGACAGGCTCTATATCGCCGTAATCAAAAACCTTAGCGCCTATTAAATTTACCTTTTGGATTATCATATTTTCGCCACGGTTGATATTAAGAGTTACAAAGAGGCTACTCTCGCTTCCCGCAACCGGCTCTTTTTTCACGTCTATAACGGTATCAAAATACCCCTTTGACTCGTAATACTGCCTGATACGCTCTTTGGCTCTATTTATGGCAAGCTCGTCATACATATGACCTTGTTTTATGCCGATAAGTCCGTCTATCGCCGTTTTATCGTTTGTAACGACGCCTTTTATATCAAGTCTTGCTATGCTTGGTTTTTCTTTCACCACTACAAGGATATCGCCGTTGCTCTCCTCGATATAAATATCATCAAAATAATTTTGCCTAAATAAATTTGATATGGCTCTATCGGTGCTATCGCCAGTCAGCACATCGCCCACTCTAAGCCCCATGATCTCCTTGGCAACTTCAGGAGAAAGATGCAAAAGACCCTTAAAATTTATAGACTTTATCTCGGTAGCGCCGCTAAAACATACCGCAGCAAGTAGTAAAAAAACGCTTTTTTTCATTGAATTTAACCTAAAAATGAGTATTAGGCGGTATAATAACACATTTTAATTTTAAACAATATAAATTTAATAATTTCATAAAGGCAACACTATGAAAATCGGAATTATAGGGCTTGGGCTTATCGGAGGCTCGCTTGGACTCTGTCTTAAAAACGAAAAGCTAATCTCTTGCGTTAGCGGTCTTGATATAAGCAAAGAGCACGAAAGAAAGGCTCTGGAGCTAGGCCTTGTGCATGAAATTTTATCTCTTGAAGAGATGAAAAAGAAGTGTGATATCATATTTCTTGCAATCCCTGTCGAAGCGATAATCAATATAGTAAAAGAATTTGAAGACATAGACGAAAATACAACCATAATCGATCTTGGAAGTACAAAACAAAAGATCATAGAAGCGGTTCCTGAAAAGATAAGAGCGAATTTCGTCCCGGCTCACCCTATGGCGGGCACTGAATATTCAGGTCCTACGGCTGCATTTTCAGGGCTTTTTAACGGAGCGGTTGTTGCCATTTGTGATTTTAAAGAGAGTAGCGAAAAACATGTAAAAAGATCAGTCGAGCTATTTTCTCACCTTGGAATGAAGATTATATTTATGGGTGCAAAAGAGCACGATCACCACGTAGGGCTTATCTCTCACCTTCCTCACGCCATAAGCTTCTCGCTTGCGGCAGGAGTTTTAAAAAAAGAGAACAAAAAAAACATCATCGCCCTTAGTGGCACGGGTTTTAACGGAATGATAAGAATCGCTAAAAGCTCGCCCGTAATGTGGAGTGATATATTTAAGCAAAACAAAGACAATCTAATAAGCTCTATTGAAATGTTTAAAGACGAACTTGCCGTGTGCGAAAATTTGGTGCGCGAAGAGAGGTGGGACGAGCTTAGAGATTGGATGAGCGAAGCCAGAAAGATACGCGAAATTTTATAAATTTACTTGAAATTTATAGCTTTTTAGTAAAATTCAGCAAAAATTAAAATTAGGAAAATTTATGAGAAGACGCGGAAGAAATTCAAATTTTATAGCTTACGGCATTATTGTCGTTTTGCTTGCGGTAAGCGGATTTTTGCTTTTTACATCAAATACGTTTGAGCGAGAAGCTCCACAAATCGGTATTGAAGATGAAATTTATTGGAATCTAAAATCCCCTTTGCAGGTTAAGATAACCGACAACGTTGCCGTAAAATCAGTAAAAATAGTTATGAATGACGGAGCAAACGATATAGTCTTGTCAAATCAAAAATTTGACGCTCCAATCGGTTCGCTTGATCTGAATATAACTTTTCCAAAGACGGGATTTGCCGCGCAAAAAGATCTTTATACTCTCAAATTTGAAGCCGTAGATACGAGCAGATGGGGCTTTTTCTTTGGCAACAAGGAGAGCAAAGAGGTAAAAGTAACGGTAGATAGCAAAAAACCCAATCTTCACATCCTAAATCACTCCTACGCGATAAACAAAGGGGGCACCGCCACAGTCGTATTTAAGGCAAATGACGAGAGATTAAAAGATGTCTATATCGAGTCAAATTTCGGCAAAAAATTCATACCTACCAAATTTTATCAAGACGATCACTACGCGTCTTTAGTGGCTTGGCCGGTAGATGAAAGTTCATTTAGCGCCGATGTGGTAGCGGTTGATCTTGCAGGAAACGAAAGCAGAAGCAAGATAAGGTTTTTTTACCAAAACCGAAGCTACCGCGTTTCTAAAATAAAACTGGATAATCAAAATAGATTTTTAAATGAAAAAATCCCAGATCTTGCGCAACAATACGCAAAAGATTATGAAAGCATGTCAAACGTAGAAAAGATGAAATTCGTAAACGAAACCCTAAGAGCGGCGAATGAAAAGCTCATAGCCGACGCTACGTCTAAAATTTCAACCGATACGATAAGCGAATTTGGTCTTAAGAAATTCTACCCGCTTAAAAACGGCAAGGCGGTAGCGAGCTTCGGCGATCATAGATACTATACCTTAGGCGATCAAGAGATAAGCGAATCTTGGCACATGGGAATAGATCTTGCTTCTACCCAACGAGCAAACATAGTTTCAAGCAACGACGGCATAGTAGAATTTGCAGGAGAAAACGGTATCTACGGACAAAACGTGATCATAAATCACGGATTTGGCGTATTTTCGCTTTACGGACACTGCACCTCTTTGACGGTAAAAATAGGCGATGAAGTAAAAGCCGGCGATATAATAGGCACAACGGGAGTTAGCGGGCTTGCAATGGGAGATCATTTGCATTTTGGAATGATAGTGCAAGGCATAGAGGTAAGACCTGAAGAATGGATGGATACGGGCTGGATGAAAGATAACGTTTCGGGCGTGCTAAATTCGGCAAAAAAAATGATAAGTGGCAAATAACTAGAATTTGTTACCAAAAATATGTATAATTAGAAAAAATTTTATGAATTTTAAGGGAAAATTTTGCAACAAACAACGATAAAAAGAGCTGTTGAAAGCGTCGGTATCGGGCTTCATAAAGGCGAGCCAATAAAAATAACGCTAGAGCCAACAAGCGCAAATACGGGCATAGTTTTTTATAGAAAAGATCTTGGCGTTAGCTACAAAGCAGAACCGAAAAACGTGATCAATACTCAAATGGCAACGGTCATAGGGGGAAAAGAGGGCTATATATCAACGATCGAGCACTTATTAAGCGCTATTAGCGGGTACGGCATAGACAACATCCGCATAGTTCTTGACGCCAACGAAGTGCCAGTAATGGACGGAAGCGCGATCAGCTACTGCATGATGCTTGATGAAGCGGGAATTCAAAAGCTTGAAGATCACAAGCGCGCCATAATCATCAAAAAAGAGGTTAAAGTAACAAAAGGCGAAAAATTTGCCAAAGTAACTCCGTCAAAAAATCCTAAATTTGACTTTACTATCAAATTTGATCACCCAATTATAGGCGAACAAAGATATGTTTTTGAATTTAGCAAAAGTTCTTTTATAGAAGAGATTGCAAGAGCGAGGACTTTTGGATTTTTAAAAGATGTCCAGATGCTTCGAGCAAACAACCTTGCCCTAGGCGGAAGCTTAGATAATGCCGTAGTAATCGATGATACTCGCATACTAAATCCTGAAGGCCTTAGATTTGAAAACGAATTCGTGCGCCACAAAATTCTTGATGCGATCGGCGACTTAAGCCTTATAGGAGCGCCCTTGATGGCTGATTATACTTCATTTGCCGGAAGCCATGAGCTAAATCACGAATTAACCGTAGCTATTTTAAGCGATGTTAAAAACTATGAGATTGTTACTCTTAAAGGTGATTTGGCACTTGAATATCAAAAGGTATTTGCATAAAACATATCCAAATTCTCGTAGTTGCGCTATCCTCCCCGATTATCGTCGGAATTTATGATAATGACGGCAAATTCATACAAAAAATGATAAGCGATAAAAAATCCGACGAATCGCTTATCGAAATTCTTAATGAACTTACCAATGAGCAAAAATTACAAATTTCAAAGATTATTTACGCAAATGGACCGGGAAGTTTCATGGGGACAAAAGTCTCTTATATAGTCTTAAAAACTTTTAGCATGGTTAAAGAGTGTGAATTTTACGCTATAAGCGGATTTGAATTGAATGGAAACGGAGCAATAAAAGCAAACAAGTCCTTAAGCTTCGTAAAAACAGGAGATAAAATTTTACTTCAAAAAGCAGAGCCTAAAGAATTTGAATTGCCGTTAAATTTAGATGTTTTAAATCTAAATTTAGATACTCTACCAAACTACGTAATTCAAGCGGTTTAGGAGATAATTTGGTCATAAAAGTTCCTGCAACAAGTGCAAATTTAGGACCCGGTTTTGACGCGTTAGGGCTTGCACTAAGCTTATATAACGAGGTTGAAGTAACGAGAGCTAAATTCTCTTCTATAGCGATTTTTGGAGAGGGTGAGGATAATATAAAATTAAAAAAAAATAACTTATTCTTATCCGTTTTTAACGAAATTTACTCAGAACTTACAGGCAAAAAAGATACTTTTCGTATAATCTTTAAAAACCAAATTCCTTTTTCAAGAGGCCTTGGCAGCTCTTCTGCGGTTATAACTTCAGCAATTGCGGCAGCTTATGCGACAGCTGAATTTAAAGTCGATAAAAACATAATTTTAAATAAAGCGCTGATCTATGAAAATCATCCCGATAATATAGCTCCTGCAACGCTTGGCGGATTTGTAAGTTCGGTAGTAAATAAAAATCAAGTAGCGCACATCAAGAAATTCATCAAAGATGATATAAAAGCCGTTGTAGTGATTCCTGATAAACCGATGAGCACTAAAGAATCGCGCACAAAGCTACCTAAGAGTTATCTTATGAGCGAATGCGTAAATAATCTCGCTCACGCTTCGTTTTTGACGGCTTGCTTTTTTGAAGAGAGATATGAGCTCTTAAAAGTTGCGGCAAAAGATATGATGCATGAAGATATCAGGATGAAGTCACTTCCCGAGCTATTTGACGTAAGAAAAACAGCCTATGAAAACGGAGCTTTGATGAGCACTCTTTCAGGAAGCGGTTCAACCATGCTAAACATATCTTATAAAAATGACGCATCAAATTTGAAAGAGAAGTTAAAAGATAAATTCAAAAGCTTCAGAGTTGAAATTTTATCCTTTGACAACCATGGATTTATAATAAAAAGCTAAAAAAAAGCAAACAAAAGATATAATAATGACTCAAAATTATATTCCTATCAGGATGTGTGCGGTATGCAAAACTCGCTTTAGTCAAGCAAATTTACGCAGATACCGCATAATCGACTCTTCACTTTTTCATGGCAAAGGAAACGGTAGAAGCTTTTATATATGTGAAGATTGTTTGATAAAAGATGAGAAAATTTTAAAAAAATCGCTCGGTAGAGTGGCGGGGAATTTTATCGCTACTCTGCAAAATGGGCAAAATTTAAAGGAGATACTCTTAAATGGCGAATATTCGGATTTCAGAGATAGCAAATGAACTTGGCTACAGCAGCAAAGAGGTGCTGGAAAAAGCTATCGAACTAGGACTAAAAGTCAAAACTCACTCAAGCGGAGTTACGCCTGAAGAGGCTGAAGCGCTGTATACTTTTGTTCAAACGGGAGAAATTCCTGAAAGCTTTCAGCAAAAGCCCGAAAAGAAAAAAGCAGAGCCTAAAAAATCAGCATCAAAAGCGCCAAAAGAGAGTAAAGAGACAAAAAAAGAGACAAGTAAAACAGAGAAAAAAGATACTAAAAAAGAAGAAAAGCCAAAAGAAAACAAGAGTGAAGATAAAAAAACAGAAGCCCCAAAGAGCCAAAAACCTAAAAAACCGGAGCCTGTAGCGGCAAAAGAAGAGATCGAAGAACAGTCAAAAGAGAAGGAGGCTACAAAACAAGATCCTATAACAGCTCCTCAACCTAAAGAGAGCTTGGCTGACGTAAGCTTACAAAAAAGACGCGGGCTTATGATAGTTAAGAAAAAAAGAGATGAAGCTCCTGCACCAAAACCTGCAAGAGAGGTAAAAGAGCCGAGCGAGCCTGCTAGAAATTTAGAAAGTATGTTTGCTTTTAGCGACGGCGAGAGCATAAAAAAGAAGAAAAAAGAGAAAAAGCCTGTAATTGCAACCAAAAAAGACGGCGCTCAAAAAGTTGATTTGCTCGGCGACAGAGATCTTGGCGATATAGTTTTAGAGGATGAAGATGTAGTGGTATTGCCTGATTTTTCGGTAAGAACTCCAGCCCCTCAACCTACTCAAAAGACCAAACAAACCAATACCTTTAAACCTGCGTTAAACAACTCAATCGGTTCATTTTTAGAGCAAGGTATCGGCAGACGTCCAAGAAAGAAACACAAAAAGTCATCGCGCGATAACTCAAATAAAGAGATAATCGACTCGGTAAATATCCCAAAAGAGATTCGCGTATATGAATTTGCAGAGAAGATAAACAAACAGCCAAGCGAAATCATCGGCAAGCTGTTTATGCTAGGCATGATGACTACTAAAAACGACTTTTTGGATGAAGATGCGATCGAAATTCTAGCCGATGAATTTGGAATTGAAGTAAATATCGTAGATACCCAAGAAGAATTTGACTACGTAAAAGCTTACGAAGAGCAAGTCGATGATACGAATTTAACTGAAAGAGCTCCGGTTATAACGATCATGGGACACGTTGATCACGGTAAAACTTCGCTTCTTGACTACATTAGAAATTCACGAGTCGCATCGGGCGAAGCGGGCGGCATAACTCAGCACGTCGGCGCTTATATGGTAAATAAAAACGGCAAAAATATCACATTTATAGACACTCCGGGACACGAAGCATTTACGGCTATGCGCGCAAGAGGAGCCAAGATAACCGATATAGTTATCATCGTAGTTGCAGCAGATGACGGCGTAAAACCTCAGACCAAAGAGGCTGTAAGTCACGCAAAAGCAGCAGGTGTTCCTATTATAATCGCCATAAATAAAATGGATAAAGAAACCGCAAATCCAGATATGGTAAAAACCGAGCTTGCAAATCTTGATATACTCCCGACCGACTGGGGCGGAACGTATGAATTTGTACCGATATCTGCTAAAACAGGTATGGGTGTTGAAGATCTGCTTGAAATCGTACTTTTGCAAGCGGAAATTTTGGAGCTTAAGGCTAATGCAAAAGCTAATGCAAAAGCAACTATCGTAGAAAGCTCTCAACAAAAAGGTCGCGGTTCGGTCGCAACCGTCATCGTTGAAAACGGTACGTTAAAAGTTGGAGATACTGTTGTAGCAGGCGTTGCTTACGGAAAGATAAGAAGCCTGCTTGATGACAAAGGTAGAAATTTAAAAGATATCAAACCGGGAGAATGCGGTGTTATTATAGGACTTAGCGAAATTCCGGAAGCCGGTGAAACTTTAATAAGCGTAAAAACAGATAAAGAGGCGCGAGAATACGCTCAGAAAAAAGCCGAATACTTACGCCAAAAAGAGCTTTCAAAATCAACGAAAGTTACTATCGAAGAGCTTAGCGAAAAGATAGCCGAAGGCGAGTTAAAAACACTTCCTGTTATCGTAAAAGCCGACGTTCAAGGTTCGCTTGAGGCTATTAAAGCAAGTCTTGAAAAGCTTAGAAATGACGAGATAAAAGTAAATATCATACACTCAGGCGTAGGCGGTATAACTCAAAGCGATGTAGCCTTAGCTCAAGCAAGTGAAAACTGCGTGATTTTAGGATTTAACATCCGTCCAACAGGCGAGATAAAAGACAAAGCCAAAGAGAGCAAAGTCGAGATAAAAACATACAACGTAATTTACAATCTACTCGATGATATAAAAACACTTCTTGGAGGTCTTATGTCGCCGATCGTTCGAGAAGAACAGCTCGGTCAGGCTCAGGTTCGCCAAGTTATCAATGTACCTAAAATCGGTACTATCGCAGGCTGCTTAGTAACCGAAGGCACTATCAACAGAGGTGCTAAAATCAGACTTATCAGAAACGGCGTAGTCGTTCATGAAGGCACAGTAAGCTCGCTAAAACGCTTTAAAGATGATGTTAAAGAGGTAGCCAAAGGCTATGAATGCGGTGTTGGCATCGAAGGCTATAACGACATAAGAGAAAACGACTATATCGAAAGCTTTAAAGAAGTAGAGGAACAAGCCACTCTATGAATCCGACCGAGATAAAACGACTAAGAACTCAAAGCGTACTTAAAGAGCTAATCCCTGAAGCTCTTGCCACTCTTGAAGATAGTATTTTGCGTGGTTTATGCGTAACGGACGTAGAGTGCAAAAAGGGCAGATACGACGCATTTGTATATCTTGACAAGATGGCTTTTGACGAGCACGAGCAGGCTTACGTTTTAGAACATCTAAAAAAAGTTTCAAGATATCTGCAAAATCACTGTATGGCGGCTGAAGGCTGGTATCGATGCCCGAATTTTCATTTCAAATTTGACGATAGGCTGGAGTATCAAAATCATATAGATAGTCTTTTTGATAAAATTTCAAAGGATTTAAACAAAAATGCAAAATCTTGAAAAATTAATAAAAGAGTGCGGTGTAGAACTTTACGATACTGAAGTTGCAAACGAAAACGATAGAACCATTTATAGAATTTACATCACAAAACAAGGCGGAGTAAGCTTGGATGATTGCGAAAAAGTCTCTAGATTACTATCTCCGATATTTGACGTAGAGCCTCCGATAAGCGGGAATTACAACCTTGAAGTTAGCAGTCCCGGACTTGAAAGAAAACTTGAAAAACCAAGCCACTTCATCACAAGCGTTGGGGAACTAGTCAAAATTTCAGCCACAATAGGCAGCGAAAATAAGAAGCTAAAAGGCAAATTATTATCCGCAAACAGCGAAGATATAGAGCTTGAATGCGAAGATCAAAAGTTCAAAATCAAAATTTCAGACATAAAAAAAGCCAAAACATATTTTGAGTGGTAAATTAAAATTTGCTGCTCAAATTTAAATTTACACTTTCAACTTTACAAACATTCTAAATTTACATAAAAACAACCCTAAAACACTTAAACATAAGCAAACACAATGTTAAATTTGGATATAATCGCATAATTTTCATATATAAAGTAGGTAAAAATGAGCTTTTTAGATATTTTCTCCAAAACCAGAAAAAAACAATCAGCTCCGAGCGAAGCTCCTGCACACTGGATCAAATGCGATAGCTGCCACTCGCTTATGTATTATAAAGAGGTTGAAGCGTGCTTTAACGTATGCCCAAAATGCGGCTATCATATGCGCCTAAAGCCTGAAAGAAGGATAGAGATGCTCTGCGATGCAGGCAGCTTTGTAGAATTTGATACTGAGCTAAGACCTGTCGATCCTCTTAAATTCGTGGACAAGAAGTCATATAAAAAGCGCATAAGCGAAAGCGAAGAAAAGACAGGCAGAAGTAGCGCCGTGATATGCGGTGAAGCCAAAATAGACGGCATGGACGCTCAACTAGTAGTCTTTGACTTTAGCTTTATGGGTGGCAGTCTTGGCTCGGTTGAAGGCGAAAAGATAGTAAGAGCCATCAAGCGCTCACTGGATAAAAGGCAACCGCTCATAATTATCTCCGCTTCAGGCGGCGCAAGAATGCAAGAAAGCACATTTTCTTTAATGCAGATGTCAAAAACCTCAGCGGCGTTAAAACTGCTTGATGAAGCCAAAATCCCTTACATTTCAATTCTTACCGATCCTACCATGGGTGGAGTTAGTGCCAGCTTTGCGTGGCTTGGCGACATCATTATAGCCGAACCTGGCGCACTTATCGGCTTTGCGGGTCAAAGAGTTATAAAGCAAACTATCGGTTCTGATCTACCTGAAGGATTTCAAAGATCTGAGTTTTTACTAGAGCACGGTCTTATAGATGCGATAGTTGAAAGAAGAGAGCATAAGCAGTTTATCGGCGATATGATTAGGCTACTTACGGATATCAAGCCCGAGCAAAAACAACCGCAAGATGCCCAGATAATGCAAGAGGACGAGGTGGAGGAATAAGGCTTGGAAATTTCGGTATTTTCCATACAAAAATCCAAGCAAGATAGCTTTGAAAGCGAGATAAAAGAGTATATCAAGATGTCGTCTAAATTTGCCAAAATTACCGATACCGTCATATTTAACGAAAAAATCGCAAAAGCTCAAAGCAAAAGCAAAGAAGAGTCGTTAAAAGCTTACGATGAAGCATATGAGCCAAATTTAAAGGGCTTTTGTATCGCACTTGACGAAAGAGGAGAGCAGATGAAAAGCGAGGAATTTGCCAGAATTTTTGCCAACAACTCTCAAATTTCACTTTTTATCGGCGGAGCTTACGGATTAAGCTCAAATTTTAAGCAAAAAGCCGACAAAGTAATCAGTCTGAGCTCTATGACAATGGCTCACAAGATAGCTAAACTTATGCTCTTTGAGCAAATTTTCAGAGCGCTTTGCATAAATGCAAATCACCCATATCACAAGTAAAGGAAATAGATGCGCAAAAACGATTTAGAGTTTTTTAAAGCACTTTTAGAAGAGAGAAAGATACAGATAAGTAAAAATATAATCGATGCAAGCAACGAGATCGCAGGGCTTAGAGGAAGTGGCGTAAGCGATGAATTCGATATCGCTTCGGTAAATGCCGATCAACTCATAGAGCAATCAATAAACGCTCAACAAAGACAAGAGCTTATCGAGATAGATCTGGCGCTTAGTAAAATTTTTAATAAAACCTACGGTGTTTGCGAGATGTGCGAAGAAGATATAGGTCTGGCTCGCCTTAAAGTAAAACCTCACGCTAGATACTGCATAGTTTGCAGAGAGATAGTGGAAAAAACATCTAAAAAATAAGGAATCATCATGAAAACAAGACGTTTTATAGTATATAGCGTGATATATATAGTCTTACTTGGCATTTTGGTGTATTCAATCGACTCTTCTGATCATACTTTCGGGCTTCTTGGCTACTCGTTTACTATGCCGCTTGCGCTTTGGGTAGTACTGCCGGTGGCGTTTTTTGCGATTCTTTGCATAGCACATATCGCATATCACGGCTTTGAAATTTATATGTTTAAACGCTCCATAAAACGCGATGAAACTCTTTACAAAGAGCTTGCCAGAGAGGTTTTGCTAGGGCTTGATACAAATAAAGATTTTAAAACAGAGCTTTACAAAGCTCCTTCGCAAATTACTAAAATTTTATCTCCTTGGAGCAAACACAAAGACGAAGCTATTAGCGACGACGAGCTTGAAAGCGTTGCAAAAACAGTAAAAAACATAATAAATGGAGAAGTTGTCGATCTTAAGAAATTTAGACTGCAAAGCACAAATTCGCTCTTTATACAAAACGAGCTAAATAAAATAGAAAAAAATTCCACCTATTTCCTTGATGTGCTTAAAGACTACAAAGAGATAAACGATGAAATTTCTAAAAAAGCCAATGAAAAGCTTATTACAACCGGCAGTTTCGCAGACATCAAGAAATTTAATTTCGCAAAGAGCGCAGAAGAGACCATGACTCTACTTGAGCGCTTCGTAAAAGATGAGATTGTTATAAGCAATGATGAAATTTACGAGCTTCTTGATAACTTTAAAATTTCAAAAGCTCAGTATAATAACTCTGCAAAAATTCTGATAGGCAAGATAACTCCTGACGCTCTTATAAATATATTTGAGAAGCTAAAATCATCTCATGCCGATGCCGAAGAGGCGTATTTGTATCTGCTATTTGAGTTTCAAATGCTTGATAAAGTGCGTGAAATCACAGAAAATTCGGACGCAAGCGAATATCAAAACATCAAAATTTTGATGTATCTTAGAGAAAACGGCAAGCTAGTGCCTGAAAATTTGCTCTTTAGATGATAGACTTTAGCTTAAAGCCTATCTTTTTAGCTCCTTTGGCAGGTTTTTCCGATCTGCCTTTAAGGAGCGTGGTTAAGCGTTTTGGATGCGATGTAACGGTTAGCGAGATGATAAGCGCAAACGCACTTGTCTATGAAAGCTCGGACAAGACTCTTGAAATGCTTAAAAAATCCCCCGAAGAAACTCCGTATATCGTTCAAATCGCAGGAAGCGATAGAGAGATCATCAAAAAAGCTGTCGAGATTATAAATAAATTTGAAGGAATAGACGGCATAGACCTAAACTGCGGCTGTCCCGTGCCAAAAGTAATCAAGCAGTGCGCAGGCTCGGCACTTCTAAAAGATATAGATAATCTCAAAAAGATAGTAGAAACGATAAAAAAAACTTCAAATAAAAATATGCTAAGCGTTAAAATGAGGCTAGGATTTGACGAGAAAATTCCTGAAATTTTAGCTTTAGCGGCTGAAGATGCAGGGGCTGATTATATAGCTTTTCACGGGCGAACAAGAGCTGGCGGATATACGGCAAAAGTTGATTATGAGGCTATAGCAAGAGCCAAAAGTGCGGTTAAAATTCCGCTAATCGCAAACGGAGATATCAGCGAGAAAAACGCCGAGCAGGTTTTTAAACTAACAAATTGCGACGCTATAATGATAGGCAGAGCCTGCATAGGCAAGCCTTGGGTATTTCACGAGATCAAAAGCGGCCAAAGCGTAACTAACGAGCTAAAGCGCGAGATAATCCTAGCTCACTTTGACGCTATGCTCTCTCACTACGGCGCTCACGGAGTGTCGATATTTCGCAAGCACTTGCACCAGTACTCAAAAGGCATAGATGGCGCAAGCGCATTTAGAGACGAGATAAACCGCATCAGCGACGCTTTTACAATGCGCGAAAAGATAGAAGACTTCTTTAAAATTTAAATTATGCAAGGCTACATAATCCACACGCAAAAAGCCAAAGAAGAAGACCTTATCGTCTATATCCTGACAAAAGATCTGCTTATAAAGTGCTACCGATTCTACGGAGCTCGCCACGCTAGTGTCATGCAAGGCTTTAAGATAGATTTTGAGCTAAACGAAAGTGCAAATTTTCTCCCGCATCTTAGAAGCGTGCTACATCTTGGCTTTAACTGGCTTGTCGTGCGCGAACGTCTGCTCATATGGCAACAGTTTATGCGCCTGTTTTACGCGCATTTAAAAGATGTCGAGCATATAGACGAGATATATTTTAACCAAGCTGAAATTTGTGCGCAGAGATTTCTAAAGCAAAACCCAAAACGCTTAATCATCGAAAGCTATGTGCGAATTTTAGAGCACGAAGGAAGACTTCATGACGAGCTTGCTTGCTTTATCTGTGATGAAACGATCGAAGATAGCCTATCTTTAACTCGCGGATTTTTGCCGTCTCATACGCATTGTTCGGGAAATTTTAGCTTTGAAGCGGAGAAAATAGCTCATCTTTTTAAAGATAAATCAACCATCCTGCTAAGCGATGAGGAAGTTAACGAACTATACACCATCATCTTGCAAGGGTTTTAATTAAATCAAACGGTTAATTTCCGATAGGCAAACCGTCCTTTATGCTAAAATTTGACAAATTAATAAGGAGATAAATTTGAATAACTTTAGATACATCCTAATCCCCCTTACAATATCCATCATAGCTCTTATATCCATCTTTTATCTTTCTGATATTAAATTTAGTTCAAAGAAGCCAAATTTCACCACAACCCAAGACACCAAGATAGATCCAAACTCCGAGTTAGCTAAATATGTAACCCAAGAAGAGATAGACGACTTTGCATTTAGATACTGGGATATAGATGATGAAATACAGTATTCAAATAAATACCAAACAGAAAACGAGACATTTAAAAAACTAAGACTTCTTTTAAAAGCTAAAGATACAAAGGGTGTTTTAAACTTTATAAGAGATAATAACTTAAGCGTAGATCTTAATATGACATATAATCTTACTCCTTTGATGTATAGCTCATTTTATGACGATGATATAACTGCCAAAGAGCTTATAAACTTAGGAGCTAATATAAGAGCAACGGATAGATATAAGCTAAGTCCTTTAGCTTATGCTATTGAAAACAACTCAACTAAGACAGCTAAACTGCTTTTGGATAGCGGGGTAAAGGTTGATGAGATAAAGGCACTTCAGTTTTATATAACTCCACCTTTTTATAATAATATAGATAAACTGATAATAAGCGGAGATGATATAAAGATTATCTTTCAAGATAACTATGTAAGAGATGATCAGTCAAAAGATGCTATGAATCCTATGGAATATGTTGTAACTTGCAACTACATTGAACTAGCCCAAATGATACTAGAAAGCGGATATGTCCCAAAACTAAGCAAAGAACCTATCGATGGCTTGCCCGGCATTAAAGAGGGCTCCGATGTAAAGCGTTCGGTATATCACATACTTGATGATATTCCAAACCATGGGAGTATGCTTGAGCTTCTTTTAAAATACAATGTAGTAGGACAACCTACTAAAGAGGAGTTAAAGGGGGCTTATGAGGAGTGTTATAATACTTATCTGTGGTATAAACAAAGATGGATAGACGGAGATAATATAAATAAAAAAAGACCGTTTTATGTGGATATGCCGATAAGGCACCTTGAGAAATATTGTATTGATACGAATGGGAAATTTCAAGATGTCAGAGAATTTTTTGCTTGGGCGAATAAATATAGATTATTTAACGAAATAGTCGAAGAAGTAGATAAGCAAGACAAAGTGATCTTTAAAAATCCAACCGATACGATTTATAATAACATTAAAACCATCAAGGAGTAAAAGTGTCAAATTTCAACAAAGAAAAGTTTATACAAGATAAATTTATAAACACTTTTCACTTACTGACTGTGGTGTTTAGCAAATTTTACTAATCAAATTTGCAGATAAGATAAAAATTCACTCAACAAATTTAAAAAACGTGTCCGAATGAATATTTTCAAACGCCGATTTTAACGAAACGAAAAATTTCGGATTTTCGCTCTCTAAATTTGCCAGCATTGCTTTAGTTTCGGCTCTTGCGCGAGGCGATTTACCGCCATATTGTTTAGCAGGACAACTCTCCTCTTCGTTCATTATAGGAAGCTCGTTTTTGATCGCACAATCGCGAATTTGACGCTCACGCACAAGTATAAGAGGTCTAATTATATCAAGTCCGTTTTGGGCCTTATATCTTGGAGCCAAAGTCCTAAGAGCGCCGTTATAAGTAAAATTCATGAAAAAACTCTCTGCTGCGTCGTCAAGATGATGCGCAATGGCGATTTTATTAAAGCCGTTTTCAAGAGCATAAGTGTAGAGATAGCCCCTACGCATACGACTGCAAAAGCTGCAAAATGTCGTATTTTCACGAATTTTTTCTCTACCGAATTCAAAAATTTGTGTGTCAATGACTTTGTAAGGAATTTCATGCAGTTTAAAATGCTCTTTTATAGGCTCAAGATTTTCGCCTATACCGTAAGTTACGGTAACGGCTTCAAACTGCCAATTCAGCGGACTTACCGAGCAAAAATGCTTAAGCAGATGAGCAAGTGTCATGCTATCCTTGCCGCCGCTTAGGGCGAGTAAAATTTTATCGCCCTCCTCAAACATCTTGTATTTCGCATTCGTCTGACCTACTATGCGAAGGAGCTTTTTGCTAAGCTCTATCATAACTCCTCAACCATAGACAGCACAAAATCTGCGCTTACATTGGCTGAGCTTTGCAAAAACTCATCAAAGTCAAATTCGGCACCACCGCCCGCCTCATCGCTGATCGCACGAAGGATAAAAAACGGCACGCCAAGGCTTTCACAAACTAAAGCCACACTAGCGCCTTCCATTTCAGTCGCATCGGCTTTAAAAGTGGTTTTGATCCACTCTTTACGCTCGCCACTGCAAACAAACTGATCGCCTGTAGCTATGACACCTTCGAGCAAATTTATGCCCTTTTCTTTGGCGATTTTGGCTGCAAGAGCATTTAAATTCGCATCACTTTTCACAAAGATACTAGTGCCGGGCACATAGCCGTAAGGATGACCAAATGCCGTGATATCAAGGTCGTGCTGTACAAGTGAGCTGGCATAGAGCATGTCGCCTATCTTTAAATTTTCATTCAGCGCGCCGGCAACTCCGGTAAAAAGAAGCTTAGTAGCGCCAAATTTCTCAATCATCACGGTAGCGGTCAAGGCTGCATTTACCTTGCCTATCTTTGAATAAGCGATAACCAGCTCTTTGCCTTTAAAATTTGCCAGATAAAACGTATTGTTTGCGTGCTTAACCTCTTTATAGTCGCCCAAAACCTTTAAAAGCGGAGCGATCTCCTCTTGCATAGCCCCTAAAATCGCTATCATTTACTCTCCAAAATATTTATAATCTCATCTAAGCTTTTCATATCCGTAACCGAGTATGTCGGCTTGTCGGTTATCTTTTTGTTTATGCCTTTTAGTACGCTTGAGCCAAATTCGATGAAAATTTCAACCTCATCTTTGAAATTTTCTATACTTTGCTTATAAAGCACAGGTTTAACCAGCTGATCTTTAAGTAAATCAAGGGCTTCGTCTTTGCTGCTGTAAGCCTTGGCCGTAACGTTTGAAATGACATCGGTAAAATTTGGCTTTAAAGCAGCTTGCAAGTAAGAAACCAATCCCTCGCTAGCGCTTTTTAGGATTGGGCAGTGACTAACTACGGACATATTAAGAGGCATAACTCGCTTTGCACCGGCATCTTTAAATGCGTTTTCAAATTTAGCCAAATCCTCTCTGAGCCCCGCCACGACGATCTGCCCGTCACAGTTGTAGTTGGCTGCGTAAATTTGAAAGCCGTCTTTTTGCCCGTTAGTGCAAATTTCTTCTACAACTTCATCTTTTAATCCTAAAATAACAGTCATTGAAACGTCTTTGCCCGCACAAGCTTCCTGCATGAGTTTGCCGCGAATATTTACAAGCTTAATCGCATCCACATAATCAAAAGCCCCATTTACAGCCAGTGCGCTAAATTCACCAAGAGAATGTCCAAGACTAAATTTAGACTGTGAATTTAGACGCGAAGAAAAAGCCATATAGCACATCAGTGAGTTTAAAACTATGGCAGGTTGAGTAAATTCGCTCTTGCTTAAAAGTTCATTTTTACAAAAAAGCAAATTTGCAAAATCTATCTTAAGCGTATCGCTTGCATTTTGCAAAAGCTCTTTTGCACAGCTAAAATTTTCATAAATTTCTTTGCCCATCCCGGTGGCTTGAGAGCCTTGTCCCGGGAATATAAAAGCCGCTTTCACTACTATTTCTTAATGATGTTTTCCGCAGCAACCGCCACCATGCTCATCGTGATGAGCTCCACCGCAGCACTCATCATCCTCATGATGGTGACCGTGACCGCCGCAGCAACCGCCTTCGCCGTGATCGTGGTCATGATGTCCGCCTCCGCAGCAACCGCCACTTTTTTTACCATGACTTCCGCAACCGCAAGCGTGCGCTTGAGCTACTACTCCCGTTGCGATTTCATCCTCGGTAGCATCTCTTACTTCGGTAACTTCAACATTAAACTCAAGATCTTTACCCGCATAAGGATGGTTAAAATCAACCGTAACGTCATCCTCTCCGATTTTAGATACGATTACGCGAACGTTTGAGCCGTCTTCGCCTTGACCGAAAAGCTCCATGCCTTCTTTTAGCTCAATTCCTGCAAATTGCTCTTTCGGTAACGTTTGAAGCGCCTTTTCATCATACAATCCGCAAGCTTCGGTAGCTTCAATAACGATATTTTTTCTATCGCCTGCTTTAAGAACACTGACCTCTTCTTCTAATTTCGGGATGATATGTCCGCGTCCTGTCAAAAATGAAATTTGACTTCCTGTTTGCATGTTTGATTCTAAAATTTCGCCTGTTTTTGCATCTTTTAGCTCATAAAACATAGATATAACTTGATCTTTCACATTTTCTCCTACAAATAAAATAAATGTGATTATACCTGAATTTTATTAATCTAAATTGACTTATCTATTAGGCGAAGCTTTAGCTTCCTTGCTCTCTGGATATCCTAGTTTAAGAGCTTTGTAGAAACGATTTGCGCTTGCGGTATCGCCGATCTTATCAAAGCTGATTGCGGTATGATATAGCAACCTTGGAGTGTAATCAGCCTTATCGTAAAGCGATATACTTTGCTGATAGTATTTTATAGCGTTATTGTAGGCTTTTTGTTGGTATGAAATTTCGCCAAGGTAGAAATTTGCAGCGGCAGGCTTATGGTTTTTGGTTATCAAAAACTCATACCTATCTTTTGCGTCCTCAAGTTTGCCTGCATCAAACATCTTCTTTGCGTCTGTAGCGACATCTTGAATTTTTTGTTTAGTAAAGTCTGATTTACTAGAAGAGCCGGCTGAATCTTTACTTTCGCTTGATTGCTCTTTTTCAGCACTCTTTGAGCCGGTTTTACTAAGCTCAGATTTTGAGACATAGTTTGAATTGATCTTGTCTATAAGAGCACTTAGATCTTTTAAGGCTTTTGTTATTTTTTGATTGTTAGCTTCTTGTATTTTGCGACTCTCTTCAACGTATTGTCTAAGAGATTCTAAGCTAACGCCTTCACCGCCTTCCTCGCCTACTACTTTACTTTGAAGTTCATCTAAGCGTTTTTCGACTTTAGTTATGCGAGAATTCATCCCGTCCATGATGCTTTGAATTCCTTCTATTCGCTCTTGAGCACCGCTTAAGGTTGATTCTACGTCATTCATATTTCTACTTAAATTTTCGACTTTTTGTTTATTTTTAAGTAGAGCCTTTTCACCGTCGGTTAAACCATAAGGATTTGAACTATCTAAATTTCCGGCATCAAATACCGAAATTTCAGCAGAGTAAGCAAGAGCGGCTCCTATAAAAAGAGCCGCTAAATTTTTAAAATTTGTCATAATTGATTATGGAAGAACTTTAAATTCAGCACGTCTGTTTTGCGCGTCGCAAGCTTTTGTTTTATCTGAGCACACAGGATTGCTCTCGCCGTAGCTCACAACCATAATTCTATCGGCTGAAACACCTTGTTTTACAAGAGCGTCTTTAGTAGCTTTAGCTCTTTTTAGACCAAGAGCGTAGTTATACTCGTCTGTTCCCCATTCGTCGCAGTTACCTTCTACTTTGATAGTTAGGCTTTGAGCTTCTGATTGGTTAAACAAACTTGCATTTGTATTTACGACCGGTTGCATATCGCTTTTGATATTAAATTTATCAAAATCGAAATACACAGTCTTTACTTGCCCTTCTATCGCAGACAGTAACTGTTGCAATCTATCACTAGAGCTCATCATAGTATCAGTAGATGAACCCATCATACCCATGTTTTGATTTGAGTCTGCGCTCATATCTACTTCAGGGTTTTTAGAGCTACAACCACTCATAAATAGCGCTGCAACAACAGCGGAAGCTAAAACTACTTTTTTCATATTAATCCTTTTACAAAAATTTCGGTGATTATATCATAAATTTTAAAATAAACTTTAACGAACCTACCAATCAATTGATTGAATTTTTCCTATTTTTAACGGAAATTGAAAACTTTTATTTTCATTGACACGAATTATACCAAGAGAACTCTGCCCGCCAAGCTCTTTGATAAATACTACACTTTGTCCGTCACTTGAAAATCTCGGATACAAATTCTTGCCACTTGCGGTAAGTTGTCTTATATATTCTGTCTTTGTCGAGATAAGATAGATATTAAAGTCTCTAGTTCCAAATTCACTCTTAGCATCCTCTCTGCTTGAATAAACTACATAGTTTTGATATGCGCTTACGGAGTTGTTGTTTTTGCCGTGATATACCATCTGCTCAACCGCTCCGCCATTTACATTTTGAGAAAAGATATTTGGATAACCTAATCTATCCGATACGAAAACAACCTTGCTATCGTGATCGACAAAATTTCCGTTTACGTCAATACCGCTGTAGTTTGTTATCTGCTTAAGCTTTTTTGAATTTAGATCATAGATGTAGATATCGGGCTGATCTTGTGGAGCCATAGTAAGAAGTAGCTTATCCCCGCTCTCGCTCACATCAGAAGCCACAAGCATGCCGCCTGAAGTCTCTAAAATTTTAGTTTTTTTGCCTGTTGCCAGCTCAAATTTATAAAGTACTAGCTTTGTACCGCTGTAGTCAGAGTAGTAAAACGCACTTTGATCGGCTCCCGACCATTTAGGAAATATATTTAACCCGCCGCGAACAATTACTTTTTGATATGTTAGAGTATAGTCGGCCACTACGATTTCGCTTTGTTTTGAGCCTGTTCCTTTGGCAAATACGATAAATTTCTCCATCCAATTTACAGGAGGCATTTTTAGCTCATTTACAAGCTCGACTATAGCTTTATGCGCCAAAAACGGAAATTTGGCTCCGTCGTCCATAGTGTAAGCACGCTCATATTGTGTAGTAGCGGTTTTGGCATTTATCAGCTTTACTTTGAGTCTAAGCGGAGTTGAAGGGGAGCCTTCAAGTGCGTATCTAAAAATCAGTTGTGCGCCCTTTTCGCTCATCACGTTTGTGTTCAAATCCCCTTCGTAGCTGCTTTGGATGTATTCATCAACCACTTCAAAATCAGAACTTACCTTTAAATCTCCAAGCATGATCTTGTGAAATCTGCTTTTAAACGCTTGATCGCTAACCATAGTTGTCGCATCTTGCAAAACGATTTTAGGAAGCGCAAGCCCTTTATTTACGATGGCTATCGTTGCATCTGCAGCAAATAAGCCGATAGCTAGGCTTAGTAATAATACAATCTTTTTCATCTATCCTCCGTTGTTTAATTTTCTATTTTATCCAATAATGTTGTTTCAAAAACAAATGGCCTTCCTAATTGAGAAGGCGGAAATTTTTCAAATGTCATCTTTTGTAAAAATTCTCTTACCTTATCGTTAAATTCACTGTTATATGACAGCTGTTTTATATTGTAACTAAAATTTCCATTTGGACTTATAGTAATTTCAACCAATGCATTATCATTAGAGTCAGCCTTATATGCTGTCCATTTTGTCTCCAAAATTCTGGTTATCTCCCCTATATAAGGATTATATTCACCTATTCTTTGCGATTTTGGTGTCTTGGCTACTTTATCAAGCTGTAAAGAATTTATCACATCACTTGCGGCTTTTGACTCTTTCTTTGACTCTTTTTTTTCAGGTTTTATCCTGCTTTGCTCTTTTGGTGTCTCTTTTTTCTTAACCACCTTATCCTCTTTTAGCTTTGAAGTGTCGATGTCTTTAAAAAGATCTTTTAAATTCGGTTCTTCTTTTTCTACAGGCTTTGGCTCAGGTACCGCTTCAGGGACTACTTCAGGCTCCACGAGTTTATTTGTGGTATCGGGCTTTGGCTCTTCTTTTGGTTCTTCAACTTTTTTCTCAGGCTCTTCACTCTTTACTACTTCTTCTTTTTTTTCAGGTGCTTTTAGTACTATATCAGGCTCACGCTCGACTATCGTAATGTCCATAAAAGCATCTTTGGTATCGGTATATCTTTTTGCTTCTTCCTTAAAATAAGTAAGTTTGACGAAAATTCCGACTATCATACAAATATAAAGAACAAAAGAGAGTATAAAATAATTAAAAGTATTGAAATTTGGCTTTAAAATTTTATCCATTAGTTTGAAGTGCCACCTTTGTAAATCCGGCATTTTTAATGCTTTTTAAAACAAACATAACATCATCATAAATCAAATTTTTATCCGCCTTTATATAAACCGGCGAATTTTTATCATATTTTGCGCCAAGCAAGACGATATTATCGGGAAGCTCTTGCAGACTCATAGTGCTTTGATCTATCCTTACTTTTCTTTGCGCATCAACGATTACCATGAGATCCTTTTGCATGGCAGTCGATGACTTGGTCTTTGAGCCGTCAGGAAGCACTATCTGCTCTTCATAGATAATCGCAGGAGTAGTCACCATAAGGATAGCTAAAAGCACGAGCATAATATCAACTAGCGGAGTGATATTTAGCTCGGGAGTCTCTTCAAGATTTATCATTAAAATTCTTCTTTGCTTGCTATGAGTATGTCGGCTTCTCGCCTGATTGTACTCATAAGTTCGTAAGCTTTTCTTTTAATTAACAAGTTAAATGTATATGCCGGTATCGCTACGAAAATTCCCGCTCCCGTCGCAACTAACGCCTCGCTGATAGCAGGAGCTATTACACCAAGGGATGAGTTGCCGCCTTGCCCAAGTTGTGAAAACGTCTCAAGGATAGAAACAACAGTTCCAAAAAGCCCTATAAACGGGGAAGTAGAAGCGATGATAGCAAGCCAAGTAACTCCGCTTGTAGCGTTCTTTTCAGCTATACTGATGCAAATTCCAAGCTTTTCTTTGTTTATTCTGCCTGAAGCGCATTTTTTAAGAGCCGAGTCGTTGCCAAGAGTTTTAGCACCCATAAGCAAAGACTCAAGCGAGGCATTTTCTCTTCTTTGCCAAAGACCAAGCCCCACCATACGAGAAAATAGTATGGTAAAGCTCATGATCAGATACAAAGAGAGCCAACTAAGTACGAAAATAGTTATAAAACTACTTCTTGATACGTAGTTTAAAAATATATCAAGCCCAGCCACTATTTTACTTTCGCTCTAGCCATGCTGTCTAGCTTTGATACTGTCGATGCAAAGGCATTTGTATCGCTACTCATACTTTGGATTAGCTCTTTGGCTTTTTCTAGAGAGTTTGCTATCTCTCCTTCTGAATTTCCGGAGACATATACGGCTCCGTCGGCAAGTACGACAGCCTTGCCTTCATCGATTTTGACATAACCCCAATTTATGGCCACTACATCGTGGTTTTTATCTTCATCTTCAATGTCAATAAGTCCAGCCTTTAGCAAAGATATCAAAGATGCGTGTCCGGGGAGAACGCCAAATTCGCCCTCCGTACCAGGAAGCACCACGCTCTTAACATCATTTGAAAAAACTAGACCTTCAGGCGTTACAATCTCTAAATGCAATTTATTCATTAAGATTCCTTTAAATTTTAGCCTTTAAGTTTTTCAGCTTTTTGCATTACCTCGTCGATATTACCTACCATATAAAACGCGGCTTCAGGAAGATCGTCATATTTGCCATCCAAAATTCCTTTAAATCCTGCAATGTTTTCCTCTAGGCTTACATATTTTCCAGGGCTTCCAGTAAAGACTTCCGCAACGAAGAATGGTTGAGATAGAAATCTCTCTATCTTTCTTGCTCTATCAACGGTTACTTTATCTTCTTCGCTAAGCTCGTCCATACCAAGGATCGCAATGATATCTTGAAGGTCTTTATATTTTTGCAAAACAGCTTGAACACCACGCGCAACTCTATAGTGATCTTGTCCTAAAATTTGTGGATCAAGCATACGTGAAGTTGAGTCAAGTGGGTCAACCGCAGGATAAATTCCTTTCTCTGCAATAGCACGGTTAAGAACCGTTGTAGCGTCAAGGTGAGCAAAAACTGTCGCAGGAGCAGGGTCTGTAAGGTCGTCAGCAGGAACGTAAACGGCCTGAACCGAAGTAATTGATCCTTTTTTAGTTGATGTAATTCTCTCTTGGAATTTACCCATCTCGCTTGCAAGCGTAGGTTGATAGCCAACCGCTGAAGGGATACGTCCAAGAAGTGCCGACATCTCTGCACCTGATTGAGAAAATCTAAAGATGTTATCAATAAACATAAGAACGTCAAGTCCCATCTCATCACGGAAATACTCAGCCATTGTAAGACCTGTTAGCGCGATTCTGTTTCTTGCCCCTGGTGGTTCGTTCATCTGACCATAGCATAAGGCAACTTTATCCAAAACGTTAGATTCTTTCATCTCGTGATAAAGGTCGTTTCCTTCACGAGTTCTCTCGCCAACGCCCGCAAATACAGAATAACCGCTGTGCTTAAACGCAACGTTGTGGATAAGCTCCATAATAATAACCGTCTTACCAACACCGGCACCACCGAATAGTCCTACCTTACCACCTTTTGCATAAGGAGCAAGAAGGTCAACTACCTTGATACCTGTTTCAAAAATTTCGCTTTTTGTGCTTTGCTCTTCAAATGCAGGAGGATCGCGGTGGATAGACCATTTTTTATCAAAATCTACGTTTTCGCCCTCATCGATAAGATCGCCGATAACGTTAAAAATTCTACCCAAAACTTTCTCGCCAACCGGAACTGTTATAGGTGCTCCAAGCGCAACAGCCTCAAGACCACGAGTTAGACCCTCGCTCATATCCATAGCGATGGTTCTTACGCGGTTATCTCCAAGGTGAGCTGCAACTTCAAGAACTAGCTTGTTTTGCTTGCCTTCCACTTCATAATTTACTTCGATAGCTTCATTTATCTTTGGCAAATAGTCATTGAAATCGACATCGACCACAGGGCCCATTATCTGACTAATAACACCTTTCATTCATTCTCCTTTTTATTATTTCATTGATTCAACGCCACTGATAATCTCGATAAGCTCAGTGGTAATAGACTCTTGTCTAGCTTTGTTATAAGCTAAATTTAACTGACGAACACGCTCTTTTGCATTATTTGTCGCATTATCCATTGCTTGCATTCTGGCACTATGCTCAGCCGCAAGAGAGTCGACAAGCGCGTAATACATGCTGTACTCGAAGTATTTTTCAAGCAACTCGTCTAAAATTTTGTTGTCATTTTCAGGCTCAAATTCCATCAAAGAATTTGTCTCTACTTCAACCATCTTAGGTGGCTCAACAGGCACAATGTCATTTATGCGAATTTCTTGAGAAATCATATTTTTATAGCCGTTATGAACAAGAATTACTTTATCGGTAACTCCGTTTATAAAGTCATTTACCGCATCTTTTATGACGCTTTGAGCTTTTTCATATGTTGGCGATGAACTAACTCCAACATAAGTCTGAAGCAGATCAATACCTTGGAAGTTGAAAAACTCAATGCCTTTTTTGCCGACGGCTCTAAGTCTAATTTTTACTTTTTTGGCTTTAAATTCATTTATCATTCTTCTTACGGTTTTGATAGTTTGGATATTAAAACCACCACAAAGTCCCTTATCAGCGGTAACAAATATGATATCAACCTTCTCTACATTCTCTTTGATGTCAAAGAATTTACTCTCCGCATTTACCGAGCGATACTGGTTGATCTTATAAGCTATCTCTGATAAAACTTCATTGATCTTAAGCGCATACACTCTTGACTGGCGAGCGGCCTCTTCTGCCTTTCTAAGTTTAGCAGTAGAAACCAGCTTCATCGCGCGCGTCGTCTTTTGAGTGTTTTGGACGCTCTTGATCTTTCGTTTTATATCTTTTAAATTTGACATATTTTAGCCTTAGTTAACAGCAAATGTCGCTTTAAAATCTTTCAGCGCTTTATGCAAAAGCTCTTCAACCTCTTTATCAAGCACCTTTTTAGTTCTAATTTGTTCAAAAATTTCAGGATATTTTGCCTCTATATATGGATATAGCTCAGACTCAAATTTTGTAACATTTAAAGTAGCTATATCATCAAGATAGCCTTTTGCTCCGGCAAAGATTAGCACAACTTGATTCTCAACAGGAAGCGGGCTGTAAGGAGGTTGTTTTAGGACTTCAACCATTCTTTGACCGCGCTCAAGTTGCTTTCTTGAGCTTTCGTCAAGATCGCTTGCAAACTGAGCAAACGCTTGAAGCTCGCGGTATTGCGCAAGGTCAAGTCTTAGATTACCTGAAACTTGTTTAATGGCTTTAATCTGAGCAGCACCACCGACACGAGAAACAGATAGACCGACGTTAATCGCAGGGCGGATACCTGAGTTAAATAGATCCGACTCAAGGAAAATTTGACCGTCCGTAATAGAAATAACGTTTGTCGGAATATATGCAGAAACGTCACCCGCTTGAGTCTCGATAATAGGAAGCGCGGTAAGTGAACCGCCACCTAGCTTGTCATTTAACTTACTTGCGCGCTCAAGAAGTCTTGAGTGAAGGTAGAAAACGTCACCCGGATATGCTTCACGACCCGGAGGGCGGCGAAGGATAAGTGACATTTCGCGGTATGCTACGGCGTGTTTTGAAAGGTCATCATAAATGATTAGCGCGTGACGTGAATTATCACGGAAATATTCACCCATAGTTACGCCCGCATAAGGAGCAAGGTACTGAAGCGCAGCAGCATCAGATGCGCCGGCATTTACAACTATCGTATAATCCATAGCACCGTATTCTTCAAGCTTTTTAACAACTTGTGCAACAGTTGATTGTTTTTGTCCGATAGCTACGTAGATACAAACGACGTCTTGTCCTCTTTGGTTGATAATAGTATCAATAGCAACGGTTGTTTTACCTGTTTGGCGGTCACCGATGATAAGCTCGCGCTGTCCGCGACCGATCGGCACAAGTGCGTCGATAGCTTTGATACCTGTTTGAAGCGGCTCATGAACTGATTTTCTAGCCATAATACCTTTTGCTTTTTCTTCAACGAATCTTGTTTCGCTCGCATCAATCGGACCTTTTGCATCAATCGGCTCGCCAAGAGAGTTTACAACGCGTCCGATAAGCGCGTCGCCGACAGGCACACGAAGAAGTTTTCCGAGGCGTTTTACAGAACTTCCTTCTTTAATGTTGTCGGTTTTACCGAGGATAACTATACCGACACTGCTCTCTTCAAGGTTAAGAGCCATGCCCTTTTCGCCACTTTCAAACTCAACCATCTCACCGGCCATAACATTTTTCAGTCCGTAAACATTAGCAACACCATCAGCTACCGAGATAACCTTGCCAGTCTCTTCAACATCAACGTTTAGATCGAAATTTTCGATTCTTTCCTTGATGATAGCGCTAATTTCATCTGCTTTTATTTTTGCACTCACGCTTTTTCTCCTTTTAAATTGCTTTTAATATATATTCAGTCATTTGAGCTTTGAGTCTGTCGATAGAAAAACTCGCTTCCACACCCAAATCGTCCAACTCGATTTTTATACCGTTATAATCACTCTTTATGGCTTCAAGCATAATTTTTGCATCAAATCTCTTTGAAAAACTCTTCTCAAGTTCCTCGATTTGAGTTGCGCTGATATCAAAATTGCCATAAATTTTACCGCGATACACATTATCTATGCGAGCTTTTTGAGCCATTAGCTCAGCTACGATCGCAGGCAAAAGTTCAAGACGCTTGTTTTCTCCAAGCAGCTTGATAAAATTCGTAAATTTAGTATCTGTTTCATCAATAAGCGATAAAATAAATTTCACTTTTTCGCAACTTTTAACATTGGGCGAGATTATAATATTCCTAAATTTATGAATTTTAAACGCATTTGCAATAACATTTAAGCTGTCTATAAATTTCTCAAGCTCGCTTTTGCTTAGCTCAGCCATCAGAGCTTTGACATATTTTTTTGCTATTAACTCTTTCATCAGCCAACCTTCTTAAGCACGATATTAACAAGTTCGTTTTGATCTATTTTCATACTATCGCTTGCGAAAATTTCATTCAAAACTTCTCCAACCACGACTTTCGTCATGCGTCTTCTTTCGAATTCTTTCTGCTCTTCAAAGCTCTTTTCCATATTTAAAAGCTCTTGGTTAGTTTCGTTTTTGATCTTTTCAGATAGTATCATCGCCTCTTTTTTAGAAGTTTCAACAAGACTAATCGCATTGCTTTTAGCCTCTTCAACTCTTCTTAAGGCGTCGTCTTTTTTGACTTGCGACTCTTTAAGCTTCTTTTGGATGCCGTCAAGTCTATTTGCTATGCTTTGTATTCTAGCCTTATAAGCGTTTTTGATAGGAGTAGCGATGAAATAGTATAAAATTCCAAAGAATAAAACAAAGTTGATAGTTCTTGCCACGATATCATAGCCGTTTCCGCTAGGTTCGCTTGCAGTAAGCAAAAACGGAATAAATAAAACAAGATAAAATTTCTTCATATTTACTCCTTAAATTTTCGCAAGTTTAGTTTTAAGAACATTTTTAAGATCAGGAAGTTTTGCAACCAGATCCGCCTTAAACTCATCTTTTTGAGTTTGTAGATTTTGCATGAATGCCTCATAATCAGCTTCTAAAACAGCACGCTTCTCGCCGATTATCTTAGCTGCGCTCTCTTTTGCCGCACCCATTGCGTCTTGCTTTATCTTGCCCGCTTCGCTTCTAGCAGCCAAGATAATCTGCTCAATCTCAGCCTCATGAACGCTAAGATCGCTCGTGTTTTTACTAGCACTCTCTTCGTCATTCCTGATAGCCTCGTTCCTCGCATCGATAAATTTGAGAAGCGGCTTGTAAAGAATGTTGTTTAAAACAAAGATAAGCCCTAGAAAAACAACCGCCGTTAGTAGAACTAATGGCAATTCGATTTCTAACATTAAATCTCCTTATGACAATTATGATTTTATTACTAAAAAACAAAAATCGCACTTATTTTACAATATGTTAGGAAAAAATTAGCTAAATTTTACAGTTAAATTTCAGCTAATTTTGCCTATAAAATTCTCAATATCCGATATATCTTTAAATTCAAGTATCAAATTTCTATTTTTAATTTTTGATTTTATTTGGAGTTTTTCTAGAAGCTCTTTTAAATGATCTAGCTTTTGAGTGTATTTTTCATCGATTTTAAAACCGATTTTTTGTGAGCCTTTGCTTTTGTCTTTTAAATTTTTAACCAAATTTTCAGTTTCGCGAACGCTTAATCTCTGTCCAATTATCGTATCGACAGCCATCTTTTCATCATTTGGTTCAAGCCCTACGATTACTTTAGCATGTCCTTGGGTTATCTTTCCTTCTTTTATGAGATCTTGAGTATGAAGGCTTAAAGACAAAAGCCGCATTGTGTTTGTTATCTGAGTTCTACTCTTATGTATGATGTTTGCAAGTCCTTCTTGCGTGATCTTATACTCATCGATAAGCTCTTTGTATGAATTTGCAAGCTCGATAGGATTAAGATCTTCTCTTTGAATATTTTCAATAAGCGCAAGCTCTCTTAAATTTTTACTCTCGATATCGGCAACTATGGCTTTTATTTTCTCGGCACCTAAAATTTTAGTCGCTCTAAATCTTCTTTCGCCGGCTATCAGCATATATCCGTCATCTTTTTGTATGACGATTATAGGCTGGATAAGTCCGTGTCTTTTTATTGATTCGCTTAGCTCTTTTAAGGCTGTCTCATCAAAGTGTTTTCGTGGCTGATAAGGGTTTTCGGTTATTAAATTCAGATCAATTTCGGTTACTATATCGCGATTTCCGCCGCTTAACTCAGCCTTATAAGCAAGCTCAACATCTTCAAGTATAGCTCCCAATCCGCGTCCCAAACTACTCTTTTTAGCCATTTTTTATCCTAAGATCGCATAAGCTAAATTTTGATACGCCTGAGAGCCCGGGGATTTTATATCATAAAGTATCACCGGCTTACCAAAGCTTGGAGACTCGGCAAGCTTTACATTTCTAGGCACGATCACAAAATCCTCACTATCGTCTTTTAGTTTAAACAGCTTGTTTTCAAAATGCTGCTTTAAATTCGCCACAGTCTCTTTTGAAAGGTTGTTTTGAGAGCTGTACATAGTCGGTAAAAAGCCCTTTATAGCAAGCTTCGGATTTATAGTTTTTTTGATTATTTTAACCGTGTTTAAAATTTGCGCCAATCCTTCAAGCGCATAAAATTCGCATTGTATAGGAATGATTACGCTATCGCTTGCACTTAAAGCGTTTACGGTTATGCTACCAAGTGCGGGCGGGCTATCGATGATGATGAAATCATACTCGTGTAAAACTTCTGCAATTTTATTTTTAAGGATTAGTTTGTAATCCTTGCTCTGATCGTTAAATTCCTGCTCAATACCCACTAAGCCGATGTTTGAAGGAGCTAGAAAAAGTGTAGGAATTTCAGTTTTAAGAACTATCTGAGAAAGCTTCTTACGCCCTGTTAAAACGTGATAGATATTGTATTCATAGTCATTTCTACTAAAGCCCATTCCCGTAGTCGCATTTGCCTGAGGATCGATATCTATGAGTAAAACTCTCTTTTCCGCAACCGCCAAAGAAGCCGCCAAATTTACCGCTGTGGTCGTTTTGCCCACACCGCCTTTTTGGTTTGCTATGGTTATTATCTCGCTCATCTTAAAGAATACACCTTTTTTTCATTTACTAAAATAGCTCCATCATCGCAAATTTCTGCGTCTTGCAGCGATATCTCTTGCCCGTCTATATGCGTGATGAATTTTTTTGATTTCTGAAAGTCTAACCTAAATTTGCTAAAAATCTGCTTCCATAAAATCTTTTTTTCTAATAATTCACAAAATCCCCAAACTGCTTCATTTTGACTAATTTGTATATCCAAAATACCCGCATTTTTTGGTGCACCGACGAGATTTAAGCCCATACCGCAAATATAATTTTCGCTTATCTTTGAAGTAATTGTTCCGCCTATTTTTTTATCTTCTATGTAAAAATCATTGGGCCACTTAATCCAAATTTCAGAGCCTTGCGAAGCTAAAAATTCACGCATAATCATCGAAAAATAAATAGATATGGAGGCCTCATGCAGATCATTTGGCAAAAAGCTCCTATCCACACAAAAAGAAAAAAACAAATTCCCTCTAAATCCTTGCCACTCGTTATTTCTGCTGCCTATGCCTTTGGTTTGTTCGTTTGCAACGATCATAAAAGGCGGCTTTATCACTCCCGCGCGCACGCCTTCGCAGACAAATTCATGTGTTGACGGGATTGAATCAACAAATTCAATTACCAAAATCAGCTCTTATCATAAAATTTTATCGCCCGCTCTAAGGCGTTTGCCGTTTATATAAGAATTTGCATCGACGGCCTTTTTGGCGGGCTCTTGCAAGGAGTAAATTTTAACGGCTCCGCTCTTGCACCCCACTACAAAACTATCTTTATAAATGCTTAAAATCTCTCCCGCTTCACCGCTTGAGCCTTCAAATAGCTCCAAAGATAAAATTTTAAGTCCGCTCTCAAGATAAATTCCCGGCCAAGGAGTAAGCGCTCTAAATTTATTATAAATTTCATGCGCATCTTCATTAAAGCTAAAAAGCCCATCTGTTTTTTGTATCTTTTTACATTCGGTTGCGAGGTTGTCATCCTGCTTGATAGGGGTTAAATTTTGAAAATTTAAGAGCGTTTTTACTATCAGTTCGCCAGCCATATCGCCAAGTTCGCTAAAAAGTTCTTGCGCCATTTTGTTTTCGCAGTTCGTATAGGCAAAATCAAGCATATCACCTGTATCAAGCCCTTCGTTCATAAGCATAGCCGTTACTCCGGTTTGCTTTTCGCCTTCTAAAATCGCGCTTTGAATCGGACTTGCGCCGCGGTATTTCGGCAAAATCGAAGCGTGCAAATTTATACAAGGAGCGATATCAAGTATGCTTTTAGGCAAAATTTTTCCATACGCCGCCACAACTATAAAATCAGGCTTCAAGTTTGAAATTTGCTCGGCCACCGCTTCATCTCGCAAAGTCTTTGGCTGAAATATCGGCACAGTGGGCAAATTTGCCTCGCTATAAATCTTAATGCTACTAGGAGTTAGTATCTGCTTCCTGCCCACTGGCTT
>NZ_LIWP01000012.1:0-55821 GCF_012978775.1 Campylobacter sp. RM15925
CGTGGGATTAAATTTACTATTGTAGCTTAACCCTACCCGCCATCGCCTTGTATATATTTATCTCGTCTTGTAAAATTTTATATCGCTGCAAGATGAGGTTAGAACGTGCATCAAGTTCGTTATTTTTAGCTTGTAGGTAGTCTTTTAGCTCGCCCTTGCCCGCATCAAATTTAAGCTTATAAATTTCGCTTATCTCTTTAAAATTTACGCTTTGCTTTTCATAATTTATTAAAAGAGTACTATCGTTTTTTAAATTTTTATAAGCCGTATCAAGCTCATTAAGCGCTTTTGTCAGAGTTTCAAAGTAGTTTATCTTGGCTAGCTCAAAATTCGCTTCTGAAATTTTTAAATTATTCTCAAGGCGAGAGTAGTTTAAAAACGGCAAATTAAGGCTTAAATTTCCACCGAAAAATTTAAGCGAAAACGCTTCATTTATCTGATCACCGCTTCCGCTTAGACTTGCTCCTATATTTACACTTGGATAAAAGCTCTTTTGGCTCACCTTGACGTTTAATAAATTCTCCTCTATGCGAGCAATAGCCGCTTTTAAATCGGGGCGATTTGCTATAGCGTAAAGCGGCACGTCAAGATTTACTCCTAGAAATTTTATATCATCAAATGAAAACGAAGCGAATTTAAACTCAAATTCAGGTCCTTCGGCAAGCAGGATTCTTAAAGTCTGCTTGGCTAAATTTAGATTTTTTTGCGCGGTTAAAATCCTATTTTGAGCGTTTAAAAGCGAGCTTTGAATCTGCTTTAAAGATAGCTCTTCGCCTTTACCAAGCTCAAATTTAGCCTTTGTTATCGCTTCAAGCTCAATATAATTTTTAAGTGCCGCTTTATAAAGCTCAAGACTTTCATTTAGATAAGCTATCTCAAAATAGCTATCCACGACGCTATTTATCAGCGCAAGCCTAGTAGCCTCGGCATCAAATTTAGTGGCATTAAGCTCCCAAAAAGCGGCATCACGAGAATTTGCAAGCTTTTGCCACAAATCCATTTCATAATTTAGCGAAATACCACTTTTGTAGCTCTTGCTTAAACTTCCACCTTCTAAATTTTTGTTTATATCGGACGTGAAATTTGCATTAAAATTCGGGATTAAATTTGCGCTTACGACCCCTGCTTGAGCTAAGGCTTTATTTATATTTATCGCAGCTTTTAGCAAATTTGTATTGTTTTTTAAGGCAAGCTTTAGAAGCTCGTTTAGCTCAGCTCTTTCATACCCCTTCCACCACTCTTGCTCAAACTCAAAATTTAGGCTTAAATTTTCATCCAAAATAAGCTTGTTATAATCCTCATTTATACTTTTTACCGCACATCCACTTAAAAAAATAGCAACAATAAATACCAAAAAATTTTTCATCTTATTCCCTTGAAAGAGCTTCGATAGGATTTAGCTTTGAAGCGCTTCTTGCGGGCATATAGCCAAAAACTATACCGATAAAACTTGAGGTAAGAAGTGCTACGATAATCGAAGAGTTTGAAAATATCATCATAAATTCGTCTGCAAATTTATTAAACGCATAGCCTATCCCAAAAGCAAGCATTACGCCTATTACTCCGCCAAGCACGCATAAAAGCACAGCTTCTATCAAAAACTGCTGCAAGATATTGCTTTGGCGTGCGCCTATAGCCATTCTTATGCCTATCTCTTTGGTGCGTTCGGTTACCGAAACCAGCATTATATTCATCACTCCTATACCTCCGACTACAAGCGAAATAAACGCGATACAAGAGATAAGAAGCGTCATTGTCTTAGTTGTTTCTTCAACGGTCTTTTTTATGGTATCTGAATTTCTGGTAAAAAAGTCTTTTTTGCCGTGCTTAAGGGTTAAAATTTCAGTTAGGCTACGCTCGGCTATTTGCGCATTTACTTCATCTTTTACCTTTACGGTGATAGAGCCTATATGACGGTCGCCGGTTAGTTTATTGATAACCGCTGTATAGGTAGAATACGTCCTTAGCGTGCTTGAATCGCTCATATTGTTATTATGCTGTAAAACTCCGATGATACGAAACGGGCGCTTGTTAAATAAAATCGTCTCGCCAAGAGGGTCGGTGTTTTGAAAAAATTCGTTTTTGGTGTTTTGATCTATGACTATAACGGAGGCTGAGTCCCTAACCTCCTCTTCGGTAAAGCTTCTGCCGCTTTCAAGCTTGTGTCCAAGCACGTCAAGACTCTGCGCTCCTCCGCCTCTAATGCTTGCGGTGGCGGATTTATTCACATAAGTAAGAGTTCCGTTAGCAGTAGCGTTTGGAGTAACGCTATCAAGATAATCTTGATGAGATAGCGTTAAAGCATCCGATATCGTTAGAGTCTTTATCCTGCCCGAGCGCAGATCGCCAAATCCTTTGCCGGGATAGATATCGATAGTATTTGTTCCGATACCGCGAATTCCCGAGAGAATTTGTTGCTGGGAGCCTTGACCGAGCGCAACTACGCAGATAACTGAAGCTATGCCGATGATGATGCCAAGCATGGTTAAAAGCGAGCGAAGCTTATGGCTAAATATCGCGTTTATAGACATCTTAAAGCTCTCTATAAACTGATCTTTATAAAAGCTTATTATGTTTTTTTGTTTCGGTTTTGTAAATTTAGAAGGAAAAATTTCATCGCTCTTTACGCTATCTTTTAAAATTTCGCCGTCTTTTATCTCTATGACGCGGTTTGCATAAGCTGCGATATTTGGATCGTGAGTTACGATGATGATAGTATGACCTTCTTTGTGCAAATTCGTTAAAATTTCCATCACCATTAGCCCGCTTGCACTATCAAGCGCACCTGTAGGCTCATCGGCTAAGATAATCTCGCCGCCGTTTATAAGAGCTCTTGCTATACTTACGCGCTGCTGCTGTCCGCCGCTTAGTTTATTAGGCAAAGACTCAAGCTTTTGCTCAAGACCCAAGCCGCTTAAAATTTCAGTAGCCTTTTGTTCTCTTTGCTCTTTACTTACGCCTGCATAAACGCTTGGCAAAGATACGTTTGCTAGCGAAGTTAAAGTGCTTAAAAGATTATATCTTTGAAAAATAAAGCCGAATTTATTGCGCCTTAGTTTGGCTAAAGCATCCGAGTTAAATTTTGATATATCCGCGCCATCTAGCAGATATTCTCCGCTTGTGGGATTATCAAGACAGCCAAGGATATTCATAAGCGTTGATTTACCAGAGCCTGATTGCCCGATAATAGCTATAAATTCGCCCTTTTTTATGCTTAAATTTATATCTTTAAGAGCATCAAAGCTAGTTTCGCCAAGTATAAACTTTTTGCTTAAATTTTTAAGCTCTATAAGCGCGCTCAATATCAAATCCTAGGTCTTCTGCGAGAGCTTTCATGCATCAGCATATCGTTTATCTCTGCCGCCGAACCTCTTGATGTGACGACCTTTTCGCCTTCGCTAACGCCGTTTATGATCTGTGATTTAAGATTATCCGTTAGTCCCACGACGACCTCTCTTTTTTCTACCGAATTATCGCCTTTTAGTACGCTTACGTAGTTTTTTCCGCCCTCTTTTTTTATGGCGATACTAGGTATTATGATAGCGTCTTTTACGCTTGCAAGAGTGATTATGTTTTGAGTGGTCATTCCTATGCGTAAAATTTCATCTTTGTTGTCAATTACGGCATTTGCATAGTAGTAAATCGCTAAAGAGCTTGAGCTTGAATTAGCAGAAGTTGATGTCTGGCTGTATTTGCCGTTACTCAGAGTGGTAAGCCCTGGATCAATAGAGCTAATTTGAGTTTGAAATTTCTTATTTGGCTCTGAAAGGATAGAATACTCAACCTTTGAGCCTACCTTTATCTTAGTGATATCGCCTTCAGCTATCTCCATTTTTAGCTTAAGTTTGGTCAAATCGGCTATATTTACGATAGTCGGCGTCGTCTGGTTTGAATTTACGGTTTGTCCTTCTTCAACCTGAACCGATACGATAGTGCCCTCTTTTGGTGCAACTATCTTAGTGTATCCAAGATCGATTTGAGCGGTGTTTAAAGAAATTTTAGTCTGAGTTATCTGAGCCTCTATCTCTTTTATGTTTGCTTTTGTAACGGCAAGAGAATTTTTGGCATTTTCAAATTCTTCTTTTGAGGTAGCGTTTTTACTAAAAAGCTCTTTTTCACGCTTAAATTTACTCTCGGCGATCTCAAGAGCTACTTTTGCGCTATTTAATTTTGCCTCATAAATTCCAAGCTGAGCTTTTTTCGTATCTACGTTATTTTGCTGGGTTGCAGAGTCAATTTCAGCTATCATATCGCCCGCTTTTACCCTATCGCCAAGCTTTACATATAGCTTTTTTATCTGTCCTGAAACCTGCGCTCCTACATCAATAAGCTCGTTTGCATAAATTTCGCCGTTACTATCAATGCTTTTAGTAAGATCTCCTCTAACCGCCACAGATGTTATAAACTCATCTTTTTTCTCTTCTTTGAAGTATTTTTCGTATACAAAATATCCACAAGCTACTATGATAGCAGCGATAACTACGAATTTTATAAAATTTTTCATGTATTTACTTTTGTTTTTAAATTTAAACCAAATATTATATTAAATTTTTGCGAATAATATGCTAAAGCCATATCTTTAAGCCAAGGTATAGTATTAGCTTTGGTTATTTTTTTGAGATAAATTTTATCTATCTTTAATAACCATTGGCATATAATTTCGGCTTTCATTTTAAAATTTTAGGTTTTGATTATGTTCACGCCGCTTTTGTCTATATTTATACTTATAGCCTCAGGATATTTTGCAAAAAAAGTTAAAATTTTCGAGCAAAAGCAAGCGAGTATTTTTATAGATTACGCACTATGTTTTGCTCTGCCAGCATTGATATTTGATAAAATTTATCACGTAAGTATAGATAAAACTCTCATAAACATAATCCTAACAGGCTTCTTATCCTCATTTATAGCCGCTTTTATCGTGTTTTTTATCTGCAAGGCGTTTAAATTTAGCCAAGCTACAGCAATTAGCGCTTTATTGCTGGCGATGTTTGGCAACACCATCTTTATCGGTATGCCTATCATAACGGGCTTTTTTGGAGAAGAAGCCCTAAATGAAGTTATATTTTACGATCAGTTCGCCACATCCATACCCATATCAATACTTGGTCCATTCATACTATCTTTTGGAGCTCCGGCAAAGGTCTCTTTAGTTCAAAACACGATAAAAGTGCTTAAATTTCCGCCATTTATCGCACTTATAGCAGGTCTTATACTAAGAGGTATCGAGCTTCCTTCAGTTATTTTTACCGCGCTTAATCTTTTTAGCCAAAGCGTAGTTCCGGTCGCCCTTTTTGCTATAGGTATCGGACTTGGATTTAGAAGCATAAGAAGCTCATATAAAGCTACTTTAATCGTAATCGCAGGCAAAATGCTAATAGCTCCTCTTATATTTATCCTTATAGCTTTAATATTTAGCGTTGAATTTAGCCCTAAATGGCTCATAGGAATTCTTCAGTGCGCTATGCCGCCGATGGTTTTAGCAAGCGCTATGATAATGAAGGCGAATTTAGACAGCCAGCTTGCAGTTTCAGCCGTAGCCACAGGCGTTGCATTTAGCTTTATCAGTCTTCCTTTAGTATATTTTATCTGCGGATTTTTGTAATAAATTTCATATAAATAATTCTTAAATTTTGCCGATTTATCATAAATGCCTAGCAATAAAGGAATATTATGATAAGCAACATAAATGGTTTTAGCGCAAATTTAAATTTCAGCTTTAAAGACAATCAACCAAAAGCTTTGCAAAAAGACGGCAATCCCGAGAATTTGAATAACCAAATAAATCATAATACAAATTTAAAGATTGATTACGACAAAGTAAATCCCGATGATCTTTCGCCAAGCGAGCTTGAAAACTGGGCAAACGCAGTGGATCCTAAAAAGTTATCAAAAAAACATCTTAATAAATTGCTAGCCGTAAAAATGGGATTTACTAAACCGCAAAAAGAACTTAGTGTTTTTTACTCTAAAGAAAATATGCAAAAAGCTTTTGCTTTAAGCGGTTATACCACAGAAGGCAAGATAAGTATCTGGGGTAAGCTAAGCGGATTTGATCAATCAATGAGCAAGGAAGAAGTTGAAAATTTAAAAAAATTCGTAAATAGTACCAAAGTGCTGGGCATAGATATGTTTCGTAACTACGAAAACGATGCGGTAAGCGTAGATGCGCTTAACAACAATATCATAGGCAAGGAAAGCAAAGGATCCTTTGGATTAGGAATAGTTAAAAATTTAGGCGGTCTTTTAGAAGATGAGTCCTTGCAGATTTTAGATTCTGATATGAATATAGAGGAATTTAAAAGCAGATGGCTTGATTATGCAATAAGAAAGAGGGCTGAAATTGAGATAAACGGCGGTATCAGCGAGATTAAAGATATGAGACCTGATAAAGAGAGGATTTATCTAGCCAAAAAAGATGGCGACTTAATAACTTACATAATGGAGACAAAAAAGCATAAATACACTCTCAATATAGCTATTTCAAGCAGTGATAGCTTGGAGAAAATTTCTAAAACGCTAGAGAGCATAAAAGAGCTTATACAAAAAGAAGAAAAGAGCGAATTTAAGCCAATCAAAGCTACAAACAAGAGCAAAACTTATAAAGATGAAATAAACAGGGAATTCTTTCTAAAATTTTTAAAAGCCGAACAAGAAAAAGGCAACGATATAACAAAAATTCTAGAAGAGCTTAGAAAGATAAGCAAACTGGATATGAAAATTTAAAACAAATTTGACTATTTGATCGTGACTTGTAGGCTTTTATAATTAAAATTTGATGGCACAAAATCAATTAACACTCACTTCACACTTCTTGGTTAAGATTCTAGCATAATTTATCACAAGGAGATACAATGAAAAAGTTAGCTTTAGTTGCGCTTGGCGCTATGTTTATGGTTGGCGGTGTTATGGCAGCAGACATGAAAAAAGATGATATGATGTCAAAAGATATGCCGATGGCAAAAGAGATGAAAGATGATATGAAAATGCACAAAGACGAGATGAAAAACGACATGAAAAAAGATATGCCTGATAAAAAAGATGATGTGATGATGAAAAAAGATGAAATGAAAAAAGAGATGAAAAAACCTGAAGGCATAATGTAATGACAAGAATTTTGCTCGTAGAAGATGATGAAATTTTAAGCGAAATGATAACCGAGTATCTAAGCGAGATAGATTATAAAATAACCGCTTGCGTAGATGCTAAAACCGCTCTTGATCTGGCCTACGAGCAAAAATTCGATATCTTGATACTTGATGTTAAAATTCCTAAAGGCGATGGATTTTCGCTTCTATCGTCCTTAAGGAAGGCTGACGTAGATACACCTGCTATATTTACGACCTCCCTAAATACAATAGAAGATCTTGAGGTAGGCTACAAAAGCGGTTGCGATGACTACCTCAAAAAACCCTATGAGCTTAAAGAGTTGCTTTTGCGTATCAAAAATTTACTTAGGCGAAATTTCTCTCATACAAACGATGACTTTATCGAAATTGCCGACGGGTTTAGATTTTACATAGACAGCAAAACAGTTCAAAAAGACGGCGAAAATGTAAATATCTCAAACAAAGAGAGTGAGCTTTTAGCGCTATTTTTACAAAACAAAAACAAGCTTCTTACAAAGGAAGTTATATATGATAAAATTTGGGGCTATGACGAAGAGCCAAGCGAGCAAAGTTTGCGCGTATATATAAGGACTTTACGCCAAATTTTAGGCAAGGACAGCATCATAAATAAACGAGGTGACGGCTACATCTATGTCTGAAAAAACCAAGATAATATCTAAAATTTTATCCCTCTATCTAATCACCAGCGCGCTATTTTTAAGCTATTTTTCGATAAACGATTACAAAATGACAAAAGAAGCGCTTATCTCAAACGAAGTAAAAAATCTCAAAGAGATAAAAATGGGAATTTACATGAAAGCTAGTATGAACGGCATAAATTCTGCCGCTGCACTCATGCAAGAAAAGCAAGTAAGCGCATGTATAGTCTCAAAAGACGGCAAGATAATCTATCAAGATACTGAGTGTCTAAAAGATGCCAAAAAAAACGTAGTCTTTTTAAAAGAGGGTAAAGTAGTTATATATGAAGCGCTTCAAAGCATGGAAAACAATGCCACCGGAGAGCTCTCAACGGCAAACATCTTGCTTGAAGGAAGAGATATAAGAAGCGATTTAAATATCCTAAAGCTTAAAATTTTAGGAAATTTACTTCTGATACTTACAATTATCATGGTTATAGCCTACTACTTGGCAAAGCTCTCTTTGGAGCCGCTTCACGCCAAGATAAATGCGCTAAATCGCTTCATAAAAGACTCAACGCACGAGATAAACACGCCCCTTAGCATAATAATGATGAGTATAGAAACAACCGATAAAAGCACGCTTAGCAGCAAAAATTTAAAACGCCTTAATAATATCGAACTGGCAGCCAGAAGCCTAAGCAATATCTACGAAGATCTTACGTACCTATCCTTTAGCAAAAGCGACGCAAGCAAAAAAGAGCAGATAAATTTAAAAAATCTATTTAACGAACGGCTTGAATATTTCGCTCCGTTTTTTGCCAAACGCTCAATCAGCCCGGAAATAAATTTAAGCGAAGCAAGTATAAACGCAAACCTCTATGAAGTAAAAAGAATGATAGATAACCTCATCAGTAACGCTATAAAATATTCAAACATAGGCGGATTTGTAAGCATAAATTTAAGCAAAAACGAATTTGCTATCACAAATAGCGGCGAAGGTATCAGTAAAGAGCAGCAAAAGAAAATTTACGATCGCTACACACGCTTTAACAACGACCAAGGCGGATTTGGTATAGGACTAAATTTAGTAAAGAGAGTTTGCGAAAGCAACGATTTAAACATCATCTGCGAAAGCGAAATCGGTCAAAATACGACCTTTAGGGTGAGTTGGAGCTAAAATTTATCCTCAAGCAAGGAGAAATTTTTACACCCTACCTCATCGCCAAGTTCGCACCCCATCTTATAATACTTCCTAGCCACATCTCTGCTACCGCCCTCAACTCCTAAAGAGAAATGATGCATACCGCCTAAATTCGTACAACTCTTTGAGTGCTTAAGATCTATGCAGGCTTTTTCATAGAGCTTTATGGCTCGCACGAAATTATGCCCCGTCTCTGTGCCTAGTCTATATGAATTGCCCGCGTTATAACAGCCGTATTTGCTATTTAGTTTGCAAGCTTTTAAAAACAGCGCTATAACTTCGCTATCATTTTCGTGTCCGTCAAATCTCTGATAAAGCGAACCTAGGTTTGAACAAGCTACTCCAAGCTCGCTTTTACAGGCTATTTTATAACAAATTTCTGCACTTTTCAAATCGTTTGCAAGCTCAAATTCAACGCCCATATCATTGCACTCGCTTGATGTTTTATCCCTACATATATGCTCTTGCTTGACTTCGGTTTTGCTTGAATTGCTATGCAAATTTTGATTTTTAGCTTGGTTTAAAGAGGCGCATCCGCTAAATAAAACCGCGATAAAAACAAGCCGATAAAAACTCTTAAAGCTCATTTTGCGTCCTTAAATTTCATCTCTTTTGTAAATTTTACCGATAAACTTATCTACTTTATACGTTATGCCAAATAGCGCAGGCACCAAAAATAGCGTAAGGATCGTAGAGCTGATGAGCCCTGAGATGATAGATATCGCCATAGGCGAGTTACCCTCATAGCCCGCCCCTCTTGAAAGAGCAAGCGGAAGCATGGCAAATATCATCGCAAAAGTTGTCATCAATATCGCTCTTAATCTTTTTGAGCCCGCCTTTATAATAGCTTCATTTACATTCATGCCCTCGTTTGCGTATCTGTTTGCAAAGTCCACAACCAAAATGGCGTTTTTGCCGACCATTCCAAATAGCAAAATCG
This sequence comes from Campylobacter sp. RM15925, assembly GCF_012978775.1. Lineage (NCBI taxonomy): Bacteria > Pseudomonadati > Campylobacterota > Epsilonproteobacteria > Campylobacterales > Campylobacteraceae > Campylobacter > Campylobacter sp. RM15925. Next base: position 9,889 of record NZ_LIWP01000012.1, read on the forward strand.
CTCCCACCATTACAAAAAGGCTGAACGAATTTCCGCTTAGATAAAGCCCCACGGCAACTCCGCCAAATGCAAGCGGCATAGATATCATGATGATAAAAGGCATGATAAGGCTCTCATAAAGTGCGGCTAGTATCATGTATATGAGAATTACACTAAGGCTAATCGTAAATATAAACGCCTCGTTCGTATCATTCATTAGCTCTATAAAGCCTGTCATGCGGTAATCATATCCTTTAGGCAGTATGCTTGGGATTTGCTCATCGACAACTTTTTGCACGTTATCAAGCGGGATGTTATCCACATTTGCCACGATTAGGATTTGACGCTGTTTGTTAAATCGCATAATCGATGAAAAAGTCTTGGTAAGCTTAAAATTTGCGACCGAATTTAGCGCGACACTCTCGCCGCTTGCGCTTCTTATACGCAGCTTTTCAAGCGAAGATACATCTTTTCTATGCTCGTCATCAAATCTAAGCATTATGTCGTATTGGTCATTACCGTCATCAAAAGAGCCGAGGAAATTTTGCCCAAAAGAGCCGTAAACCACCCTTGTGATATCATATTCGCTTATGCCTAGACGCTTAGCTTTTTCTTTATTTACCGAAATTTCAAGCTGATTTATCCTGTCTTCGTTGTCGCTGCTTATATCGACAACTCCGCTAACGCTTTCTAAAATTTTCCTAGCCTGAGATAAAATTTCATCAAGTTTTTCCAAGCTATCACCCGTGATAACTAGCTGCACGGGCTCGTTTGCTCCGCCTGCATCGACCATAGGAAGGGCTGAAATTTTGATATTTAAATCATCTATCTTAAGCTTCTTTCTATACTCTTCCATGATCTGAGGCTGCCTATCTTTTCGCTCTTTTATGTCTTTTAATTTAGCGTAAATTTTAGCCTTAAAAGCATCCTTCGCGTCGGTATATCCTACGAGCATATAGGCATAATCCACACGCGGGTCTTTATTTAGCTCATCAAGCACAACCGAGGACTTTTCACTCATAGCAACAAGTGAAATTCCGGGCTGGGCTTTAATGAAAATTTCAAATTCGCCATTATCTTCAATAGGCATAAAATCCATGCCGACTTTCATGGCAAGACTCATACAAAGCGCAAGCAAAGCAAGGCTTAAAACTACAAATAAAGTTTTAAATTTTAAAATAATCGCCAAAAGCCACGCATAGCCGTTTTCAAGAGCGACAAAAAACGGTTCGGTAAGATGAAAAAATTTGCCCTCTTGCGCGTTTAAAAACCTAGCCCCAAGGCTTGGTATAAGCATAATGGATACAAAAAACGATACCACGATACCGCCCGCTACGCTCATGGCAAAGGAGTTAAAGTATCTGCCCACAATGCCTTCCATGAACGCAATAGGCACAAACACGCAAAGCAAAACGGCACTTATAGAAAGTACGCTAAATGTTATCTCGCCCACTCCCGCAAAACTTGCTTTTAGCGGGTTTGTCTCGCCCTCTTGCATCTTTTTTGAGATATTTTCTATAACGACTATCGCGTCATCGATAAAAATTCCGATCCCAAGCGTAAGTGCGATTAAAGTAAGGCGATTTAGGTCAAACCCAAGCATATCAATAATAAAAAACGTCCCGATAATGCTCGTAGGTATGGAGAGTGCCGAGATAACAGTAGAGCTAAAATTCCTAAGAAAGAAAAATACTATAAAGATAGTCAAAATAACGCCAAGCACCATATCAAATCCAACCTGCCTGATGTGCTTTGCGATGTTTTCACTGTTATCAAAGGCGATCTTTAGCTCATACTCGCTGCCCACGATCTGCCTTAGCTCATCTATCTTGGCTTTTACGTTTTCTATCGTAGCTAGCGCATTTACTCCGCTTATCTTTAAAAGCTCAAGCATCACGCCTTGTTTGCCGTTCATCACGGCGATGCTATCGGTATCTTTTTTATCAAGCTCTATGCGCGCGACATCTTTTAAAAATATCCCGCTTGCAAGCCTAAGCTCTTTAAGCTCATCTATGCTGCTTGCGTCAAAATTGCTCTTTAAAAAGAGTTCGGAATTTTGGTTTTCAAGCTTGCCTAAAGGGGCTTTTAAGTTTTGAGTCTTGATCAAATTTACGACATCGTTTGCATTCAAACCGAATTTATCAAGCTTAAAAGGATCAAGGTAAATTTTCACCTGAGGCTGCAAAAATCCCGTATCATCAACCTTACCTATCCCGTCAATGCGCTGCAAAAATGGCTTTACCTTCTCATCTACAAGCTTCATAAGAGCGACTTCATCGCCACTATTTGAGCTTATAAATATGTTTAAAATTCTATCGCCCGTTCCTTTGATCTTTTCTATCTCGCTTCTACCGTCAACGCCCGCCTTACTTACCTTATCTCGCACATCATCGGCAGCTACGTTGATATCTTTTTCAAGGTCAAACTGTATAAGCACTACGCTTAGATTATTGTAGCTGTATGAGTGAATTTTATCTATGCCGTCAATAGTAGAGATCTCATCTTCTATCTTTTTAGTGACTTTTGACTCGATTAAATTCATATCTCCACCCGAGTAAGTAGTGATTTTAATGAGCGGAATTTCAATTTCGGGAAAGAGATTTACGGGCATTCTTTGTAGCGACATGACGCCAAAAACGACAAGCGACATAAATATCATCAAAGTCGTTATGGGTCTATTTATGGCAAATCTATACATCTATTTCACCGTTATATATCCCTCGCCAAAAAGCCCCGGCATAAGACCTTGCGCATAAACTTCAGCGTAAATTTTACGTGTTTTCGTATCTATTTTAGGATGAATTAAAGCTATAGCGCCCACCATTTCTTCGTTTGAGGCGTCAAGCTTATACCTAAACTCGCTTCCTACTTTTACTACATCTTTAAATTTTTCATCATAGCTGATCACAAGCTTAACTTCAGGATATGAAAATATACCAATGAGCCTTTGAGCCACTCCGCCTACACCTTCGCCTACTTCGATGCTCTTTTTGGATATTGTGCCGTCAAAAGGCGCTTTAAGAAGTTTGTTTTCAAGCATTTCGTTTGCGTTTTTGATAGCGATTTTAGCCTTTTGCACCGCTAAACTAGCTCGCTTAAACTCAAATTCCGCGTCCTCGTAAGCCTGAGTAGAAGTTACGCTTTTTACTTTTTTAAAGCGTTCCAATATGTCTTTAGCGTGCTTAAGAGCCAAATTTGCAAGCTCTAAATCATTTTTAGCCGCTTCAAGCGCGATTTTTTCGCTCTCGTTTTCAAGCTCAACCAAAACATCGCCCTTTTTTACCATATCAGAAACATCTACATTTACCTTTTTAACTATACCAAAGCTCTTTATGGCAAGCTCTGCGCTGTGTTTAGCCACTACGTCAAAATTTGCATAAATTTGCTCTTGCGCAGATAGTATCAGGCAAAGAGTGGTTAAAATTCCTAAAATTCTATTCATCGCTCTACTACTCGCTTTAAAATTTCCTCGCCGTTTTCATACAAAAACTCGGCCTTTTTTATCTCGTATTCATCCTTGCTCAGCTCAAGCCCGCTTTGGGCTTCAAATTTAGCTGTTAACGCCTGCAAAAACTCCACATATCCGCTAAGTCCCGCTTCGTATTTTTTCAAAACCGCCTCATAAGAGCTATCGGCGGCCTTTAGTGCCAGCTCATGGGCGTTAATTTTTTCTTTTAAGATATTTAATTCGTTTTTTAAATTTTGCAAATTTATCCTATTTTCAAGCCTCTTTTGTTCCAAATTCAAAGCGGCTTGATTTGACGCTATTTGTTTGATCTGCTTCTCTTTGCTGGTCGCTTCAAAATCAAAAATTTTCCAAGAGAAACCAAGGGTTATCTCGTTTGTCCTGTGTCTTTTTTTAAAAATCGTATCAAGATACGGCGTTATAGCCTGAAACCTAGGATCAAGCGAAGAGAAGTCGTTGTCAAAGTCGTTTCGATAGATAGAGTAAGTGTCTTTAATGAAAATTTGAGGAAGCGTAGCTGAGCCTACGATCTTTATATCCTCGCGGCTTGCCTTAAATTCTTCTTCAAGGACTTTAAGAGCCGTTTTGTTTGAACCCTGCGCCAAATTTGGCTCATCTATCCTAGAGCCGCTTGAAGGGGTTAAAATTTCATTTGTAAGCAGATTTATCTTGCTGTTTATCTCATCTTGCTTTTGCTTATAGCTTAGCGCCTCAACCTTTGCAGCGTGAAATTTAGCCTTGATCGCTTCAAACTCATCAATCGCCGCAAGTCCGGCGGAGTAAAATTTCTCAAGCCTATCAAGGGCGTTTTTAAGATAGTTTATCTGAGACTCTTTTGCTTTTATGATCTCATTTAGCGCAATAAAGTTAAAGTAAAGCCTGCAAATATCAAGAGCAAGAGAGTTTTTAAAATCCTCATTTTTTAAAATTTCACTTCCGTGCAGATGCTTAAGCGCGGCTAAGCTTGCCTCTCTTTTGCCTCCGTCATATAACAAAAACTCGATACTGGCCAAAATTTGCAAGCTCTGTTTTGGAGTTAGTATGCTAGGATCTAGCAAATGATAATTATATCCGCCTTTTAAGTTTAAATTTGGCATATAAGAGCCGCGAACGCTTTCGTCCTTAAGCGCTGATTTTTGAGGCTGCATGCTTGAAATTTGAGCTAAATTTGAGCCGTGAGCCAAATTTATGATCTCACTTAGACTGCTTGCGCTTAGACTTAAACTAATAGCAAGCGCCAGATAAGCCTTTTTCATGCTAAGCTCCGCTATGGCTTAGATGTTTAATCGGAAGATAAAATTTGTACTTAAATGCCATCTTTGCCATCCTTTATTCAAATTTTAGCACTAAATATCTAATGAAAACTCCGCACCAAATTCATAACAAGCAGATTCCAGCCATCTACAAGCACAAAGATAAGCAGCTTAAAAGGTAGAGAAATCATAGTAGGAGGAAGCATCATCATACCCATGCTCATAAGCACGGAGCTTACAACCATATCTATAACCAAAAACGGCAGATATATCAAAAACGCTATCTCAAAAGCGGTCTTTAGCTCGCTTATCATAAATGCGCTCATAGTTATAGTTAGCGGAATTTCTTCGATATTTTGCGGATTTGGCAAATTTCTTATGCGGAAAAACAGAGCCAAATCCTTTTCTCTGGTATTTTTTATCATAAATTCTTTAAACGGCTTAACTCCCTCTTCAAATGCGACTTGATAGCTTATCTTCTCATCCAGATAGGGCTTAACGGCTACGTCATAAGACTGCTTAACCACAGGCTCCATGATAAAAAATGTAAGAACCATGGCAAGCGAGATAAGCACGGTAGATGGGGGCATCTGCTGAGTTCCCATCGCTTGACGCAAAAATGAAAACACGATAATAAGACGCAAAAAGCTTGTCATCATAAAAACAAGCGAAGGCGCAAGGGTTAGTATTGTTAAAACGATTAATACGTTTAGCGAGGTTACGAGTTGTTGTGGCGTATCGGGTGCCGTTAGGGTTAAATTTACGGTCGGGATAGTTAAGTTGTCATCCGCAAAAACAGCTAAAGCAAAAAATAGCAGAAATAGAACTTTTTTCACTTACGCTTCCTACTTGCCCTGCATATCAAGTATGCTTTGTTGCGTTTTTGCCCTGTCTCCTTTATCTTGCGAGATGAAGTGAATTTCTACGCGACGATTTTTCTCCCTGCCCTGCTCGGTGGAATTTGAAGCAAACGGCTCAAATTCGGCCTTTGCCGAGGCCATAAGCTTTTTAGGGCTTACGCCGTCTTTGATAAGCTCATCTACGACGCTTATAGCACGGGCTGAAGAGAGCTCCCAGTTGTTTTTGTATATGCTATCGCTATTTGGAAGCTCGTTATCCGTGTGTCCTACTACGTTTGCTACGATGTCGCCTGGAAGCTTATCTATAACCATAGCGATGCGCTTTAAAAACAAAATAGCATCATCGTTATTTAAAACCGCACTTCCCTTGCTAAAGAGCAAGCTTGCAGGAAGTCTTATGATAAAGCCGCTTTCACTCTCATCAAGCGTAACTTCAGGCGAGCCGCTGGCGTGCAAGAGCTCATTTATGGATTTTACGGTCTGGTCGAAATTTAGCTGAACATCGGTTCGTTCTTTGTTTCTTGTAGCGTGAGAGTCTTGATTTTGTTCAGGGCTTACATCAGGCTTCGCGCCTCCTTCAAGTACGCTTAAAGCTCCTGCAAGCGATCCTACCGCCGCTTCAAGCTTTTTAGCGTCCATCGTACTCATTGATAATAAAAGCACGAAAAAACAGAGCAAAAGAGACATCAAATCACCAAAAGCCGCAAGCCAACTTGGCAGACATTTAGGACAATCGGCGGGATCGATTAATTTCTTAGCCATTTTTAGCCTTAGTTAAACTGACTTACTCGCTCTTTAGGCGGCAAGAAAGAAAGAAGCTTCATCTCAAGCGTACGAGGATTATCGCCCGCTTGGATAGCCATAATACCTTCTATTATAATCGTTTTTGCAAGACTTTCGTCTTTATCTCGGATACCTAAGATATTTGCAACGGGCGCTCCAAGGATATTTCCTATCATCGCTCCATAAAGTGTAGTAATGAGGGCTACCGCCATAGAAGGGCCGATAGCAGAAGGATCGGACATATTTAAAAGCATAGCGACAAGTCCGATGAGAGTTCCTATCATGCCCATCGAGCCTGCAAAACCTGCGATCTGATCAAAAATTTTGATATTATCGGTATGTCTTGAGCTGGTTTGCTCCATATCTATTTCAAGCAAAGCTCTTATATCGTCAGGCTCATTGCCGTCAACCGCCATAGATAGGCCCTTCTTAAGAAATTCGTCAGTTTCGTTATTTGCGTCCGTTTCAAGAGCTAAAATTCCGTCTCTACGAGCTTTTGTGGAGTATTCAACCATCTTTTTAACTATCTCTTGAAGATTGAATGTCCTAGGCTTTACGGCGATTCCATAAAAAGTAAAGAGCTTTTTCATCTGCTCCATCTTAAAGCCGACCATCAAGCATCCGATAGTTCCGCCAAAAACGATCATCACGGAAGGAATGTCGATATAAGGTCCGATACCAACGCCGATAGCCATCGCACCAAACAGCAAAACCATAATCAAAATCCAACCGACAACGGTTCCTAAATCCATCTCAAACTCTCTTTAAAGCTTAAATTTTAAAATTTTCTTATTATTGTAGTTATTTTTACTTGAAAAGCAGTTAAATTTTGATTAACATTATGAGAATTTATAAATTTCGCCTGCGCTTAAAAGCTCTTTTAAATGTCATATAAAATCCGCTCAATACAAAAATAACGACTGAAAAAGAGGCTACGCACCAGATAAATTTGCCTATCTCTCCAAAATAATACCCCGTATGAAGCTCATACATGCTTAGTCTTACTTTTGAAGTAGGATCGGGTGCGTCTATTGCATTGTCAAATATAACTTTTTCGTCGTGTACATTTATCTGTATCGTCTTAGCTCTGTCGTTTTTAAAATCTTTCATCCAATAAAAAATATTATAAGTCGAGTTATTTTCACCGATCATTAAAGTAACTCTATCATACTCCTCACCCTTATTTTCTTTAAAAATTTCATAAGCCTTATCCACTCCTTCATAGCTTTTTACAGGACTTAATCTTCCTTTTTGCATTTTGCTTTCTGTTTTTGAAGCAAAAAGAGCATTTATACTCTTAGCGTACCAGCCGTAAGACCAGTAAAGTCCGGTTAAACAAATAAGAGTAAGCAACGCAAACAGCCAAACTCCGATCACGCTATGCAAATTATAAAAAAACGCATATCCTTTTAGCCTAAAATTTAACTTTGAGGCCTTTATGAAATTTCTTCTAAGCAGCGGTAAATAAAGCCAAATTCCAGATATGCAAAGCAGAATTAAGACTATAGTGCAAACCGCTACTATATGCTTTCCTGTAAGCCTTACTCGCCTATCGTCGCTTTCAAAGAGGGCAAAGCCTAAATTTCGGTGCAAAACAAGCACGGTTCGCATAAATTCAGATGACTCGTCTTTTGCGATAATTTTGCCGTCATAGGGATTTACAAAATAAACTTCGGCTCTTGTTTTATAAACTTTTGCCGATCTGTTTAGATCGTTTGAAATTTGAAGTCTTACGGGGTTTGAGCTTATCTGCTCTTTAAATTTATTTAAAATTTCGCTTGGTTTTAAGTGGGCTTGCGAAGTCTTTTCCGTATGTAAATTTTTAGAATTTATAAAATCTGAAATTTCGCCCTCATAAGAGATGATAGAGCCTGAAATAGCGATAATTAAAAGCGGTAATGTAAAAATTATAGATAGTAAAAGATGTATATTGAACATAAATTTTTTACGCTTTAAAAGCTTGCTCATCAAAATTCCTATTTGTAAAATCAAAAGCGAGATTATAGCATATTAAAATCGATAATGATTACTGAGTTTTAGTTAAATTCTATGCTTTAACACAAGTTAATCAACTATTTAGCAAGCGTAAGATAAAATTTAGCAAATTTTAATTCAAGGAAAAAATATGAGCGACATCGGCGTAGTCATCCTTGCCGCAGGACTTGGCACGAGAATGAAATCAACAAAGCCAAAAGTTATTTTTGAGCTTTGCGGCGAACCGATGATAATACATATTTTAAGAAAAGCTTACGAGATAAGCGATGATGTTAGCGTTGTTTTAAGCTATCAAAAAGAGTTGGTTGAAGCTAAAATCAAAGAAATTTTTCCTCAAACCAAAATTTACGAGCAGGATTTAAAACTTTCCCCGGGTACTGCAGGCGCACTTAAAAACGTAAATTTAAATAGCGAAAAAACAATAATCCTATGTGGAGATATGCCGCTAATTAAAACAAATGATATCATTAGACTAAGTGCGGCTAGTGCCGATATAGCAGTAAGCGTGTTTGAAGCCAAAGATCCGCACGGATATGGTCGCGTCATCGTAAATAACTGCATGGTTGAAGCGATAGTAGAGCAAAAAGACGCAAGCGAAACGCAAAAGATGATAAAAAGCGTAAATGCGGGATGTTATGCCTTTAAGACCGAAGTTTTAAAGCAAATTTTACCGCTTATAAAAAATCAAAACGCACAAAACGAATACTATTTAACTGATGCCGTTAAAATAGCAAACGAACTGAATTTCAAATGCTCGGCAGTAACGGTGTATGAGCAAAATTTCATGGGAATAAACGACAAATTTCAGCTAAGCGTAGCCGAAAAAATAATGCAAGAAGAGATAAAACAAAATTGGATGAAACAGGGCGTATTGATGCGTCTGGCAGACTCTATTTATATAGATAGCAGGGCGAAATTTGAAGGAGAATGCGAACTACAAGAAAACGTAAGTATAATCGGTCCATGCGAGATAAAAGACTCGGTCATCAAAAGCTCAAGCGTAGTAGAAGATAGCATAATAGAAAGCTCGAGCATAGGACCTCTTGGTAGAATTCGCCCAAAAAGCGTTATCAAAAACTCTCACATAGGAAATTTCGTAGAGGTAAAAGCCTCAAATCTAAACAGAGTAAAAGCGGGTCATCTAAGCTATCTTGGCGATGCGCAGATAGATGAAGGCACAAACGTAGGATGTGGAACTATCACTTGCAACTACGACGGAAAATCAAAACACAAAACAATAATCGGCAAAAATGTATTTATAGGCTCAGACACTCAACTCATAGCTCCAGTAACGATAGGAGATGATGTGCTCATAGCCGCAGGAAGCACCGTCACCTCGGACGTACCAAGCGGCTCGCTTGCGATAAGCAGGAGCAAACAGGTAAATAAAAGCGGATTTTTCTATAAATTTTTCGGTGAAAAAGATGCTCAAAAATAAAAAAATTCTACTTGCGGTCTGCGGAAGTATCGCGTTTTATAAGGCTTACGAAATTTTATCTATGCTTAAAAAAGAAGGCGCTGATGTATATGTTATGCTTAGCGACGGAGCTTTGAAATTTTGCTCCGCACTTGGATTTGAAGCGCTTAGCGAACATCAAATTTTAACAAGCGCGAGCGAAAACTGGCAAGCGGGACTTAACCATATAGCCTATGCAAAAATGGATCTTATACTAATAGCTCCGGCCTCGGTAAATACGATAAACAAGCTTGCAAACGGCATTTGCGATAATGTATTTATGCAAACTCTCATCGCATCTACCGCACCGATCTTAATAGCTCCGGCTGCTAACGATAAGATGATTGATCATTTTTCAACTCAAAAAAGCTTTGAGTTTTTAAGACAAAGCGGTGTTAAATTTATAGATCCTGTCTATAAAATGCTGGCCTGCAAAGATATGGGAAAAGGCGCTTTAGCCGATAATCAAACTATAATTTACGAAGTTAAAAAGGCTCTTAGCAAGGCTAAATTTAGCGGTCAAAAAGTCATTATATCAGGCGGAGCCACAAGCGAAAATATAGATGAAGTAAGAACCATAACAAACCTATCAAGCGGAAAGATGGCAAGAGCCTTGGCTGATGCGTTTTACTACGTAGGTGCGGATGTAACGCTGATTGCCAGCTTTGAATGCGAAAATACGCCCTATAAAACGCTTAAATTTAAAAGCTCGCACGAGCTAAAAAACACCCTTGAAGATGAGCTAAAAGATGCAAATTTGCTTGTCATGGCGGCAGCAGTGAGTGATTACATACCCGAAATATCTGCAAAAGGAAAGCTTAAAAAAGAGGATCTAGGTGAAATTTGGCAGCTAAATTTAAAACAAAATATCGATATATTAGCCTCCTTGGACAAATTTAAAAATGTAAAAAAAATAGGCTTCAAAATGGAAACAGAGGCAAAAACCGCTAAAAGTAAAGCAAAACAGATGCTTTTAGATAAAAAGCTTGATGCCGTTTGCCTAAATCTGCTTGATCAAAACGTAAAATTCGGCTCAGATGTTAGCGAAGTAACTTTTATAACTAAAAAAAGCGAGCAAATAATACCGCTTAACAGCAAACAAAATATAGCTCTTAGTATCGTAAATTTGGCAAGCGAGCTATGATACAAACCATTTCTAAAATACAAAAAATAGCTAGCGGAAATCAAAGTGGAGTAGTTTTAAACGCATCTTTGCCTATAAGCATAAAAGTGCTTGAAAAAACAGGCTACAACCGCTACAACTTAAAATTTAAAAATAAAACACTCAGCACAAAAAGCATGAAACAGCTTAAAATAGGCAAGGAATACTGGGGCGAGATAGGTGCTGGAAGCGAAAATATCATAATACAAAATTTATACGAAAAACCAAATTTCAGCCCTTTGCACACTCTTGAAAACGGACTTGAGTTGATAGAAAAAATAATAAATGAGCCTAATTTAAAATGGTTTTATGATTATATTTTTTTAAAACTAGCGGAAGAAAGCAGCAAAGAAAAATTTGAAATTTATACGGATATGCTTTTTACTCTTCAAAAAGATATCATTCATATTCCTTTTGCTTACGGAGAAAATTTAGGGATTTTTCAAATGAAAAAAGAGCTAAAAGCAAGTAGTATTTATCTTGTTTTTGGAAATTTCGCTCCGCTAATTTTTGAATTTAAAAATTCTCAAATTTCATCAATCACCACGCCTTTTAATAAAGTCGCAAAACTTCTTAATGAAAAATTTGAGTGCGAGATACGACTAGGTAGCGTGAGTGAAATTTATACGCCAAATGGCAAAATAATTGATTTTAAGGGATAATTTGAACAAACTAAAGCATCTGGCGATCATAATGGACGGAAACGGAAGATGGGCGAAAAAACAAGGCTTCATGAGAACTAAAGGGCACGAAAGCGGCGCAAAGGTAGTTGAGGATGTTTGCGGGTTTTGCATTGAAAAAGAAATTGAAATTTTAAGCCTTTATGCCTTTAGCACAGAAAACTGGAAACGTCCTGAAAACGAGGTTAAATTTCTAATGGATTTGCTTTTAAAATTTCTTATTTCAAAGCGAGAAATTTTTGTCAAACACGATATCAAATTTAAATCTATAGGCGACATAAGCGCCTTTAATGCGAGATTGAAAGAAGAGATAATAAACCTTGAAAACCTCACGCAAGAAAATAAAAAACTAAAGCTAAATTTAGCCATAAACTACGGCGCAAAAGATGAAATTTTAAGAGCTTTCAAGAGGCTAAACGAGCAGAATTTGGAGTTAAACGAAGCGAATTTAAACGCTTGTCTTGATGAGAGCGAAGCGATCGATCTGCTTGTGCGAACGGGAGGAGAGCAAAGACTTTCAAATTTCATGCTTTGGCAGGCAAGTTACGCAGAGCTTGCTTATACAGATACTTTCTGGCCTGATTTTACGAGTAGTGAGCTAGGTGATATAGTTGATAAGTTTAAAAATACAAAAAGAAGGTTTGGTGGATTATGATAGCGATATTTTATTTTATTTTAGGTGCAGCAATAGGCTCTTTTGGAAATGTTTTGATATACAGAATGCCGCTTGGACAGAGCATAAATTTCCCTGCATCGCACTGTCAAAGCTGCAAAACGCCACTTAAATTTTATCACAATGTGCCAATTTTATCATGGCTCTTTTTGGGCGGCAAATGTGCATTTTGTAAAGAAAAAATCAGCTTTCAGTACCCTTTAGTGGAAATTTTAAGCGGAGTTCTTATGGTGCTTGCGTTTTTTCACGAAACATCAAATGCTCAAATTTCAGATATTGATTATATGCAGCTTCTAAAAGCTCTTATTATCGGGGTTTGTTTTATAATTTTACTTTGTCTTAGTGCCATTGATTTTAGATACAAAGCCGTTCCGGATCCACTTCTTTTTACAAGTGTGGCTTTTGCGATTATTTATTCGCTAGTGCCTGCTTTGGGATCATACAAAGGCTTTGAGTTTAACTTTGATGGAGTTATAAGCGCTGCTATTTTTATGTTTGCCTTTTGGCTGTTAAGATTTGTCGTAAGCCTTGCTATGAAACGCGAAGCTATGGGAAGTGCCGATATATTTATAGCCGGAGTTATGGGAGCGATTTTAGGTATCAAGCTTGGTTTAATGGCGATATATGTCGCGGCTATTTTAACTCTGCCTGCTTATATGGCGGTTAGAAAAAGAGGATATGAGCTACCTTTTGTACCTTTTTTAAGCCTTGGGCTGCTTACGGTTTATGTTTTTAAAGCTAATTTTTTAGAGTTTTTAGAGTATTTATATGGGTAGAGTAAGTAGGTATCTTTTTACGAATTTCATAAGCACTTTCGCTTCGCTATTTTCGACTCTATTTCTCATTATGTCGATTGTATTTTTTATACAGATCGCGCGCATAACTTCATATATAGAGATAACATTTTTTGAGCTATTTAAGCTGTATTTGTTTATGTTGCCGCGCGTGCTTTTATTTACTATTCCCATAGCGTTTTTCGTATCTTTAGCGATGACGCTTTTTAGACTATCTAAAGAAAACGAAAGTATTGTTATATTTACCCTCGGGCACTCGCCAAATTTTATAGCTAGGTTTTTTATCATTTTAAGCGGTCTTGTTTCGGCATTTTTACTTATAGTTGCGATAGTTTTGATACCTACTGCCGTTGAGCTAAACGAAAATTTTATAGAATACAAAAAAACGGTCGCCAAGCTTAATCTAAAAACAACTCAATTCGGACAAAAATTTTCAAACTGGATGGTCTATATACAAAGCGAAAAAAGTGATGATAACGGCACGACATACGAGAGAGTTACTCTTTATTCTCCTCAAGCGGGAGCTCAAAGAGTGATCATAGCGGATAACGCAAAGATCATAAACAACGCTTCGAATTTAGAACTTCAGCTAAATAGCGGCAAAATTTACGATATCAAAGACGACGTATGGCATCAAGCGGACTTTAAATACATGAAGCTTCATACGTTTTCAAACGACAACATATCAAAAACACTCTCGTTTATAGAGTATTGGAAAGATATCAAAACCAACAAAAAAAGAGCCAAAGATTTTGCAACTTTTACTTTGATCGCCCTGTTTCCGCTTGCGACCACTTTATTTGCCATAAGCTTTGGGGTGGTTACGTACAGATATGAAAAAGGCTTTATATATTTTGGAATTTTTGGTGTACTGTTTGTTTATTTTGCGCTTATCATGCTGCTCTCATCAAAGGCGATGATAGCGATACCATCGGTATTTTTGCTATTTTTAATAAGCTCTATTATATTTTATAAAAAGAAAATCGTTAAGAGATATTAGCTTGAAGATAAAACTAATATTTAGTTACGACGGGTCTAAATTTCAAGGCTCTCAAACCCAACCGCACGAAAACGGTGTAGAAGACATCTTAAGCTCGGCTTTAGCACATGTAGGAATTTTTGGCAAAATCATCTCAAGTTCAAGAACCGATAAGGATGTGCATGCAAATAATCAAGTCGCATGCGTAGAGTGTGGCGAGCATTTTAAGGACTTTAAAAAGCTTGCAAATTTAATCAACCGTCACGCTCATCCGCATATTCACATAAAACAAATTTCAAAAGTAGATGAAAGCTTTCATCCGCGTTATGACGCTAAATTTAGGCAGTATCGATACATCATCAACCATGGCGAATTTAGTCCATTTTTAAGTCAGTATTATACATTTTTATTAAAATTTGATCTAAAAAAAGCCAATGAACTTCTTGCGCTCTTTATCGGAGAGCACGACTTTAGCGCATTTATGAAGCTTGGAAGCGAAGTAAAAAGTCCGGTGCGCAAGATAACAAAAGCGTTTTGCTACTCTCGTGGAGAAAAAACCATCATAGTTTTTAAGGCAAACGGATTTTTAAGAGCTCAAATTCGCCTTATGATAGCTAGCGTTTTCAAGGCTTTAGAGCTTGCTCAAATCGGCAAATTAAATAAAAACGAAAGTAAAATTACTAGATATAGTGAAATTTTGCGCACTAGTGACAATTTAAGCAACAATACCGATACAAATTCTATCCAAGATGAAAATTTCAAAAAAGCAAAAGAGCTTTTATGCAAGGCGATTTACGAACAAAGAGCCATTACTCGCATGCCCGCACCGCCAAACGGGCTTTATTTAAATAGAGTTTTTTACTAACTGCTCAAAATCAATTAAAAAGCAAAGTTTTATCTAAAAAGCCAAATTTACAAAATCTCCCTTTGTCCTTTGGCATTAACAGGACTTAGCACTCCCATTTGTTCCATCTGCTCGATTATCGTTGCAGCTCTATTATATCCTATCTTAAGGCGCCTTTGAAGGTAGCTGATGGAAGTTTTTTGCTCGCTTAGAACAATCTCTTTAGCCTCTTCGTAAAGCTCGTCAAGCTCGCCGGCAAGAGCCTCGCCGGAACCTTCGCCGCCGGAGCCTGAAGTTGCGCCGTCTTCTTTTAAGAATTTCTCGTCATAAACAACTTCTTGCTGCTCTTTTAAGAAATTCACTATCGTTTCTATCTCTTTTTCGCTAGCAAACGGCGCATGAAGCCTGATGATACCCGGGCTTCCGGGAGGCGTAAATAGCATATCGCCTCGCCCCAAGAGGCTTTCAGCGCCCATTTGATCAAGGATTACCTTACTGTCGATCCTTTGCCCTACTCTATAACTGATACGACTTGGCAAATTTGCCTTTATGAGACCCGTTACCACATCCACGCTTGGTCGCTGAGTAGCTACGATTAGGTGAATTCCGCTTGCCCTAGCCATCTGTGCAAGCCTTCCGATATACAGCTCCACATCCTTGCCACTTGTCATCATAAGATCTGCTAATTCGTCGATGATAACCACTATATAAGGAAACTGTTCGCCGCCTTCGGCTTTCATCTTTTCGTTATAACTCTCGATATTTTTCGTGCGAGTATGGCTCATAATCTTATTTCTGCGCTCCATCTCGGCAACCATATTTGCAAGCGCGGTGATAGCCTGTTTGGCTTGAGTGATAACAGGAGTTAAGAGGTGCGGGATATCGTTATAAATGCTAAATTCAAGCATCTTAGGATCTATCATCATAAGGCGCAGAGTCTGAGGGCTATTTCTATAAAGCAAGCTTAAAAGCATGGCGTTTATGCCCACGCTCTTACCGCTTCCGGTGGTTCCCGCTATAAGAAGATGCGGAAGCTTTTTAAGATCGGTGATAAAAGGCGCCCCTACTATGTCTTTACCAAGCGCGATAGTAAGAGGGCTTGAGGCTTTTTTATAAATTTCGCTATCTAAAATTTCTTTTAGATAAATCGTCTCGATATTTTGGTTTGGCACCTCTATACCCACCACATCTTTGCCGGGGATTGGCGCTTGGATACGGATAGTCTGAGCGCGCAAAGCCATAGCAATATCATCTTGCAAGGTCAAAATTTTACTCACCTTTATATGCGGAGCCAAACGAAACTCAAACGTAGTAACGATAGGTCCCGTATAAGTGCGAACCACATCGCCGTCTATCTTAAATTTACGCAATTTATCAAGCAGATCGGATATCTTTTGATCGATCTCAACTTCATTGAAATTATGAGAGCGCTTTGGTGGATCGTTTAGAAATTTAAGAGGCGGAAGCACAAAATCCTTTGGTTTTTCAATCTTGCCTTTTTCTATCTCATCAAGAAGCTTTTTGTTTTCTGCCACTTCATTTAAAATTTCAACGCCGTTTATGGTAGATATATTTTTACTGCCGATATCTTCGGTCTCTACATCAATAAAATCTGCTAAATTTTCACTATCGCTATCTTCATTATCAGCGATATTTTTATCTTTTATCTCTTTTTTTTTGGCTTTTTGTGTGGATTTTTTCTGAGTTATCTGTCTTGGCTGCTCAAATTTATGATCGGCATAAGTATCTCTTGCGGTAGGTTCTACAAAAGCTTTTTTTAACACTACCGCTATATTTTCTTGAGCTATCAGCCCAAATGCAAGCACAAAAAGCATCACTATAAAAACCCATGAGCCTATCACTCCCACTACATCTTTGAGTGCGTTTATACAAAAACCGCCTATGATACCCGCTTGAGTGGAGCTTGAAATAGCTTGAAACATCAAAAATGCAAAAAATAAAATAACAAGCCCAAGCACAAGCTGAGCAAAGTCAAGATTAAATTTATTAAAAAATTTATATACGTAGTAGGCAAAAAATATCAAAGCAAACGGATAAATATAAGCTATAAAGCCAAATAGTTCGTAATTTACTTCACCTAAAATTTTACCGAAGCTTCCTACGAAATTTGCATCAGGAGCTATCGTGGCAGCTCCAAAAAACATCAAAAAAAACACAACTATAACTAAAATCGACTCTCGTAAAATCTTAAATCCTTTATTTAAAAGTCTGATTATAGCGTAATTTTACATATAGTTTAAGAGACTTAGTTGATTTACCTTTGCAACCGACTGAAGCATTGCTTGATAACTCATTACCTTTTGCATCAAATTCATATAGGTTTTTCCGTAGTCGGCATCTATGACTTCTGACTTAACTGTCTGGACGTTTACCGAGAGGATTCCCGCTCTTAAATTCGTATCTTTTAGCGAGCTAGAAATCGCTCCTACTTTCGTATGAAGCTTATTTACATGATCAAAGATGTGATCTACTCTTTCGATAGCTCCTTGGATTCCGGAGTTTCTAGGATCAGGACCGTTTGCGTCAGCCCTATACTGTCCAAGCCTAACAGCCTCTATCATCTTATCAAGATCGGCAAATATATCAACGCTTGGCTCATCTAAAGTAACGCCGTTATTTGCAGAAAAAGTAAATACCGAGCCCACGCCTTGAGACGTAGCGGGAGTATTTCCGGTGCTATCTCCTGCGAATTTATCCGAATTTCTATTATCAAAAATTCCAATTTCTATAGAAGTATTTGCATTTTGCATATCGGTAACTTTTATCCTGCCTCTATGATCCATGTTTACTTCAACGCTTCCTTGTGCCGCTTTTATGCCTTTTTGATACTCTTCATAGTCGGTATCTACGGTAGGAACGTTATCGCTAGCAACCATAGCTATGATATCATTTATCTGCCTAAAAGTAACGTCTTTAGCAGGCGTTCTAACACCTTCTGTTTGATTTGTAACAGGGTTATATCTACTATCCCATATAGGAGCTTGATAATCCACAACCGTTCCGTCAGGCCTTGTGTGAGATATGGCTACATTGGCATTGGCTCCTACTAGCCTTATATTTACCGAATACTCCACTCCGCTCTTTGATTTGATCTTCATCTGTATATTTTGACCGTCGATATTGTATTTGCCTTTTTCGCCGTCATATAAATTTTTAGTTCCCGCAACTTCGCTTAAAGTCGTCTTGTCCGTAGCATAATTACCCGTCGCTCTTGAAATCTGCGAAACGGTTCCTATTACATGTTTTCCTTCGTTTTTAAAATTTACTTTATCGTAATCAAAAGCATTAGACTTGCTACCATCTAAATTTGTGTAATTACTCTTTACAAATTCGGTTATCACAAAATCATTAGGATTGGCGCCTTTAAGAGCTTTCAGGTCTTTCATGCTATTAATGGCGTTAAATGCATTAGAAGCGTTGTTTATATTTGCATTAGTTAAAGAATTTACGTCCGCAATCTTTGCCGTAGCGCCTATCATATGAAAATCAATAACCTGATTTCCTTTAGTTAGATCTTTTATGTTAATTTGTCCCTGGTTATTTATCGTAACTTCTACGGCTTTGCTATTTGGTGTGTTGCCGTATTCGGTGCCTATTTTTTCTAGCAGATCTTTTATGGAAGCATCGGAAGTCATTTGAAATTTGCTCGTAAATGAAGTTCCGTCAGGCTTTTTGCCTTGAAGGAAAAAAGTTGTATTTTGAAATTTCTTAGCATTTGGTCCGACAAAGTCAAGATCCGAAAGCCCTGTTTCATCTTTTAGATAGTTAAAGCCTATCATGTTTTGAAGCTTACTCTCTTCATTTAGGTATCTTACGTTATCTTGTCTGTTAAGTATGCTCTGATCGGTTAGTGAAACATTGGCGCTTAAAAGCTTGTTGTAATCCATATCTCTACCCAAAAATAGCTCGCTTCCCGTTAGATTATAAGGCAAATTTACCTTCGAGCCTCCAACTACGTTCATGAGCTGAGAATTTCCAAAATACTCATTTGTAGTTCCGTTGATAGGCTTAGTGTTTATGGCGCTTCCCGAAAACAAAAATTGTCCGTTGATTGATGTGTTTGCGATATTTACAAGATGATTTTTTATGCCTTGCAGATCGTTTGCAAGAGCTTCTCTGGAGGTCTTTGAGTGATGTTGATTACCTGCTTGAACGAGCTTTGACTTAAACAGCTCAAGCTTTTCTTTAAAATCCTTTAAAGATTTATCGGTATTTAAAGAAAAACTGCTTGCTTTAGATGTAGCGTCCTTTATCTGCTCAAGAGTTGCAACTTCATAATCAAGCCTCATTCCGTCATTATAGATACTGCTATCTTCAAAGGAATTTTGTATCTTAAGCCCGCTTGAAATTTGAGTATTTAGCCTATGAAGCTCTCTCATGTTTGTTTGATAGTTGTAATTATCATTAAATTTCATCATCTGGTTTGTAATTCGCATCGCCAATTCCTAATTAAATTTTAATTAAACTTTAAAAGCAAATAAAGTTCCAACGTGCAAAATATCGTCAAAATCTAAAATTTATTTAGTTTAGAGTATCATCTGTTTTTAAATTTTAATTTCAAACCATAAGGCATCATGATGAAAATTTTGTTTTCCCCAAGCGAAGCCAAAACCGCCATAAAATCTACGAAATTTATGAACAAAGATAGCTTTATATTTCCAAATTTATATGAAAAAAGAATGGAAATTTTAAACGCTTATAATGAATTTTTAAAATCCGCTTCAGAAGATCAAATTTTAAAGCTATTTGGATATAAAAAGAGCGATGAATACGATGATCTAAGAGAAGATATTTTTAAAAGAAGCGTTATAAAAGCGGTCTTAAGATATGAAGGAGTTGCATATAAACATTTAGATTATAGAAACTTAGATAAAGACGCTCAAAATTTCATAGATAAAAACGTGCTCATATTTTCAAATTTATATGGTGGCGTACTGGCAGGCGATGAAATAGTAGAATACAAACTAAAACAGGGCGAAAAAATAAACGGACTAAATATAGAGAAATTTTACAAAGACAACTTCTCAAAGGAGATTGACGCATGGATAGGCAATCAAGCGGTTTTAGATCTTCGCGCTGGATTTTATGAAAAATTTTATAACATTAAAGTTCCTTTCGCCACATTTAAATTTATAAAAGACGGTAAAGTCGTTAGTCATTACGCTAAAGCATACCGAGGAATAGTGCTAAAAGAGGTTGCCAAAGCAGATATAAAAACAATTAAAGAACTTGGGAAACTAACGATAAATAACTTAATGCTAATTGATATCAAAAAAAGTGGCCTTAAAAACGAATTTTTGGTGGAAATTTTATAAAAATCGTAAAATTGTGCCTTTTTTATTAAAAAAAACTTATTTTTGTTCAAATTTAGCTTAAAAAACTATTGTGTTTTTTTAAAAAACGTTGTAAAATGCGATTATATCACTTCTTAAAAGGATGGTTCTATGAAAAAAGCTGAATTTATTCAAGCTGTTGCCGACAAGGCTGGTCTTTCTAAAAAAGATTCTCTAAAAGTTGTTGACGCTGCTTTAGAGACAATCAAAGAGGCGCTTACTGCTGGCGGTAGCGTTAGCTTTATAGGTTTTGGAACTTTCAGCACAGCTGATAGAGCTGCTAGAAAAGCAAGAGTTCCTGGAACAAAAAAAGTAATTGATGTTCCTGCTAGCAAAGCTGTCAAATTTAAAGTTGGCAAAAAACTTAAAGAAGCTGTTGTGGCTGGTGCCGGCAAAAAAGGCAAAAAGAAATAATTTCTTTTCATAGAAGCTCCTTGCGGAGCTTCTTATTTATCCAAATTTTAAATATTCTTTCAAAATTTAATATATCTTTTATCTCTTTTAGGTAAAATACAATTCTTTTTTGGCCCGAGTGGTGAAACTGGTAGACGCGCCAGACTCAAAATCTGGTAAGGGCAACCTTGTGTCGGTTCGAGTCCGACCTCGGGCACCATATACTCTTTTATAATCCTTTACAATTCAATAGTTTTGTTTTTTTACAAATGCCGATATTATCGCTATTATCTTCTTTTTAGCTTAAGCATAGCTTAATAGAAATGATAATAAACAATTATATATGTATTTTAAAAAACTATATAAATTTTTTAATTTTTTGTGTCATTTTTTGATGTTTTCAGAATCACTATAATTAGATGTAATTCAAAAATTACAAGAGGTGAAAAATGAAAAAATTTCAAGAGATCGATCAATGGATCGAAAAACAAAACAACAAGAAAAATATAATTCTGCGTCTACCAATACCCAGACACGACAGATTCAAGCTAGAAATTTCTCCAAAGCAGAAGAAGATGATAAGGCTATACAGGTACGGAAATGAAAAAGTACGCTATATGAAAATAGGTGAATATCCTTATATGAAGTTTGAAACAGCATATAGAAAAAGAATAGAAATTTTAAATCAGCTAGAAGAAAC
Source organism: Campylobacter sp. RM15925 (assembly GCF_012978775.1). NCBI lineage: Bacteria > Pseudomonadati > Campylobacterota > Epsilonproteobacteria > Campylobacterales > Campylobacteraceae > Campylobacter > Campylobacter sp. RM15925. Next base: position 31,260 of record NZ_LIWP01000012.1, read on the forward strand.
GGGATATATAATAAAGCAACTGATTACTTTACAAGAAGCTTATAAAAAATTTCTTGTGTATGCTCAAGATATTCTAAAATTCAAAGCCGGCACTTTACGAAGTTATCAAATAAGGGTATCTAAACATATACTACCCTTAGAAATAGCATTAAAACCAATCGATGATATTGAATTAAATGAGCTAAAATTTGATATTTTCAATGAACCTGAGAAATATCCTGCCGCAAATGTTAAACTATTTTACATACTACAAAATATTTTTCTATTCGCCAAAAAGCAAGGATATATCAAAGAGAATATTTTAGAAAATTTTAACTTTTCAAAACACTACGAAACTCCTTCCAGAAGAAACTCAAAACATCATCAAAAGATTATAAATCAAGTTGATCTTGAAAATTTTTTAAAATCTGTAGCAAATTCAAAAATCAACATTAGAAAAAAGATACTTATATTTTTTACGCTTGAGACTGCTTTGAGATCGATGAACCTATTTAATCTTAAATGGTCGGATATAAATTTTGACGATAGTTGCATTTATATACCTAAAAATAGAATGAAGACAGAGAAGTGAACTGAAAATTCAAGACAAAACTTTATTTTACCAATCTCTAAAACAGTGTTAAAAATTCTCAAAGAATTAAAAAGGCTTCAAAAGCATGAAGGCATATATATATTCAGGAATTGCGGATCAGCAGATTAACTATTTTCTAACAAAAATATCAGGTATCACAAAACACGGACTAAGAGGAACCTTTAGAACTTTTGCTATGAAAAAACAAATGGAGCATCGAATTCCAAATTATATTATCAAAATGTACTTGTATCATATTCCTGCAATGACGGATGTAGAAGCTGCATATCTCGAACTTAGATACGACGATCATGAAATTCAAGATATGCTATATGTGCTATGCAATTGGTGGGATCAATATTTAATCTCCTTATATGACTTTTCAAAAATTATATAGGAGATAAAAATAAGAAAGTAATAAAAAGAAACTAAAAAGAGTTGGATGTCTTTTAGCGCTGGGCGCTCAAGAAATCATCAAGCAAAATACTTTGAAATAACCCATAAGCTTTGAAAAATTTAGCTGTTTTATAATAAAGATATCTAAAGAGGAGCTAAAAGCCTGAAAACAAGAGTATTAAACAACTCATTTTGTGAAGCAAAATTAAGATATGGATAATCAAAAATAAAGATATAAAAACTACAGATACTGAAAGGTGATAACAGTACTAATCAAGAGGGGATTGATTCATGGGAATCATAATTAATCAATCTTCAATAAAAGAGGTGACAACCGCAAATTTTGCTCTAGAAAAATCTGCTCTTGAGACCAAAAAACTAAAGAAGAAATCTTAAAAACAATAAAAGAGATGGATCAAAAAGCAAGCGAGATCACAAAATATATCGGAATAAAAACAAACGCTTGGATTAAAAATACAATAGTGACTAAAGACGAAATCGTAAAGTCGCAAAATTCTTTCATTGAGACAAACATGGCAATAAAAAATACAATGCCGACATCAACTATCGTTGTACGCATTCTAGGTGGAATAGCTATAGTTTGAATGGCAGCATCTTTTTAGATTATAACTATAGCCATTAAAAGCCTAAATTTTTAAGCAAATTCAATAACAAAAAGAGCAAATTAGAAAGCTTGAAATAGATTTAGAGACAAAGAAAGAACAGATTTATAATATCAATCAAATAGACAATAACATATCAATTTTAACAATAGCCATAGATTCTATCAGAGATATAATGGAGCATGGTATGATTGATTACTTATATGTTAAAAATTTAATGTCAAAATTAAAGTTCACAAGAGATAATTATCACTCTTGTGTAATATTTTAAACCATCAACTAAAATCAAACTATACGCACCTTGGAAGTTTAAGCTTTAAGAATTCAATCGATACAACATATCTTATTGTAAGAGAGTCTGATCAATTTGAAAGAGAATCTATCATCTACGGATGCAAAACAGAAAAAGCTTGCACAGGAGGCAAGCCTATTAGAATTAGCATAGAAGTAAATAAATTAAAAGTCAATCTCCGAAACACTGGAGTCAACTTCGTAAACATTAATAAAAATAAATTAAATTATTAACCAATATACTTAATATTAACTGAAAGTTATTATTTTACAGTTTTTTTGAAGATATTTTTTTAAATAAAAACAGCAATATAGGGCTTATAGATATTTACTCCTATTCTTTTCATAAAAAAAATTAAAAATTTACTAAAAAAATAAACAAAAAATTAATATATAGTTAATTTTAAGAAACTTTTGGTATATTTATATCTTCTTTATTCAATTAAAACAAATCATTAAATATCGAACTAATTGTACTTTATTTTATACAAAGGATAAAAAAATGGGATTAACCAACAAAGATATAAATTCGCTTTATTTAACGCTTTATAATAGAGCACCAGAAAAAGAGGGACAACAATACTGGCTCAAAGAGGCAAACGCAAAAGGAATGTCTATCGCCGACACTGCTAATGCAATGCTAGACACCCAAGTGAGCAAGGATTTTTTCAAGGGTAAGGATAGCTCAATAGATTTTATAGATCATATATATAAAAATCTTTTGGGTAAAGATAAAACCGTAGATCCCGAAGGAGTAGCTTTCTGGGCTAGCCATATCGATAATGGTATGAGCAAAGGCGAAGTTGTAGTAAACATGCTAGATGCTGCCGAAAATCAGATATTTGCATATCCTGCCGCTAAAAAGGCACAGCAACTTTATCATAATAAGCTAAAAACAGCCGAATGGACGAGCAAAGTGAGTACAGGTGTTCCTGTAATAGATAAAGATGGGAATCCACTTCCGATAAACGAACAAATAAAAGGGTTTGTTGCAATTGGGCAAAATGTAACATCTGATATGAATGTATTGGAGATGATTGGAATGGTAGCACTTATGTCATCAATGAACGATTTTCAGCATGATTTCATAGACAATGCTTTGATACATATAAAGAATCTATTTCCTGAAATCAATCAAGAAAAAGCACATAACGTGCTAGAGCTAGGGAGAGTAGGTCCAATAGATTCTAATAAAGATGGTGTTTATGAGGTAAGTCCGGAAGAGATAACATCAATGATAAAAGAACAAGCCAAAGGTGCTCCATTATTAACCGATGTCTGGAATTCTATTATAGGCTCTCCACAAAAAGTCACAAATTTGTTTGGATATGAAAATGAAAATCCTGACACAAACTCAAACGATACAAATATCAAACTTTCAGGCGTACTAACCAATAACACCGATGATGGATTTGCCTTAGTAGGATAAATAAAACAAAGAGGGTTGATCTTATCCTCTTTGTTTTAGTGACTGCATTTAAGTGGTTTATTAAAATAATAGATATATTATAGTTGACTTCTTTAATATTTTTTGATATCACCGTGTTCAAGTTTTTTTGAAAAGTATCAAAATATATAATTTCAAATGCATTTTAAGATGTTTTGATCTTAGGTATCATAAAGTCACATATCTAACAGCAGTTTTATACCATAAAATTATTTTTATAAAACAAAATATTTATTAATATATTTTTGCTAAAACATTAACTAAAAATAAATACAAATAAAAGGAGCAGGCGTGCATATGAATCAATCTAAAATTTCAGCCTTATATATAAGTATATTTGGTAGAGCTAGCGAAGGATCTGGTAATAAATATTGGCAGAATTTAGCATTAAAATATAATTTGAACTATTATGAACTAGCCAACTATATGCTAGAAACACAGCCTGCAAAAGAGTTCTTTGGTGCAAAGATGAACAACAATAAGTCTTTTGTAGAACATATATACAAAACAACATTAAACAAAAATCCCAATCAAGACATTGACGGAATTAACTTTTGGACGAATAACCTAAACAAAGGTGTAAACAAAGGAACTTTGGTCTCTGAAATTTTAAAAGCAGTACTTGATACCAAATATGCAAATTCACCAGATGCTACCACCAAAGAAGCTCATAACCTACTTATAAACAAGATAGTTGCTTCAAACACAACAGCAGATATGGTTCAAAATTTACCAAACGGCAATAACCTACAAGAGCAATTAAAACCTTTTGTAGGCATAGCAAATTCTATAAAAGCAAATTTTACAGCACAAGACATCAAAAACGTGATAAACGACACTAAAATATCATCATTAGATAGCAACATTAATATAGATGCGGTATTAGCAAGCAATAGTAAGGATAAGATATCAAAGGAAATACTAGAAGGCAATTCACAAACTGATAGCAACAACCCAATTATAAACGATACTCCAACAGAGGAATATTATCACTATTCAAGCAAGGGCCATAAATTTTATGTATCATATATGACCCCAGATGGACCTGAACCTACACAAGTAGTAAGACAATATTCAAAAGATTATGAGCAATTTCTTGAAAATGTATTAAAAGAAGCCGAAAACAAAATAAACTATGGAGAAGATGAAGCATTTGTTCAAAGAGGAAAAGATTTATATGTGTTTCTTGATGATGATAGCAACATGAAGGTATCTTTAGGGGATGTATTGCTTAAATTTCCGAATAAAACAGAAGCTGATATACGAAGCCTACCACAAGATGATGTTGCGTTTGATTTTGTAAAAGCATATAGTGAAACCATAGATACGATTGCTCCTGAAGTTATAGCACCAATACATAAATTTGTATCCAACACAAGATTTAACTCTGATAAAATTTATTTTACACAAGGTAAATACAAAGATGTTAATTTATTAGATTTAAAGGATGCCGGTATAAGCACATCTAAAAGCTTTATAGATACCAGAATGCAAAGCCAATACTCTAATGAGCAAAAAAACTTTTTAGTTCAAACACTAAAAGAGCTATCGTCTAAAATAACAGTGCACGATATATCAATATTTGAAACACCATATAAATATATAGGACAATCTCTAGTACAAAAAAATAATGATAGCTACTATTTGCTTGATTTTGACGGAAGCGGTTCTGTAACAGATAACGATATCCTGATAAAATTTGCAAATACACCGATATCATCACTTGTTTCACGAGAATTTTTCTACGAGACAAAACCAAATGGATATTACTCAAGCATACAACATATACTGACTAATGATTTTATCACAATTGAAAATAAAATAGACGCCTTGAACAATCTTCTGGGACAAAGTAATGTAGAGGCGGACTTTATACACTTCTAATTTAATCTTTATTGCAGTATGTCTACCATACTGCAATAAATTAATTACTCATTTGCTTTTTGATAGTAAGAAATTATCTTGTTATGGATAATCAAAGATATATAAATAATAGCTCCGCCAATGACAAGACGAACAATGTCTGCGTCTTTATGCCAAAATACTAAATTTACAATAATCGCAGCAGGTATAAGCGCGTTATTCATGATTGCCAAAGTGCCGCTATCAACCTCGCAAGCACCTTTGTTCCACATAAAATACCCAAGTCCGCTAGCTCCGACCCCAAGCCATAGAAGCACTAAAGACTGAGTCGTATCAAGCGAAATTTTCTCAAAATTTCCAAACATGCCAAACGCAAATCCCGTTACCAAGCAAGCTCCTACAAAAAACCATCCAAAAAGACCCTTTTGTTCGTTAAATCCTTTATCTTCAAGCAAAAATTTATACGCACTCTGTCCGACTCCAAAGCATAAATTCGCACCCTGAACCATTAAAAATCCAAGCCAAAAGTTGCTATTTATACCGCCGTATTTGATAATAAAAGCTCCCAAAACCGCAACCGCAACGCTAAGCAGATAAAGCGGTCGCAAGCGCTTAGCAAAAAGATCATAAACCACGCTCACATAAAAAGGTGTAAATATCGTAAAAAGCGCCACCTCAGGCACACTTAGATACAAAAATGAGTTATAGTAAAAGATATACATAGCTCCTATTTGAATAGCGCCGATAAGTGTGATTTTAGCGTATATGGCGGCATTTTTTGTCTCAAATTTCATAAAAGGCAAAAAGACCAAAAGCGCCAAAACAACACGCGAAAATGCCGCAAAATAGCTATCTACTCTACCTGCTAAAAACTCCCCTATCAAACTAAAGCTAAAAGCCCAAAGCAATGTCACAAAAACAAGTTTATTCACCGATTATCCTTAATAAATTTTAAAATGATAATAAATTAGCCTTAAATCTAGCTTCCCGCTAGCTTTGATCAAATTTCAAAAACTCCCTCATCATGCAAGCTCCACTAGCTCCAACATACTTTATAAGGCTTAAATTTTTAAAATTTATCCCGCCGATAGCGTATGTTTTGATGTTTAAATTTGCACAAATTTCTTTTAAAAATTCTAGTCCTCTAGGTGGCGTACTCTCATGACTTTTGGTTTTAAAGATATGTCCCGCTACGACATATTTTGCACCTAAATTTTGTGCTAGAATGGCTTCATCAAGAGAGTGAACCGAAACTCCGATAGTTAAATTTTCATTTTTAACCAAGTCTCGCTTGGTTTTTGTCTCGTTAAATTTCAAAAACTCTCCAAAAGAAAGGTGTAAATTTTTAATTCCAAGACTTAAAGCAACATCCAAATGAGTATGCAAAATAAGCCTAGTGCTTGAATTTTTAGTGATTTTTAGCACCTCTAAGACCAAATGTTCATACTCGCACTCATCCAAGTCCTTTTCTCTTAAGATGACAGCATTTGGCTTTTTTTCGCTAACTATACGCGATAAATCGCCTAAAAAATCGCTACTTAAGTGCCTATTTGTAACACAAATGAGCTCAAACATAGATGTGATTACTCATCACAGGTTGCAGATTAAGCGCTAAGATATCTTTATACATTTCATCCACTCCACGAGTATCGTCTATCTCAAACTGCTCATCGCCTCTTTTGACTCCATCCAAGTGAGTGCCGACTCCAACGCTAACTCCTGCTGAAATTTTGCTAGCGGCTACTTTTATGATACCGTTTCTAAATTTGGCATTCTCGCGCGTTGAGATCGTGATATTAGCAAAAGGAAGAAAAATTCTATAAGCGCAAATTACCTGAAAAAGGCTTTTTTCATCAACTTCGCCCGCATTTATTTCGCTTTTATTTTTAGCAGGTCTTAGTCGAGGGCAGGATATAGCGATTTCTGCATGCGGGTATTTTTGCTGAATGAAATTTGCATGAATCGCCGTCGCAAAGGCATCTTTTCTAAAGTCATCAAGCCCAAGCAAGGCGGCAAATCCGACACCTCTCATTCCTCCCATAAGGGCTCTTTCTTGAGCGTTAAAGCGATAAGCAAAGCTCATCTTTTGTCCACCGATATGAACCTTGGCGTATTTTTCGGGGCTATAAGTCTCTTGAAACACTATCACATAATCCACGCCGCACTCATGCAAGTATGCGTATTCATCGGAATTTAGCGGATAAATCTCAACTCCGACGTTGCTAAATACTTTTGCAGCCTCCTTGCAAGCTTCGCCGATATAGTTTAAATCGCGCTTCTTAGCGCTCTCGCCTGTAAGGATTAGCACGTCTTTAAGCCCGCTTTTTGCGATACTTTCAAGCTCTGTTTTTATCTCGTCTATCTTTAGTCTTAAGCGCGAAATTTTATTATGCGAGCTAAATCCGCAATACACGCAGTTACTGTCACAAAAATTTGAGATATAAAGCGGAGTAAAAAGCTCAATGCCGTTTCCAAAATGCCTTTTCATCTCACTTTGAGCGCGCGCCGCCATCTCTTCTAAAAACTTGCCAGCCGCAGGACTTAAAAGCGCACGAAGCCCTTCTACATCGACACGACTCATACCAAGAGCTCTTTTTACATCAGACTTCGTATAGCCCTCATACTTGTAGTTTTCACGCAAATTTAAGACACGATTCATCAAGCTTTCATCTATGCGCTGCATGCCGTCCATATAGCTCATCACGTCAAAATTTTTCACGCCCTACTCCAAAAATCCGCTTAGCGGGCTAGACGCTCTTGCCGCTTCGCTAATCTCGCCAAGCCCCGCCAGATAAGCAAGCCTGCCAGCCTCAATAGAGAGTGCAAAAGCTTTTGCCATCGCTCGCACATCTCCTGAAGTTGCTATAGCGGTATTTGCCATCACGGCAGCGCAACCCATCTGCATAGCCTCGCAAGCCTGAGCGGGGCTTCCGATACCCGCATCAACTATCACGGGCAGTTCTATCTCATCTATTAAAATTTTGATAAATTCACGAGTGGCGAGTCCTTTATTTGTGCCGATAGGCGCCCCAAGAGGCATCACACAAGCAGCACCCGCATTTACAAGATCGCGAGCCACGTTTAGATCAGGATACATATAAGGCATTACGACAAAGCCCAAATTCGCAAGTTTTTCCGTCGCTTTTATCGTCTCGTAGTTATCAGGCAGCAGATATCTGCTGTCTTTTATACACTCGACTTTAACGAAGTCGCCACATCCAAGTTCGCGCGCAAGCTTTGCGATACGCACGGCCTCATCTGCATTTCTGGCCCCTGAAGTGTTTGGTAGGATAGTGATATCTTTTGGGATAAAGTCAAGTATATTTTCACTTCCGCCTTCATTTACTCTGCGAAGCGCGAGCGTAACGATCTGAGCTTTTGCGTCTTTTATCGCAGCCTCAAGTAAAGATAGAGAAAATTTGCCCGAACCCAAGATGAAGCGAGAACTAAATTTATGTCCGCCAAGCTCTAAAAAATCATCTTTCACGCACGCTCCTTTTTTGCTCTTTGCAAAGCCAAGTTTAGCACCAAATTCGCCATCATGCCCGCACATATATTTACTCTTGGGCTCATTATTCCATCTTTCATATCGCTTGTTTCATCACCGCAAACATAAAATTTTTCACTTACTTTTCGCACTTTCATCTCTCCGCTAAGTCCCGACATTCCGCTACTTGCTATAAACACGCTATCTAAATTTGCAAGCACAAAATTTGCAATCATAGCCTTTTGTTCGGCGCTATCAAACGCTTCGCAAATCACGTCAAAGTTTTTTAAGATTTCTTTTGCGTTTTCAGCGGTGATCTTAGCCTCTATCGCCTCGATTTGCACTTGCGAAATACTTTCCAAAACTTCTTTAAGTGCGACTACTTTTGGCTTGCCAATATCTTTTAGAAAGTAGTGCTGGCGGTTTAGATTGCTTAATTCAACCGTATCAAAATCAATTATCGTGAGCTTCTTAACGCCCGAACGCACAAGCATAACGGCTAAATTCGAGCCTATCCCGCCCGCTCCGCAAATAGTGATATTAAGCTCGTTAAGAGCGTCTGTAGCGCCCGCTACATTTCGGCTAAACATTTTATTCATCAGCCGCCGCCCACGAAGCAGACTATCTCTACCCTGTCGCCGTCATTTAAAATAGTATCAAATTTATCTTTTGGCAAAATTTCGCCGTTTAATTCGGCTACAACTTGCTGGGATTTAAAATTTTTACTTGAGAGAAAATCTTGCAAATTTCGCCCTATAAATTCACTCTCGTCTTTGCCGTTTATAATTAGCATATTTTGTCTTTGGATTAAATTTGCATCAGAAGTAGCGCATCTTCCTACGTCGGCATTATCCGCTTCAGGTTTAAGGGTCTAAGGCTTGCACCTAATCTCAGCTAACGCTCCCCTGACACATGCGTGATTATAACTTAATTTTTTAAATTTGCCGCTTGGCTACAAGGTATTAAAACAATGTAAACTTTATATTGATTTATTATTTAATAAGTTATATAATCACTTATTATCACAAATTTATAGGAGGTTAAGATGAAAAACGGTCTGTTTTATATAGTTTTAAGCTCATGTCTGATTTTATTTGCAGGGTGTGCCGGAGGAAATTCTCCTGAAACAAGCGTAAAAATGATGCAAAATATCATCCTGTCTCCTGTTGATAGCCAAAACAAGACAATATATATAAATTCCAAAAATATAAGCGGCGAAGAGATAGACTTACAAGAGTATCTCAGCGAAGGACTTAAATCAAAAGGATACAAGATAGCAAATACAGCAGAGGATGCAATGTTTGTCCTTACAACAAGCGTAGTTTCGTTTGAAAAAAAGAGAGATACAAAAAACAAAAAAGAGGATTACGGTATAGGCAAAGCGGTTAAAACCGAAACAAATTCAGCCGTAAAGCAAACAAACAAATCAGCCGCCGATGTCGTTTCAAATATCAGTTCGTCGTTCGTAGACAGTATAATGGATAATTTTTCAAGCGGCATGGTCTATGAGATGAAGGTTGATATATTGGTGAGTCAAAATAGCAAAAACAAACAAATAGACAAAAAAACTTACACCATAGGCACGGCAAACGGGAGCATGAAGCCTCAAGATGCTATAAAGGCACTTGAAAGCAAAATAGCAAAACAGATAGTAGGCATATTCTGATATTTATAAATTTCTTGCGCTCAAAACACTGGCGGCAAGCGCATAAAAAGCCACGCAAAGACTAACGCTAAGACCAAATAAGCTGATTGCGCCTGTGGTGCTAAAAGCAAGCATAAAAAACGATATGAAGCTGGTAACCGCCGCCATCATAATGCCAAAGATACGCTCATTTACACTCAAATTTTTATTTAGAGCAAATATCATATAATCAATCCCGACCGCACTTGCCAAGATAAGTCCAAACACTACAAAGATGTTTATATGCATATCAAACAAGACAAAAACGCAAAGCGTACTCATAACTCCAAGCGTGATTAAGCTCATAACCAAAGAGGCTTTAAGAGCGCCAAAAAACACCCACAAAAGCACAAACGCAAGACAAAAGGCTATAAGTTTAAGCATAGCCGCAGACGCTTTAGCTTCAGTGAAATTTTGATTAAGCGCACTTAAAAAATCGACTACAAAAGCATCGTTTGAAGCTAAAATTTCATCGCTTTTATCGTTATTTGTAAAATTTTTTGCATAAATTACGCTTGAATTTTCATCAAGCAAGAAGCGCTTAAAATCTTTTGCAATACCAAATTTTAAAATTTCATCCAAACTAAGCGTTTTAATTTGAGATACTTTGTCAAACTCTTTGTTTATCATATCTTCATCAAAGCCCAAATTTGTGTAAATTTCTATCATCTTAGGATCGTTTTTAGCTTTTTTAAAAGCGTCTTTTATACTCTCCTGCTCGCTTTGGGTTAGAAAAATTTTAGATATGGATTCGTGGTTTTTAACTAAATTTTCGACTTTAAGCTCGCTTAAAAGTTTATTTTCAGCTTGCAAGACATCATTGCTGTTTTTAACCACGATCATCAAACCAGATCCTGCAAGTCCGCTAAGCTCTGATATCTTTTTTGACTGCAAAAGCAGCTCATCAGGAGAGCTTGAATACTCTTTTATATTATCGGTGGTAATTAAATTTGATAAATTTAGTAGCAAAACAGAAGCAAGAAAAATCGCAAGCAAAGATACAAATTTGATTCCGATTTTGCCTGCAAACACAAGGCAAAATTCTTCAAATTTATTTAAAATTTCAGTAAAAATTTTGCTTTGAGTGAAAATTTTGCCTTCAAGAATGAGAGGCAAACAAAAATATGTAAACAAAAACGCACCAAAAAGCGTAAAAAAAGAAAAGACCGCAATCTGTTTTAAAATCTCAAGCTTTGCAAACACAAACACCCCATATCCGCTCATCGTGATAACAAGTCCCAGCAAAAATATGCCAAGCATAGGGCGCATACCGTATCTGCTTATTTTTATATTTTGACTTTTGCCCAGCCAATGAAGAGCAAAATCAAACATCAGACCCACAAGACTGGTGCCTATAACCACAACCATAATATGTACGCTTGCAAATACCGCAAGCGAGGCTGCAAAGCCGCAAGCAAATCCGAAAATCGCAACAAAAATAATAAAAAATATATTGAAATTTCTAAAGGCAAGTAAGAACAAAGCAGAGCTTAGAAAGAGCGAAACAAGGCTCATATAAAGACTCTCTTTATCTCCCCTCTCCTTTGCAAAAGCCGAATAAAGCGCACCCGAACTTATAAACGCCTCTGCATTTTCTTTGTCCGCCTGAGCTTTTATCTCTTCATAAAATTTAATAAGCTTTTTATCATCATAGCCATTTTTAAGCCTTGCTTTTATGAGATAAAAATCCCTATTTTCGTCTTTAACCCTAAGCATAAGGCTTGAAAGATCAAGGCTTACCTTTGAATCATCTACACTCAAATGACTTGAAAAACCGAAAAAATCATCGTTTGGGCTAAGCGGTTTAAAAGCAAATTGATTAAAAAAGCTTTCGGCATTTTTTTTAAAAAACTCGCCGCTACCCCCAACTATCTCTTGGTAAATTTCTTTACTAAGCATAGCCATCTTAAGCCGGTTTATCTCATCAAGATAGTTTGAAAGATTGATATTTGTCGTAGCGTTAAATTCATCAAAAATACTAAATTCAAAAGCGGTTTTTTTAGCCTTTAAAGCAAATTCTTTCGAGTCGCTCATAAATAAAAATTCATTTGAAAAATCTTTTTGCATGGATTTTAAAAGCTTAAATTCACGCTCGTTTTCTTTAAAATTTACAAGAGCGAATATATCGGTTTCAACTCTTTTTATCTCGCTTACGATATAAAAAACAGACACAAAAAAGACAAGAAGGAACAGACAAAAAGTAGAGATTTTTTTCATTTTATATCATAAAATTCGTTTATTGTTTTATCTCCGCTTACCTCATCAAGTTCAAGTCGTTTTAAAAACTCATCTCCGCTTAATGAAATTTGAGTAAAAATTTGCTTTAAAAGTAAATTTTTAGGCGTTAGCACGATATCCCAGCCTTTGCTTGAAGATGAAATTTTATATTCAAACTCTTTTTTTAGCTCTCTTTCATCAAGTCTAACAAGAGCCAAAAATAGCTTTTCATCGAAATTTTGACCGGTTTTTATAAGATCATCGCCGTTTTTTTGAAAAACTCCGTCCTTGTTTATGATGAGAGTTGAAGAAATCGGCTTGCTGTTTTGCCAAAGTAGCTCATTTTCTTTTAAAGAAAATGAGCCATAGCTTTTAAAAGCATTATTAAAACCTTTTAAAATTTTAGTCTGAGTAAAACTTCCGCTTATGTTTTGAGTTTTTATGTTTGATTTTATCTCTTCAAAACTAGTCGCAAACAAGCTTAAACCAAGACTAAGTATTACTATTAAGTTTTTCATTTTGATACCTTTTTATCGCTTTTTTAATGGGTTCGGGCAACACAAGACAAGTTTGTATGTCCTTCATATCAACCGCTACTTGCGAGCTATTTGCCACACTTAGCTTCTCTTTTGTTTTGACGTTTCTTATGATGTATCTAAATTTTAAAAAGCTCTCAAATTCAACCAAAATAGCCTCAACCTCGATCTCATCGCCAAAAAACACAGGCTTTGCATACTTGATGTCAAGCTTAACGACAGGAAAAGCAAAGCCGTCGTTTTTCATCGCTTCGTAGTTATATCCTATCTCATCAAGCAGTTCGCAACGCGCTGTTTCAAGGTATTTGATATAGTTGCCGTGCCAAACCACGTTCATAGAATCCACATCGAAAAACTGAGCTTTTATGATAACTTTCTTTGAAATTTCACTCATCATTGACCCCAAAAATCAAAAAAATTAAACCACTGAGAAGGCGTTTGAACGCATCTTTTTTCAAGCTCTCTTACATAAGCTTCAAGATATGGCTTAACGCTTGCTTGTTTATCCCTAAAAAGCTTTATCTGATCAGCGATTTTAATTAGCTCTATATCAAATTTATCTCCCACCTTTTGACACCAAAGAGAGCTTACGCCAACGCCTAAAATTCCGGCTATCAGATACGGTCCGTAGTTAAATTTAGCGCTTTGCCCAAGGAAGCTAACCTCGCTAAATTTATCCCCGCTTATAGGCACTCTATCGCCCATTATGCCTATATGAATGCCGCTATCTACTATGTTTTTAAGTTCCAGCATAGCCTCTACGTCAAGCTCGTTAACAAGCATCACTCGCACGCTTTTACCGCTTATCTTGGCTATAGTCTCAGCAAATTCCCGTGTATTTTTATCATAGGCTAAAATAACCATATCAAGTCCGCCGACTTTAGTTGAAAGCGCTTTGCAAATTTCAATATTCCCAAGATGAGCGGTCAGTATAACCTGCCCTCTTTTAGCATTTATGAGCTCGTTTTGAATCGCTTCTAAATTTATCGCCTTGATCTCATTTAAGGTTATCTCGCCTCGCCATACTCTAAATTTATCGCAAATCGCAACACCGAATTCATAAAAATTACTAAATACGCTACTATCTTTGACACACTCTTTGCCCGCAAATTTGGCTAAATTTTCTCTAAATTTCTTAATATTTTCACGCTCCTTTTTTGAGGTGACGTAGTAAAAAAACACTACGATTTTTATCAGAAAATTCAAAAGAAATTTTGGCGTGTATTTTGTTAAAAATAGTGTCAAATTTAATAAATTTTTGCCGCCTCGCTCATGCTTTTGCCACCACATTTTATCGCTTTTAGAGCCTGCTAATCTATCAAAAGCAAATTTTGGCATAGTTAAAAAATACTTAGCGTGCATAAGCGATATAAGCGCGTTGTCTCTTAGCATTTTAAAGTGCGACACGCCGCCTTTTTCGTAAAATACCCTTATATCTATCCATTCCATCTTAACACCGCTTCTATGGGCGTTTACAAGGATTTCAGTATCAAATTCCATTCTATCGGTCTTGCTTTTGGAAATCGCCGTTTCAAGCTCTTTTAAGGGATAAATTCTAAATCCGCACATCCCGTCTTTGATATCTGCGCCAAGAGTGTTGATATATATCCAAAAATTTGTTATTTTTCTGCCGTGAACCCTAGCTTTTGGCGCGCTTTCATCATAAACGGGAGCTGCACATATGAGTTTTTTAGGCTCTTTTTTGCTGCAAGCTAAAAACTCGCTTATTACGCTAAGATCATGCTGAGAATCCGCATCTATCTGAAAAAGATGGCTAAAGCCGTTTTCAAGCCCGAATTTAAACCCGTCCTTCATCGCAGCGCCCTTGCCGCCGTTTTGCTCTCTAGTTAAGATAATAACGCCTTCAAGGCTATTTAGCACGGCTTTGCCGGCGCTATCTGAGCCGTCATCTACAATTATAATGGGCAAATCATGCTTTTTAAGCTCGGTTACAAGCTGCTTTATGCGAGCCGGATGGTTGTAAAATGGGATTAAAAAGCCGTATTTATATATCAAATTTTATCCTGCCGCTTGAGCACTTTTCGCCGTTGCAAAATAGCTCGAAGTTGATCTTCTCATCGCTCACGTCAAAACAGACATCAAGAGTATCGTTTGGACGGACAAATTTAGTAAATTTTAGATTTTCCATGCTAGTTTTATCACTAAATTTTACCCCCACACTCCTAGCTAGGGCAAATACAAAATCAAGCTGAAAAAATCCCGGCACCAAAGGAAGTCTCGCAAAATGATGAGTAAATATATCAAGCTCAACGCTCATAACGCAGCTAAATTTATACTCCCAAACATCACTTTTGCACCTAGTCCACTTTGGCGAAATTTGCCTAAATAAAACCTCTTCGAATTTATCTTTTGAAAATTTTCCTTGAGGATTTCTAGGCAGGCTCTCAACTATCTTAAAGCGCCTAACACTATTTTTGTATTCTATCTTTAGTATCTCTTTAAGCTGCTCTACTATGCCCGCTTTGCCAAATTTTCTAAATTTATCAAGCCCGCTTTTATTTAATTCCAAAAGCGCAACCGCACGCTTAAATTTCGGATGAACCGCGCAATAACAATCGCTTAAAATTCCGCTTTCAAATAGCTTTTTTTCAATACTTTCTAGGCTTATTCGCTTGTCGTTTAGTTTGATTATCCTATCGATCCTGCCGCGCAAGATGAGACGCGAACCCTCTATGCCCGCACAATCGTTACTTTGAAAAAACTCGCACCAAGGAGAGCTTACGTTTAGCGCTTCTCTTTCATCAAGTCCGCCCTTAACGGGCCCAAGAAGCATAAGCCCGTCGCCTAAATTTTGCGCTATCGTACCGGTTTCGGTACTACCGTATATGTCAATTATCTTTGCATTGCAAAGCTTATTAAGCTCTTCTCTAAGCTCGCTTTTTAGCTCGCTTCCCGCCGAAACTATACCGCAAATAGGCTTTATCTCGTCCGCTCTTGGGCTTTGAACCAAGGCTTTAAGCAACACGGGAGAGGTTATTAAAACATGATTGTTAAGATCAAGCTCTAGGATTGCTTCAGGGTAGTTAAGCTCGCGCGCGATAGCCTTTGAGCCAATCATCATAGGAAGAAATATCCTATAAGCAAGCCCGAACATATGCTGGTGCGAAACGCTTGCAAATATTATATTTTCAGGACTAAAGCCAAAAATTTTAGCCAAATATTCGCCCTCTACAATCATGCTTTTAAGAGATTTTTTTATATTTTTACTCTTGCCCGTTGAGCCTGAAGTCTGAAGGTAAAATTTGCTATCCTCATTTAAATTTAGCTCGTAAATATCATTTACATATAAAAATTCGGCAAAATTTTCATCTCTTACACTAAGCATTTCGCCGCTAAAAATCGGCTTTGGCAAAATATAAGCAACCGCTTCTGCCATCATCGCGCCAAAAAATGCTATGCAAAAATCACAAGCCGAACTTAGATAAATTTCAACCTCTTTTATATTGTTTTGTTTTAAATAGCTTGCAAATTTCTTAGACTGGGCAAATACATCCCTATCTTCATCTATAAATCTAAAATTCTTAAACTTATCAATAAAACTCATCTGCCATCTCTTAAAATAAAAATCTTTCTATACAAAATCTCACCGCCAAAAAGAGAGCCCATCAGCAGATATGAAATCACTCCCGTATAAGCGCTCCAGTAAATCTTATCCTCAAGAATAGATAAAAAAAGCGCCAAAGCGGCGTTAAAAATAAAAAAACCACACCAAATTTTAGTCAAATTTCTAGTATAGGCTATAACTTTTTCATTCAAATTTGCCTCTTTCAGTCTGGCAAATTTCGTTATGATCGCCTCATTTTTTAAGCTATATGCAAAAACAGCCAAAAATCCAAGACTTACCAAGACGGGATATAAAAAGGCTAAAGCCGATCCTTTAAAGATAAGACAAAGCCCAAAAAATGCCGCCGCCAAAAAAGAAACAAGCCTTAAATTTCCGCTTTCTAAAATTCCTCTTAGCGTCCATAAAATTCCAAGTGCGACAATGACGATTAGACTAAATCGGTTTGCAAAAAATAGCGCAAAGGGATAAGCTATGCTTGCTATAAATATTCCCGCCCTTATCGCCGTTTTAAGCTTCAAATTTCTTTGCAACCGCTTTAACGATATCTTCAAGCGTCTTTACGCTCTTAAAATCCTCGGGCATAAGTCTATGTCCCGTTTTTCGCTTGATGTGATCGATTAGATCTATCGCATCTATACTATCTATCTCAAGCTCTTCATAAATAAGCGTTTCTGGCTTTATCCTGCTTTCTTCTATCTCAAAAAGCTCTATCAAAGAGGATTTTAAAATTTCAAATATCTCTTCTTGCTTCATTGCTCGCTCCTCTTTTCAAAAATGTATTTTGCAAGCGAATTTACGCTATAAAATATCTCTTTTAAATTCGCCGTCTTTGAATCAAGCACAAGGCCGTATCGCTTCTGAACGGCAAGTCCAAGCTCAAGCGCATCTACGCTATCAAGCCCCAAACCTTCATTAAAAAGAGGTGCATTTTCATTTATATCGCTTGGCTTCATATCCTCCAAATTCAGGCTGTTTATGATAAGCTCTTTTATCTCATTAACTAACTCTTGCATTCAAACTCCTTCCTGTAAATTTCATTCATATACCTATGCAGCTCTTTGGCTCTTATAGGATTTGGCTTATGAGCAAAAAAACCTTTCATATCAAGGCAAAAAAGCTCATAAAAGTCATATTTTATCATAACATCGGGCGTGCTATACCAAGGCTCGCCCTTTCTTAGGCTTCTTGGCTGCATATTAATAGCAATGCCTATGATTTCGCTTGCCGCTTTTGTCGCGATATGAGATGCGGCTTTGTGGAAATTTATCTCATCTTTAGTTCTCGTTCCTTCGGGAAAGACGATCAAATTTTCTCCGTTTTCAAGAGCGCAAACGCTTCTTTCAAGCAACTCTTCGTTAGCCGTATTTGGTATATATCCACACGCTTTAATAGCAAATGATAAAAATACATTTTTAGTAAGATCGCCCTTTACTATGCAGTTTGCACGCCGAATTTTAGATATCAAAAAGACCACGTCTATAAGAGATGGGTGGTTTGCCACTATCATTTGGGAATTTTTGCCCAGATCGGTTTTGATATCAAATTTATAGTCTAAATAGCCAAAAATTTTACTCACCGCTATGAAAAATTTCCAAGACAACCAAACGCTATCGCGGGATAAATTTTGAACTGTTTTAAATTTATGAAGACCAAGTATCACGATAGGTAAAAATATTAGATTTCCTACCATGCAAATAATTCCAAAAATAATAAAAAGCACAGCCGCCAAAGCTTGACGCAAAAGCTTTTTAAGGCTCATAGTCCCACTGCCAAGTGCAGTTTTTATCACTGCTAGTCCACGATGATTTTTTACATATATCAAAATTTAGTAAAAATTTAAGCAGTAAATTTTCATCGATATCTTTTTGCTTTTCGCCTTGAATTAGCTTTAAATTCTGCCCTTTAGAAACTACCATAGCAACCATAAAAGAGGCTTCTTCTTGTTTAAAATACTCCTGATTTACAGCTTCATAATAAGCAAGCAAAAGCACTCTATCATGACCGTTTTCAAGATGAAGTTTAGCTTGCACGAGAGAGTATTCAAGAGTAGCATACGCACACACAGCGGAAATTTCATGACGATTTTGCATACTGATACTAAGAAGCGAAGATATGGCGTTATGAACCGAAAGCGAAAATGAAGTCGGCGAGATAAGCTCGCCTCTTGCAAGCGTGCTTTGCAGATCAAAACATCTATTTATCTCTCCGCTATATGAGCTAAAAACCACAGGCATATCGATATCGCCAAGACTTTTTGTAAGATGAAAGGCGCACCTTGCAGCCTTGCTTAGCCTGCGTCTTTCAAGCGGCGGGATATGCGAGATATCAAATTCTTTTGTATATTTTAAAAGCTCGCTTTTGCCGGAATTATCAAAAACAATAGCGTCAAAAAATTCAACCTTAAAGCTTAAATTCATTATTTTGCTATATCGCCTTTTAGCGTTACACCGGCCATAAGCGCTCCGGCTCCGCACTGAAACTGAGTTTTAGAGTCAAAAGGCTGCTTTTTGTAATAACCGGTAAGGTTTATAACTCTCGTGCCACCCTCTTTAACGGCTCGCTCCTGAAATGTCTTGATGGCTGATAAAAATGCCCATTCGCAAGCCTCTTTATCGCTTTTATTAAATGCATTTGTCTTTTTGTTTGAAGTGAGACCTTTTTGTAAAATTTTACCTTTTGTGCCCGAGCCAAAGCTTAGCTTGATGTCTTTATTAAGAACTTCGGCAGCCTTTGGCGACTTTAAAACCTCGTCAATCGAAAAGTAAAGCACGTCATCGCGCGCACTTAAATTTAAACCCAAAACCAAAACCGCTATACCGGCAAAAATTTTCTTCATCATTTCTCCTTTATTTGGCTATATCGCCTCTTAGTCTAACCGTAAATTTGTTAGTATAGAGGCATTGAAATTCCGTTTTAGAACTAAACACATTGCCATACAAAAAGCTTACTATATTTACGGCTTTTGATCCATTTTCTTTTTTAACTCGTCTTTGAAAAGCATTTAGAGCATCCAAAAAAGCTATTTCACACTTATCTTTTTTATCTGATATTTCGCCTCTTTGCTTTCTGCTTGCAGTGGCTGCCACTACAACTCTATCAGCTGTGTATGTATCTGCAAATTCCACTTTTACATCGGGTAATATATATTTTTTAGCTAAAGGATTTTTAAACGCCTCTTCAATGCTTAGATTAAATATCTCCTCGGCATTTAAACTAAAAATCAAAATCGCTAAAAACAATATCTTTTTCACTACTGCTCCTTATTAAATTTTCTTAAATATAAGCGATGTATTTACTCCGCCAAATGCAAAGTTGTTGCTCATAACAAAGTCGGTATTTATGGCTGTTTCTTCTCTTAAATATCTTAGCGGAGCGCAGCTTTCATCAATATCATTTAAATTTATCGTAGGGAAAAATCGCCTCTCTCTCATCATCATAACGCTAAATATCGCCTCAAGCCCGCCACAGGCTCCAAGAGTGTGTCCAAGATAGCTTTTAAGCGAGCTGATAGCTATATTTTCGCCAAAAAGCTCATTTGTAGCTATGCTTTCTGCGATATCTCCTTGCTTGGTAGCGGTTGCGTGAGCGTTGATATAGCCTATCATATCGGGAGTTAAATTTGCTTCTTTTAGCGCTAGTTGCATCGCGCCTTTCATAGTAGCGCTTTGCGGTCTTGTTACGTGCGTGCCGTCGCAGTTTGAACCAAACCCGACAACTTCAGCGTAAATTTTAGCTCCCCTTTTCATAGCGCTCTCTTCGCTCTCAAGCAGCATTATACCGGCTCCTTCTCCAAGAACCAAACCATCTCGGCCTGAGTCAAATGGTGCAGGAGAGAGCTTTGGAGTTGAGTTCTTAACGCTGGTTGCATAAAGCATATCAAAGACATAAGCTTCACTTGGACAGAGCTCTTCTGCGCCTCCTGCAAGCATCATGTCTATCCTGCCGCTTTTTATGCTCTCATAAGCATATCCGATAGCATGAGATCCGCTGGTACAGGCCGATGAAGTGGGTATTATGCGTCCTGTTAGTTTATAAAAAAGAGCTATATTAGCAGCTGTCGTGTGAGGCATCATCTTTATATAAGTGTTAGCATTGCAGCTATTTTCACCCGTGCTTAAAAGATTAGCCATAGATAAAATCGACTCGGTGCTGCCGGTGGATGAACCGCATGCCACGCCCATCCTGCCGTCCGTAATCCTCTCATCATTCAAAAGTCCTGCGTCACTTAAAGCAAGTCCTGCGGCTTCAACGCTATATCTTGATACGATACCAAGGCTTCTAAGTTGCTTTCTATCCCACTCTTTTGGGCACTCGTAATTTAAAATGGGTGCGGCAAGGCGAGTATTTAGATCATTATACCTATCCCACTCCTTCATATAAACAACAGCGTTTTCGCCCTGCTTAAATTTCTCTCTTACTTCACTCCAGCTCTTGCCAAAAGCGCTTACTATGCCCATTCCCGTTACAAATACACGCATCAGCAAAGACCTCCGTTTACGCCGATAACTTGTCTTGTTATGTATGAGGCATCTTCACTTAGTAAAAACTCAACCAATGGCGCTACTTCATATGCTTTGCCCGCTCTTTTTGCCGGAATTGCTTTTAAAATTTCATCCATCGGCAAATTTTCATCTATCATATCTGTTTCAATAAGTCCCGGAGCTACGCAATTAACGGTTATATTTCTTGAGGCAAGCTCTACGGCAAGAGCTTTTGTAGCTCCTATAAGCCCCGCTTTGCTTGCAGAATAATTAACCTGTCCTCTATTGCCGATAATGCCTGAAACCGAGCTTATCACAACTACTCTAGCAGGCTTTCTCGTGCGTATCATAGGCATTAGTACAGGCTTTAAGACATTATAAAAGCTATTTAAATTTACATCCATAACATCAAACCAGTCCTCTTTTTCAATCGCTACAAAGGTGTTATCGCGAGTTATCCCTGCATTTAAGACTACACCATAGTAAGCGCCGTTTTTAGCCATATCCTCTTCAATGGCAAAATTTGCAGCCTGTGTATCACTCACATCAAAAGCAAGGCTTTTAAGTCCAAGTTCGTTTTCAAGGTTAGTTAGCGCATCGCTTTTCTTCTTTCCGTGCAAAACCACTTCATAGCCGCTACCCGCAAGACGTCTTGCTATCGCCTCGCCTATGCCTCTGCTTGAGCCCGTTATCAAAACTCTTTTTTTACTCATTTACAATCCTTTGTACAAACTCATCATTAGGACTTATTACGTTTAAACGGGCTTTGGCTGCTATTTTGCCATCCGCATAAAGCTCGCAATCATAAATTCCAAACCCCTCCTCATCCTGTAAAGAACATCTTGCCTCTATTACAACTTCGTCCCCTATATTTAAAAACGGCTGAAACATCTCAAACTTTCTGCTTCCAAGCAAGAATCCAAGTCCTGATTTTAACCCTTTTAACTCGCGCATCTTATAGTCATATATCCCAAGCGCTTGCGCCATAATCTCTATGCTTTTATACATCTCAAATTTGCTGTCTTGCAAAAATTTATTATCGCTTTTTATGATACTTTTAGTCTTGATATAATCTTGCTTAAATTCTAAAATTTCATCTATAAGCACGATAGAAGTGCCGTGAGGCAAATAATCAGCCAAACTCATCTAACTCTTTCAAAAATAATCGCCGCATTATCTCCGCCAAAAGCAAAAGATAACGACATGGCAGAATTTACAACGGCTTTTTCATTGATTTTAACCAAATTTACTCTCTTTATCTCTTTGTCATAAATTCCATCATATATATGAGGCGGTAAAATAACTTCTTTTTGCATGCAAAGCATCACACAAATAGCGCTTTCAATCGCTCCTGCGGCACCCAATGTATGTCCTATCGCAGGCTTTATAGAACTTGCCGGTGTATTTGGCAAATTTGCATTTACTACGGCAGCTTCAACCTGATCGTTTGCGATGGTGCCCGTGCCATGCAAATTTATATAATCAACCTTGCTTAAATTTGCTTTTTTAAGCGCTTCTTGGATGCAAATTCCTTGCATTTTGCCGCTTGTTTCAGGCTGAGTCATATGAAACGCATCGCAATTTGAATGTTCGCCCACTATAACAATATCAGAGATTTCATCTTTGCTTAGCACGAAAAGCCCCGCACCTTCGCCTATATTTATACCGTCGCGATTTTTTGAAAAGGGATTAGTTTCGCTCTCACTTAGTATCCCAAGAGAATGAAACCCGTTTATAGTAAGAGTATTTAGACTATCAACTCCACCGCAAATAACCGCATCGCAAATTCCAGCTTTAATAAGCCTTTTGGCTTCAATTATCGCCTTAACGCCCGAAGTGCAAGCCGTAGAAACAGCAAAGCAAACTCCGCTTAATCCATAAAAATCAGCGATAAACTCGGCAGGATTTGCCAGAGCGTTTTGGCTGACATTGTATCTAAATATATCAAAAAATCCTGTCTTGGCATGCTCTTTAAATATCTTGTAGTTTTCTTCAACTCCGCTTGTTGTAGTTCCTATAACGACACCTACGCGATTTTTACCATGCTTTTTTATGGCGTCTTTTATTGTATTATCAATTTGCATCATAGCGTTTAAGGCAAGCGCGTTTGTGCGAGTTTTAAAATGTTCAGGAGTTTTAGAGCTAAATTTTTCAAAACCAACGCCTATCTTGCCTAGCATGAATGATTTGCCCTCTATAAAACTATCGCAAAGAGTTAAAAACCTCTTACCTGTTTGTAAATTTAAAATATTTTCATCCGCACTCATGCCGGGTGCACTCACTATGGACGGCTTACTAACGTATATCAATGCTTTTTACCTTAAATTTTTCTTCATCTATTAAAATTTCCTTCTCATGCTCTTTGTTTTTTATCATATCAAGAACAGATACAAAAAGATCGTTGTATCTTGAATTTGGTGGCAAAAATCCAATATTTTCAAATTTGCCGTCTTTTGTTAAAACTCGCCTTGCCAAAGGAGCTCCAAGCGCACTAATCAAAGTAAAATTATATCCCTTGTCGGTACTGGCTACATAAAGAATGCCTGTTCCTTGCCTAGAAATAACTTCAAAATTTTTTTCACTGAATTTAGGCGAAATAGGCGGTTGAAATTTAGCATTGCAGGCAGATAGTAATATCGCCAAAACAAACAATTTTAGGAATTTAACCACACTCAAACAAAACTCTCGTCTTTATAAAAATTTAATCATTATATCTTTTTTACCTTTAAAAACAACAGAAACTATAAACAAATCATTAACAATAAAGCTTTTTTTAAAATATCCTCTTGATCTTAAAGAATCTACAACTTTAAGCTCGTTAAAGCCCAAATTTTGAGCCTTTATCAAAGCTTCCTTGGTGGTATAAATTTGATAAAATTTTTCTTTGTTTTTTAGCGACTTGTTCCACTCTTGCTCTTCAAATTCCGTAAAACAAAATTCGTTTATGTGCTCAAAATTTCTATCTTTTAACTCTTCGACATCCACTCCAAATGAACCTTTTCCAAAAAGCACCGCCACACATCCATCTTTATGAGATATACAAAATTTGGAGCGCTTTTTAAATGTAAATTTTATAGCACGAGAATTTATGAAAGATTTTGATTGCAACAAACAAGGATATCTTTTAACTCTTCTTTTGTCTACTTTATCAAGCATTTTTTTATTAAATTTAAGCTCTTTTTTTAAGCAAACAACAAGTTCTAATAAATTTTTCAAAAATTCTCCAATGTTATAAATTTTCTATATATTTTATTTTACGCATCGGTATTCTTGCTACTATAACTGAAATATAAGTTTGATATTTTGCTTTTTAGAGTATAAAATAGTAGCAATTTTAAATACTTAAAATTTAGCTATAAAGCCTTATATTCTCTATTTTG
>NZ_LIWP01000013.1:0-55738 GCF_012978775.1 Campylobacter sp. RM15925
TCCTCTGCCTTCATTTTTAAGCTCTTTAAGATAGATGTTTTGTCTTTTTGCCTCATCATAAGCTTCATCTTTTGTTATAAACTCAACTTTTGCTCTTTTGCCAAATTCGATAAGAGAATTTAAATTTAAGATATCTTTTTCAAAGGCAACCGCGATCCCCGGCTCACTGCTAGGCGCGCTTTCTTTTATCAAAAAAGCTTGTGCAAATTTAATAACCTCATCTCTTTGAACTTCGTTAAGATAGGTGCTAAAGCACATTGAGCTGTTGTGCGAAGTGTAATTTACTCTTTCGTCAATTAGCAACTGATGGCGACTTATAAAAGAACATTCACAAAAGCGGTCATTTATAAATTCAGCTATATTTTCAGTAAGCATACCAGTGGATTTAGTATATCCTATTTCATCGGTATCATCAATGGCAATATAAGTTTTATACTTCAAGTTTATATCCTATTTTATATTTTAAATTATAGAATTTTAGTAATTAAATTTAGATAATAGAATTTAAAAGAATTAGGCATATAAATTTATAAGCCTAGGATAAAAGCGAATTATTTTTTAGTATCTTTTTTTAGATCGTCAGGCGAGATAGGCTTGCCAAGCAAGAAGCCTTGAGCGTATTTGATACCGAATTTTTTAACTTCGGCTAAAATTTCAGGAGTGCTTACAAATTCAGCTACTACATTGTAATTTTGGCGATTGGCAAAATCGATGATGGTTTGCATTAGATACCTGGCGTTTTTATCAAAAGGAAGCTTTTTGATTATAGAGCCGTCGATTTTAATAGTATCTATATCAAGCTCTAAAATTCGGTAGTAGTTTGAGTAGCCGCTACCAAAATCGTCAATTGCGATTTTAGAGTTGTAGCTGCTTACTTTGTGGATAAAATCATTTACCGCTTCATAGTCATCTACACCTTCGGATTCTAAAATTTCAAAATAAACATGCTCAGGATACGAGCAAATTCTAAGCTTTTGTTCTATAAGATCACGAATTTGGGAATTGATGATGTCGCTATTTGAAAGATTCATCGAAAATTTAAGATCGGGAAACCTTTCAACCAGTCTAAATACATGACCTATGACTTTTTTAGTTATGTCGTTATAAAGAGAAATTTTCTTAGCGATATCCAAAAATTCCCCAGGATAGCGCATCTTGCCGTGTTCGTCGATGAGACGCACAAGAACTTCGTAATATTTAACCTTAGGATTTTTTACGTTAAAGGATATGTCATATACGCCTTGACACTCCACGATAATGGTATTGTTATAAATAGCGTATTCGATAGTTCTTGACATGATTTGGTTTTGATAATACTGCTGCTCTATGTGGCTGTTTTCGGTGTAGTAATAAACATCTTCACCTCTATACTTAGCCTCGTGGTGAGCAAGCATAGCTTGAGTTAGGCGGTTTGTCTGAATAGTATCTTGCGCCAAACTAACGCCGATAGTGGTTTTTATGTTCGGGATAAACTCTTTTTTATCATCGACTACGATATAAAGGTCGTTAGCTACGAAATAATCTTTAATCCTGCTTATATCTCTTTGGACATTATTACCGTCATACCAGATACAAAATTCATCAAACTGCACTCTATAAACGCTTGCATTTATCTTATAAGTATCAATACAAAGCTGGATTGTATTGGCAAATGAAGTGATAATAAGCTCTATCGTCTTTGTCTTGTAAAAGAAGCGAAAATCCATAAAGTTATTGATATTTATATAGATGATCATACCGCTTGGATGCTCCGTAAGCCTTTGCGTAAGACCAAAATAGCTACCAAATCCAGTGAGCCTATCATAAAGAGCCTTGTTTCTAAGCTCGATATCTTTTTTCTCAAGCTCTTTTGCGTTTAAAATTTCTTGAGTTCTATCAAATTTTACCGACAGATAGCCTTCTCTTTTGCCCTTTTCATCAAACAAAGGAGAGAACATAACTTGCTCATAAATCAAATCGCCGTTTTTTGACTCCGTTACATACTCATTGCATCTCCAAATTTTATTGCTTTCTAAAGTTTTGATGATATCTTCGTAAAATTCATTCACGTGAGTATGGGATTTTAGTATGTCGGTGCTTTTTCCTATAACCTCTTCGGGCTTATAGCCGGTAGTTTCTTCAAAAATTTTATTTACATATTTAATTTTTCTATCTGTATCTATAAACATAACCGAACTAAATATATTATCGATGGCTTGATGCAGGTGGTTTGATCTTTTTAATATTCTTTTGCTTTTTAAAAATGTAAAAAATATCAAAATTATCGATATGGCTATGAGTAGGATAAAAATTCTGGTCATATTTTTTAAATTCGAGATGGACTTGTTGATATATTGCTGACTTTCTACAACAAGCTTATCAAGTTGCTCTTGCAAATTTAGTCCATAAATTTCATTTAAAGTTATCTGCGCCTCTTGATAATACTCTACAAGCTCCTTGGCTCCATGCAGGAAGCTTATGTCGTGCTTATTAAGCTCCGCTCTTTCAAAATACTCGCTTAAAAGCTTGTATGGTTTTTTTAAATTTGCGTTTATATCATATCTAAAGAGCAAAATGCTAGGCATAACGCTATCAAAATAACTGCTTCTATAAAGATCTTTAAAGATTATATCGTCATATATGAATTTGGCCAGTATAGCAACGGAGTTAAAATTATCTATCAAATTTATTTTTTTATCGAAAATTTCCTTGACTCTTTCTATGGTTTCAAGATTTACCGGAACTTCGTTAAAGGATTTATGCTTTTTAGTATATAAAATTTCATTCACGATACCGCTAAAATCATTAGTTAGCTGCATCATTTTATCGTGATCGGCTTGCAAAAACGTCTTATCTAGTATAAATTTAATCTCTTTATTTATCCTAACCAGATCGGTTATATAGTTGCTCCACCTATAACCTTCCAAAACATCTTTGTTTGCCTTATAGGTTATCATAGCACCCATAAATAAAATCAGCGCCAAAGACAAAAACAGCAATTTTAAAAATATAATTTTGTTTTTCATTTTAAAATTTCAGGCTTTTCGCCGCTTAAAGTAAGTAAAAATTTATATATAAATTCCATCTCTTCATCAGTGATGTCCTGAGATACCTGAAGTCCTGAAACATGCCTGATCGCCTCTTTTAAATTATCCTGCTTACCGTTGTAAAAATACGGAGCCGTTTTAGCGATATTTCTAAGTCCGGGTACCTTATAATACCCCGTCTCGGCTTTAACTGAATTATCGTCAAGCTGGACGTTATAATATACATTTGCGCCCAAATTTCTGCCGCTATGGCAGTTTATGCATCCGACTTTTTTAAACAGTTCAAAACCTCTTTTTTCATCACTACTAAGGGCGTTTTCATCGCCTCTTAAAAACTGATCGAACCTTGCATTGGGAGTTATAAGAGCTTTTTGAAATTCCGCTATAGCATCAACTATATTTTCAAAAGTTACTCCCTCATCATAAACGGCATAAAACTGGCTTCTATATTTAGCGTTGGAGCTTACTTTTTTTACCACGAATTCCTTTGTGCTTCCAAGCTGATTTAGATCGGTTATGCTCTCTATGACCTGATCTTTCATATTTCTTACTCTACCGTTTTTGAAAAACAAAAAATTCGACGCGGCATTTAGCACGGTAGGAGGATTCATATAGCCGCTTATGGAAACTTTGATATTGTGATCTATCGTACCGCTTGTATTCCAGTAAAGATTATGACATCTTTCACAGGATATAGTTCCGCTTGGGCTAAGTCTAGTATCGTAAAAAAGGTTTTTACCAAGCTGCGCTTTTTTATAGTCATATTCAATAGACTCAATCGGAGTAAATAGCTGATTGCCTGCAAAAAGCGACATAGACATTAAAAATATCAACAAAAACCTCAAAATACTCTCCGACAAAAAATTATCCGATTATATCCTAAAACACCAAAAGTTTCATTGAAGAGCTGATAGTTTCTGTTATTTTTCCGTTTATACTTTGCTTTTCAAGTTCGTTTTTAAGGGATTTTTCATTAAATTTAATTTCGCCGATTTCTAAATGCCAAGTAACATTTTCGTAAGCTTCCTGCAAACTCAAATCCTTGCTTCTTACCTCTTCAATAATCTCTGATTTGAAAGGAATTTTTTGCATTTGCAAGTGATACTCAAACCCGCTTGCTCTATCAAACCACCCTTTTCTCTCGCCGTAAATTTCATAAAATTTATTGATTAAGTCCGAATTTCTAGGCTTGTTCCACCACAGATAAACTCTTTGCTTGCCTGCACTTGTAAATTTATCAAAATCCTCCACGGTTGCGATCGCAGGACTCATCGTGCTAAAAGCTATATCGTAAATTTGATCAAGCTTAAAACTTGTCCAATCGCTCTCAACTATCCTTAAATTTGAGATACCGAATTTGCGAGCGTCATCGCTCATAACCTCAAGCATCTTGGTCGAGAGGTCAAGACCTGTTACGTTTTTACACATTTTAGCAAGATGAAGAGTTTTCACGCCTGTTCCACAACCCACATCTATAAGAGTTTTTTCTTTAAAGTCTATTCCGTATTTATCTAACTTATCAAAAAATTCTTTTTGAAATTCGTTAAGTTCGCCCTCATATCTTGAGTAATTAGCCGCTTTTTTATCCCAAGAGCTCTTCATAAAACCGCCTTTTTAAAAATTTGAGTTACAATTGTATCAAACAAAAGGACAAATATGAGAATTTTTAGCTACAAATTTAAAGTAGGCAAAGAGGCCATAGACATAAACAACCACGCAAACAACGCATACTATCTTATCTGGATGCAAGAAGCGGCTTTTGCGCACTCAAATTTCGTAGGAGATACATTTGAAGAGCAGCTTAAAAACAACTCGACTTGGGTTATAAAACGCAACGAAATCGACTATTTAGAGCAAATTTATTTAGGCGACGAGATCGAGATAAAAACATGGACAAAGCAGGCTAGAAAAGTTAGTTCAAACAGATTTTACGAATTTATAAAAGACGGCAAGATCATAGCTAAAGCCATAACCACTTACGTATATTTTGACCTTGACAAAAAGCGTCCAAAGGCGATCCCGGGTCATCTTGCGGAGCTTTACGGCGAAAATGAGGAAATTTAAAAGCAATCGTCGCAAATTCCCTTTACGACTACGCTTTTAACGTGGCTTTGGTTTAAATTCGGCATATCGATATTTGTCATCTTTCTGCAAACATCACAGACAAAATACGCCTTTGCTTCGCCTGCAAGCTCATAGAAATTTTTATGGTTGTTTTCGTTTTTTACGATAATGCCTTTAGCTTCAAAAATCTCCATCGAGCGGTAAAATGTCGTTTTATTGGCCTTAATTTTGCTTAGAATTTCATCGTACCCAAGCGGAGTATCGGCGCGAGATAAAATTTCTAAAATTTGCAACCGAAGCGGAGTTGCCTTTATATCGTTTATCCTTAAGAGCTCTTGAGGCGACATCTCATCCTTTCGTTTAATCTCAAAAGCTATCATACTAAAATTTATATAAAAAAGCATTAATTCGCAACTAAGTTGCTTTTGCTATACTTCCCTAAAAATTTTGAAAAAAGGTTTAAGATGAAGAAAATTTTAGCTTTTTTATGTTTTGGCGCGCTTGCATGCTTTGCAAAACCCGTCGTTAGCGTAAGTATATTACCTCAGGAATTTTTCGTAAAACAGATCGCAGGCGACACGGTTGAAGTAAATACCATGGTATCTTTAGGAACCGATCCTCACACTTACGAGCCAAAGCCAAAGCAGATGAAATCTCTTGAAAACAGCAAACTTTATTTTGCCATAGGCATTGAATTTGAAGAGGTTTGGTTGCCGAAATTTCAGCAGTCGTTTCCAAAGCTAAAATTTATTTTTACTCAAAAAGGGATAGAAAGAGTCGCTATGCAAGAGCATGAGCATGAGGGGCACGCGCACGATAAAAAAGAGCATTGCCACGAACACAACGGAAAAGTGCATTGTCATAGCCACGACGGGCTTGATCCACACATCTGGCTTGATCCGGTGCTTGTAAAAACTCAGGCTAAAAACATCCTAAACGGACTTGTTAGAGTTTTTCCCGAGCACAAAGAGCTTTATAACGCAAATTATGAGAAATTTCTCGTTAAGCTAGACGAGCTTGACAAATTCATCAAGGACAAGCTTGCAAATCTTAAAAACCGCGAATTTATCGTGTATCACCCATCTTGGGGATACTTTGCAAAGCGCTATGATTTAGAGCAAATTTCTATAGAAGTCGAGGGCAAAGAGCCAAAACCTGCAGAGCTTGCAAACCTCATCAAGGAGGCAAAAGAGCACGGCGTAAAGGTCATCTTCGTAGCGCCTCAGTTTTCTAAAAAATCGGCAAATTTAATCGCAAAAGAAACGGGTGCAAAGGTAGTTGAGATAGATCAGCTCCCGCTTGATTGGGAGGCTGAGCTTAAAAAGACAGCCGAAATTTTCGCTAAGAGTCTTTAATGATGAAATTTGGGCGCATACTGGCCGCACTTACGCTTTTTGCGTCCATTGCCTACTCGTGTGCGCTTTGTGCGCTTTACACACCCACAGCTCATGCGCAGATCAAATTTGACGCATGGAGCGACACGATTAAAACAGCTACGATAACATGGACGTTTTCAGAAAATTTCACCGAGCTAACCATGCAAGGATACGACGAGGATGCCGATAAAAAGCTAAACGAAAAAGAAGCTTGGAATGTCCAAAAGTCCTTGCTTGACTACATCGTGCCGCGCGGGTATCTTACTACGGTTAGCTTTTATGACGGCGAGGGTGCGAGCGAAAATTTATTCGTCAAAACAAAGAGCCAGCGCGTTTATATCGAAGAAAACAGGCTAAATTTCGAGTATGTTTTAGAGCTAAATTTAGAAATTTTGCCTCGCCGTGTGGTTGTGTTTGAGATAATCGATCGCGAAGGATTTTTTAACTTCAAAATCGCAAATAACGAGCCTTACAGGATAACCGAATCCATTTTCATAGTGCCAAATTCAAATTTAAACACCGTGTTTTTTGAGATGAGCGAGCAAAAACCTAAAATTTCAAACAAAGACAAGCCTGAGCTTAGCTCGCTTGTAAAAAACAAAAATTTAGAAGAGATTGACGCGATAGACGAAGCGAAATTTAACTCTCTTGCTAGAACCACGATAGGATTTTTAGACAGACTAAAAGAGCTCATCAAAGAAAACTCAACCGCATTTGAAGCTTCGAAATTTGCCCTCATCATGCTTTTTAGCTTCGTCTACGGCTTTTTGCACGCAGCGGGCCCGGGACATGGCAAACTGCTTACGACATCGTATTTTGCGGCAAGCGGAGGCAGCTACTTAAAAGCTTTTGGCTTCTCGCTTAAAATCGGCATTTTGCATGTGCTTGGCGCGCTCATGTTGGTTTGGATTACCATGAGTTTGCTTGAAAGTTTTGCGGCAAACGTAGCAAATTCCGCTGCAAATTTGACGACTAAAATTTCAGCCCTGATCATCATGGCGATCTCTGCTTATATGATATTTACGAAGCTAAAATCGCTCAAGCCAAAGGTTCATAACTACAAATTTAGCCCTCACAAGGCAGACTGCGGATGTGCGGCTTGTAAAGCAATGGAAGTTAAGCCAAAGAGCCTAAACGAGTGGTTTGTAGCGCTTGCAGCCTCGCTTGTGCCGTGTCCTGGAACTATCATCGTCTTTATACTTGCGTTTAGCTTAAATAGCTGGCTTATAGGCGTGATGAGCGGCGTTTTTATGGCGCTTGGCATGAGCGTAGTTATATTTATCGCGGCAGTCTTTGGCACGAAGGTAAATGCGCTCTCAAAATATAAAAATTTAAAAATTTACTGCGAATTCCTAGCTCTTTTAGTGATGTTTGGCTTGGGAGCTTTTATGTTTTTTATCGCAGGCAGGATATCGGTTTTATGAACGGAGTTAAGATAGAGAATTTATCGTTTGGATACGATGAGAATTTGATATTTGAAAATATAAATTTAAGCTATGATATCAAGGATTTTCTAGCTATCATAGGTCCAAACGGCGGGGGCAAATCAACCCTACTTCGCCTTATGCTAGGGCTTTTAAGACCTAAAAGCGGCGAGATAAAGATATTTGATAAAAACCCAAGCGAGGTTAGCAAAACCATAGGATACGTCCCTCAAAACATCTTCATAAATGCAAATTTTCCGATGAGGGTTTTAGAAGTGGTGCTTATGGGGCGAATCGATAGGAAAATTTTCGGCTTTTATACAAAAGAGGATAAACTAGAAGCGATGAAAGCGCTTGAAAAAGTCGGCATGAGCGAGTTTGTAAACTCCCGCATAGGCGAGCTCTCAGGCGGTCAAAGACAACGAGTTTATATCGCAAGAGCACTTTGTGCAAAGGCTAAAATTCTCATGCTTGATGAGCCAACCGCAAGCATCGACACCAAAGGACAAGCTGCGATTTACAGCCTGCTTAGCGATATAAACAAAGAAGGAATCGGTGTCATCTTGATAAGCCATGACGTAAATATCGCACTTAGCTTCGCTACGAAAGTTGCTTACGTAAATCACAAAATTCACATGCACGACATCGCGCCCGATCGATCCAAGCAAGAATTCATCGCTCATCTTGCACACGAGCATAATCACTTTTGCGATGTCGAGATCGCGCTTAAGGAGTGTGGTTGCAAGAGCTTAAACAAAGGGCAAAAATGCTAGAAGCGCTAAATTTGGAATTCATGCAAAACGCCCTTATGGCAGGGCTTTTAGTAAGTATCGCGTGCGGAGTTATCGGCTCGCTTGTAGTTATAAATCGCATGGTTTTCATCGCAGGAGGCATAGCGCACGGAGCTTACGGCGGACTTGGGCTGGCGTTTTATTTTTCGCTTGAGCCGCTTCTTGGAGCAAGCGGATTTGCGATATTTCTAGCACTCCTGATAGCTACTATCACGCTAAACGATAAGAGCAAAATGGACTCGGTTATCGGTGCACTTTGGGCGTTTGGAATGGCGTTTGGCATCATCTTAATCGATCTAACGCCCGGATATAACGTAGATCTCATGAGCTATCTTTTTGGCTCTATTTTAGCGGTGCCTGATAGCGATTTAGCCTTTATGGCGGCGGTTGATTGCGTCATCTTGCTTATAGTTACGCTGTTTTACAGGCAGTTTGAAGCCCTTAGTTTTGATGCGGAATTTGCCAAACTTCGAGGAGTAAAAACCACACTTTTATACTATGTGCTAGTCTGCATGATGGCGCTAAGTGTCGTGATGACGATACGCGCAGTGGGGCTTATCTTAGTCATCGCCCTACTTACCATACCGCCTTATATAGCGCAAAATTTCTCTAAACGCCTTGGCGCAATGATGCTAAACGCCACTCTCATCTCGGCTGCGTTTTGCATATCGGGGCTCTGGCTTAGCTTTGAGGCAAACTTAACAAGTGGAGCAAGCATAATACTTATAGCCTCAATCTGCTTTTTTATATTTACGGCTATAAACAGACACTAAATTTGGTTAATTTTAAAATTTGCGCTTGTAAGATAACGAAATTTAAGCTTTTTGACTCTTGTAGTAGCTTCCCACTTCACTGATTATAATTCCAAAAAGTATAAGCAAAGCTCCTAAAATCTGCCACGAGCTTAAAATTTCCCCGCCAACAAAATACCCAAAAAGCCCCGCACTAACAGGCTCAAAAGTAAAGATAAGAGCGGTTTTCATAGGAGTTGTGTAGCGCTGCATCGCCGACTGAACAAAAAATGCAAAGACGGTCGCAAACACCGAAGTTATGATAACGGCTTTAAAAAATGCATAGTTAGCCACAGGCAAAACGCTATGCGTATCAAAAACAAGAGCCGCAAAAAGACATAGAGCGGTTACTACCAAAAACTGCATGCAAACCATCTGATAAAGCTCGCATTTGCGCACAAAAACGCCCGTAAATATGATATGAACAGAATAAGCAACGGCACAAAGCACGGAGAGAATTTCTCCTCTGCCAAACCCAAGCTCGCTATCGCTTAGCAAATACAGCCCAAAAGCCGATAAAAAGGCTCCTATAAACGAATAAACATAGACTTTTTGCCTAAAAAACAGAAATACTATAAAAGGCACAAAAACTACATTTAATCCCGTGATAAAAGCGACGGTCGAGCTAAAAGTGTATTTAAGAGCAAAGGTTTGAAGCGCAAAGCCCGCAAATAAAAACACGCCTAGCAAAGAGCCGAATTTAAGAGAATTTGGGTCAAATTTCTTAACAAATTTAATCGAAATCAAACCCATTAACAGAGTTGAGATTAAAAATCTCCAAAATAAAATGACAAAAACGCCGTTGCTCTTAAGCGCTTCAGCCATCGGTAAAAACGTCACGCCCCACACGACGGCAACGACTACAAGAGCAAGATCGGCGCCAAATTCCTTTATCTTTTTCGTCATATTATGGGTTTAAATTTAAGCTAAAAGTTATTTAAAGATATTTTCAATAGCTTTTTTGCCGTAACCCACAGGATCGCTTCTAAGCGACTTTTCATTTTCGCTCATCACTTTAAATAGCCCATCAAGCGTCTTTCTCGTGATGTATCCGTTTAGATCCTCGCCATCGTTTGTTACATATTCGCCCATTCCAAGGCTTGAGGCAACCGATTTAACCGACTTCATGCTCTCCGAGCCGCCAAGAGAATTTTTCACAAATGAATTTAGCCCGTTATAAGCGGTTGCAAAGCTGTTTTGACTCATCATCTTTTCAATTATCGGCTTAAATATCTTTTCAAGCTCCTTGCTTGAATTTTGTTGCAAAAATTTACTAAAACTATCATTTCCGCCGTTCATGATCTTTTTGACATCGCTTTCACTCATGTTTTTTATAGTTTTTGAAAAGACATCGGCAGCTCCAGAAACTGCGCTACTTGCGGCTTTATTTATGGAAGCAACCAGCTCGTTTGCCCACTTGTCGCCGCCAACTTTCTTTGCCAAATTTGCAGCCGTTTGCAAGCTTGGCGGAAGCGGAATTTTAGCCGCGGCATTTTTGATAAATCCGTCATTTGAAAGCTCTTTTACGGCATACTCAAGAGCCGAGCTTACCATGCTTTTATAATCGCTCTTTGTAGAGGCTTGATTTACGGCTTTAAGCCCGTCTCCAACCATCTTACCCCAATCCGTACCAAAAGCGCTTAAAGCAAAAAATAGTGCTAAAATCACGATTTTTTTCATAATAATATCCTTTAAATTTAACCCTGCAAGCATAAATTCGGCTTGGCAAGTAGATAAAATGATATTAAATTTTGGCTTTTCATCACTTGAAATTTATCTTTATACGCTAAATTTGCGCTCATAAAATATCAAATTTTAATTCCATCAAATAAAGCCGAATTTTAATCTTAAAAAAATTAGTTTTAATGTAAAATTAGCCTTTTTCAGGAGAATTTATGGAGCTTTTATTA
The DNA here is from genome assembly GCF_012978775.1 of Campylobacter sp. RM15925. Lineage (NCBI taxonomy): Bacteria > Pseudomonadati > Campylobacterota > Epsilonproteobacteria > Campylobacterales > Campylobacteraceae > Campylobacter > Campylobacter sp. RM15925. The sequence goes on from NZ_LIWP01000013.1 coordinate 11,383, forward strand.
TTAGCTTTCGCCCTTGCCATGGATAGCGTAGCGCTCAGTATCGCAAGCGGTGCAAAATGCCGCGCATTAACCGTTTCAGGGGTCATTAAAGTCTCTTTTATATTTGGCTTTTTTCAAGCTCTTATGCCTTTTTTGGGATATTTTTTAGGGCTAACCTTCGTAAGCTTCATAGCTTCCATAGATCATTTTGTCGCATTTGGCATACTTTCGTTTTTGGGTATCAAAATGATACTTGAAGCAAGAGAGCATAAAGACGAAGCCTGTTTAAATGACCTAGGACTAAAAGTCCTAACTATGGGCGCAATAGCCACAAGCATCGATGCGCTGGCTGTCGGAGTGACGTTTAGCTTTGAGAATATAGATATCATTTATACTAGTATTTTGATAGGATCTATCTGCTTTATACTATGCGTTTTAGCGTGTTATGCGGGCAAATTTTTGGGTATAGTTTTAGAAAAAAAGGCTCTTATTTTAGGCGGAGTTATACTCATAGGTATAAGCGTAAAAATTCTCATCACCCATCTTTTAGACCATGGGTTCTTGGCTCATTTAAAGCCGTTTTGATTTTACGCTTACTATTTTATAACTCCGCACTAACAGCTCGAATTTAGCCTATGCTACCGAATTTTCCGCTGTTATAATCATCAATAGCTTGGCGAATTTCATCTTTTGTATTCATCACAAACGGTCCATATCCGACAATCGGCTCATCTATAGGCTCGCCCGAAAGAAGCAAGATTTTTACATCTTGTCCGACTGCTTTTACTCTCACTTCACCGTCGCCTTTTTCAAAATTTACCAGCTGAGCCTCGCCCGCTCTTTCATTGCCGTTAAAAACAGCTTCCCCGCGCAAAACAACCATAGAAAGCGAATGTGAAGCAGGTACGTTTATAACCGCTTCTTTGCCGGAATTTATCATAACGTCCCAAACATTCATCGGCGTAAATGTGCTTGCCGCTCCGCTTACTCCATCAAATTCGCCAGCTATGATCCTTGCTTGTCCCGCACCGTCTGCAAATTTGATCACAGGAATTGATTCGCGCGATAAGTGCTGGTATTTTGCAGGAGTGTTTTTATGCTTTTTAGGTAAATTTACCCAGAGCTGAACCATCTCAAATAGACCGCCCGAACGGCTAAAATCCAAAGAGTGAAACTCCTCGTGCACTATGCCCGCACCCGCCGTCATCCATTGCACGTCGCCCGATTTTATAACTCCGCCGCCGCCACTTGAATCCTTATGTGCGACCTCGCCGCTATAAGCTATCGTTACAGTCTCAAATCCTTTATGCGGATGGTGTCCGACTCCTCTTGGAAAGTCCGTTAAATTCGGTTTAAAAACCTGAGGTGCAGCGTAATCAAGCATTAAAAAAGGATCAGTGCCACGATCTTCGCCCATGTGACTAAAAAGTGGCTGAACTAAAAATCCGTCTCCGACCCAATGTGCACTATTTGATTTGTAAATTTTATTAACTTTTCTCATTTTTTATCCTTTATTTTATTTAAAATTGCGGTATTTTAATGCAGCCTCGTTAATATATTATTTAAAATCGGTAAATAAAAATTAAGATTATTAATCAAAACTTAAACAACTCTATTTATTAACGCATATCTATAAAATTTCACCCAAATTTGAATATAATTGTAAAAATTTAAGCGCAAAAAGGCTCGAAATGTTTAATTTTATATTCTCTTGGAAGTGCTATTTCTTACTTTTGATAATCGGAGTTGGCGGATATCTCGCCGTGCCATACCTTGACGCGGCAGGCGCTCACAATGAAACGATAGAAGTGTTTAAGATACTAACTATGGCTATGGTAATGGGCATTGCCATATACCTGCTACTTGCGATTTGGGTGATACTTTTTAAAAGTATCAGATCTTAAAGCAACTAGTTTATATTAAAGCGTCTTTTTTAAAAAGCCATATATTTGGATACGAATTTAAAATTTGATATGAATTTTCAAGCTCTTTGCGTTTAGAGCTAAATTTAACTTGCCCGATTAAATTTAGCCGACTAGTTAGCCAAACTAGGAGTTTAATCCTTACTAAATAAATAAAAGCAATGCGAATTTATAAAAACGAAAAACGATTAAATTTCTATTTCAATTCCCACGGGGCAATGATCGCTTCCCGTTATATCACTAAGTATAAATGCGTCCTTAAGGCGATCTTTAAGGCTTGCCGAAATGAAAAAATAATCAATCCTCCAGCCGACATTTTTAGCTCTAGCGTTAAATCTATAGCTCCACCACGAATAAGCATCCTCTTTGTCGCCGTGAATGTGTCTAAAAGTATCGATAAATCCGTGCTTTATAACCTCATCTATCCACGCTCGCTCAATCGGCAAGAAGCCTGAAGTCTTAGAATTCGCCTTTGGATTTTTAAGATCTATCTCGCGGTGAGCGGTATTAACGTCTCCGCAAAATATCACGTCCTTGCCCTCACGCACAAGCTCATTGCAGTAGGCTAGAAATTTCGCATAAAAATCCATCTTATAAGCAAGCCTTTCATCATCCTTTTGCCCGTTTGGAAAGTATATGTTAAAAAGTACGATATTACCAAACCTATGCTCCAAAACTCGCCCCTCATCGTCGTTAAAAAACTGAGATTTTAGAGTAGCTAACGGAAACTTACTAAGGCTCATCACGCCCGAATACCCTGCTCTAACGGCCGAATTTACGCTTACATCGCTAAATCCGAGCTTGTAAATCTCGCTAGGCACATCAGCTTCTTTTACTTTTATCTCTTGAAGTCCTAAAAAATCGGGCTTATACTCATCAATCCAATTAAATCCGTCTTTGCTTGCGACCGCGCGAAGTCCGTTTACGTTCCATGAAATCAGTTTCAAATTCAGTCCTTTTTAATTGCAATTATACGCACTCAACCTAAATTTAAGAGTCTATTTTGATATAATTATTCAAAAATTTAAGGTCTAAAATTGAGAAATCAACCAAAATACAAATTCTTTAAAAATTGGAGTTACGCGATCGCAGGACTAAAGGAAATTTTTAAAAACGAAAGCAGCTTTAGGCTTGAAATTTATATATTTTTGCCCGCTTTTATCTCTCTTTTGTTTTGGAATTTCGGCGCGATTTTAAATTTATTTTTGATTTTTAGTATGGTTTTGGTTCTGGTTTGCGAGTGCATAAACTCAGCAATTGAGCGTATAGTAGATCTTGCAAGCCCTGAAATTCATCCTCTTGCAGGTGCGGCAAAAGACGCGGGAAGCGCTGCGGTAATGATATGCAACACGCTTTGCGCAGGAGTGTGGATATATGCGATTTGGGATAAATTTTGAACTCGCTTGAAAGAGAAATTTTTGGCACTTTAATCGGCGAAAAGAAATTTGAGATAATTGAGTTTTTTATCCAAAATTTAGATGAAAACGGATTTATAAATTTCACAATTGCAGAAATTTGCAATGCTACAAATTCAAGCAAACCGACAGTCATAGAAACGATAAAACTACTTGAAAATAGAAAAATTTTTAAGCGAGTAAAAAACGGAGTTTATGCGTTTAAAAATTTAAAATCTTCATAGGATCTATATTTACAATTTCAATAAAAATTATTTTGATAATAATTTTAGAAATTATTAATATACAAAATGATAAAATCTCTCACTTTTTTTAATAAGTAGATAATATAAAAATGGTATTTAAATATATGAGTTTGATCAGCAAAAAAATGATATATAAAATTCACGCCTATATCTCACTTATATTTTTTATACCGCTTGTTATTATATGTTTTAGCGGTTCATTGCCGGTTTATAAAGATGAGATTGACCACATACTAATACCTCAAAAGATAAAAACGTACGGTTCAAGCCAAAAAGAAAGGCTTGATTTTGACATACTTTTAAATTTCGTATCTAAACGCCATGAAAATAGTCAAATAGTAGGCTGGCATATAAACAAAAACACAAATACGGCTGATAAAGTTTGGCTCGTTAAGCACGGAGAAAAAGAATGGAGCTATCTATATATAGATGCTTTTAGCGGAGAGATAAAAACCGAACCAAATCCTTTATATAGCGGGATTACTGGAATCATACTAGGAATTCACGCAAATCTGCTTTTGGGGAAAAACGGTAAAATTTTTGTAGGTATTATCGGAATTTTAATCTTTATAATTTCAATTACTGGTTTTGCTGTCTATAAAAATTTTTGGAAAAATTTATTTAGATTAAGATTTGCTAAAGTCGCTATTTTTATGAGTGATATACATAAATTCATAGGAGTTTTTTCAACTCCTATCTTGCTTGCAATATCACTAACTGGAGCTTGGTGGGAATTAAGATTTTTATTTCTTCCAAAATTTGACAACTCAAATTTTATTATAAACGAACAAATTTATAATAAAAATTTATCGGTTGAAAGTATCATTAAAAGAGCCAAATCGGATCTGCCTGGCTTTAAGCTCCATTATATAGGTTTTCCTGCTTTTAATGGTGCAAACATAACTCTTTACGGGTATAAAGATGGACAAAGCTTCTTATATGATGAATATGCCAGTCAAATCACGTACGATAAGAATAGCGGTGAATTGTTATATATCAAAGACATTGATAACGCAAATTTTAAAGAAAAATTTCTGTCATCTTTTAGAAAAGCTCATTTTGGGTATTACAACGAAACTACCAAATTTATATGGTTTTTGATAGGACTTACACCATTAATTTTAACTATTTCCGGACTTTATTTATGGATCAAAAGAACAAATTTAAAAGGAGAAAAAGATGAAAAGCAGATATCTGTTTTCTAGCATAGTTGCTATGAATTTGCTATTAGCCTCGCAAATTTTAGCCGATCAAAACAAAGTATTAGAAGGTACAGAGGTTACTATCGAGCAAAGACGAGACGATATAAACTATAACTCCAAAGAACTTGTCAAAGGAACTACTAGACTCAACTTAACTTCTCGCCAAACACCGCAATCCGTTCATGTAATAACTGAAGCCAAGCTAAAAGACCTAAATATAAACGACTATCAAGTTTTACTTAGAAATGTACCGGGTGTTACTCTTAATAAATGGGATGAGCGTGTATATCCTAGAGCACGTGGTTTTGCGATAGATTATTATCTGCTTGATTCCATGCCAAGTTTTGGTGGTTTTAGCTTAGGAGCAAACGATATGAGTATGCTACCTTACGAAAGAGTAGAAGCAGTAAAAGGAGCCAACGGTTTATTGTCTGGCGCAGGAAATCCTGCAGCTAGTCTAAATTTTATACGCAAAAGAGCCGACTCTAAAGAGCTTAAGGGAAATTTTAAACTAAGCGCAGGCTCATATGATAAATACGGTGTTTCCGGAGACATACAAACTCCGGTAAACGAAGACGCTAGCATAAGAGCAAGGGCATCGTTTAGTCATGAAGACTCACGATCTTATATGGATTATTATAACCGTAAAAATACAGCTGTTTACGGTTTAGTTGATGCCGATATAGGCGACAGCTCATGGATAAGTCTGGGGAGCTTTTATCAGGAATTAAAACGCCATGGAGTTCGCTGGGGAGGAATGCCTGCATTTTACACCGACAACAACAGAAGAGAATTTAGCAAAAATCAAATTTTCTCTCAACCTTGGACAAGATGGGATATCAAAACTCTTGACTTTTATGCCGATTTTAGACATTACTTCGAAAATGAAGCAAGCTTAAACTTGTCATACTCTTTTAGAAGAGCTAATACAGATTCGAATTTACTCTATTACGGAGGAAAGGTAGGTCTAGACAATATAGGTAATATAAGTGGTCTTAGCGTTTATGCAAACAAAAGAGAGGAAAATATACACAATATCGACTCGTATGTAAATTTGCCGTATGAAGTGTTTGAATTACCGCATGAGTTTGTATTCGGTGCGATGTATAATAACTACAAAAAAGATGCAGATAGCGTAAGCAGCTACTGGAATAGTAAAAACACTCCTGCAGGAATTGCTTACACGGCAGAAACGATTATAAATTTTAACAATCTATATTTAAAAGATCCACGATTACCCTACATAGATCAAAACAATGCCGACAAGACAGTTCAAAAAGCAGTATATTTTGCTAATAAATTCTCATTACGAGATGACTTGAAATTTTTAATCGGTGCAAGAATGAGTTACTATAAATACAAAATTACGGGTGGGGTAAGCAATAGAAATTTCACTCAAGAAGTTACTCCTTATTTTGGAATAGTATATGATATAAACGATAATCACTCCATTTACGCAAGCTATACAAGTATCTTTAAGCCTCAAACTGTTAAGGATATCAACGATAAATACTTAGATCCAATTCAAGGCAAGGATTACGAACTTGGAATTAAAGGCGAGTATTTTGACGGAGCACTATCGGCTTCTTTTGGAGTATTTAAGATCATTCAAGACAAGCTTGGCGCAAAGACAGGTCTAAAAATTGCAGGCACGACTACAGATGCCTATGAGGCTAAAAAAGGCGTAACAAGCAGAGGATTTGAGTTTGATTTAAATGGAGAGATAAATAGAAATTTGAGCCTAAGCTTTGGTCTTGCACATTTTGAAGCCAAAGATGCCGAAGGTAAAAAATTCGATACCGAAGCAGCTAGAACTACTGCAAATTTATTTGCGAAATACAGTATAGAAAACTTTAGAATAGGAACAGGTTTGCAATATAAAAGCAAGATATATACAGGTAGCGGAAATAATCAGATTACACAAAAGGCTTACACCTTATCAAACTTAATGCTAGGCTATAAAATAGGTAAAAATTTTGATATACAGCTAAACATAGATAATTTGTTTAACAAAAAATACTTTGAAGGCATAGGTCAAAACAAGATGGTCTATGGCGATCCTAGAATGTTTAATCTAAGCTTTACATACAACTTTTAATCTCTTTAACCGCCTAAGACTTAATCTAAGGCGGTTATATCACAAATTTAAAATTATCAAATACAAACTAGATATAACTTAAGTTAAATAATAGAAAAAAGTAACTAATAGTTTAATATAATTTTTATATATGATAAATTTATAACCCGGCAGCAGCTATAGCTTCGGCTTGATGATGAGCGATAAGAGGCTCTATTATCTCGTCAAAAAGCCCACCCGCCATGATCGCATCTAAACGATAAAGAGTTAAGTTTATACGGTGGTCGCTTATGCGATTTTGAGGGAAGTTGTAGGTGCGAATTCGACCGCTTCTATCTCCTGTGCCTACTTGACTCTTGCGCTCGCTAGTCTCTTTTGCAAGGCGCTCAGCCTCTTGCATCTCATAAAGGCGAGCTTTAAGCACTTTCATAGCAGCTTCTTTGTTTTTATGCTGGCTTTTTCCGTCCTGATTGGTTACGACAAGTCCCGTTGGAATATGTGTGATACGCACGGCACTATCGGTTGTGTTTACGCTTTGTCCGCCGTGTCCGGAGCTTCGCATAACGTCGATTCTTAAGTCGCTTGGATTTATCTCCACTTCGCTATCTTCAACCTCCGGCATGATTGCGACAGTAACGGCCGAAGTATGGACTCTTCCCTGACTTTCAGTCTCAGGCACACGCTGAACCCTATGTGTTCCGCCTTCGTATTTTAGCCTTGAATATGCGCCGTTTCCTTTTACGAGCAATATTATCTCTTTAAACCCGCCCGTGTTGCCTTCGCTTTGGCTTACTACTTCAAATTTGTATCCGCGAAGCTCGGTATAGCGCACATAGGCGTTAAAAAGATCGCCCACAAATAGTGCTGCTTCATCCCCACCGGTTCCTGCACGAATTTCAAGGAATATGTTTTTATCGTCGTTTGGATCTTTTGGAAGAAGTAGAATTTTTATCTCTTCTTCAAGCTCGGCTTTACGGATTTCAAGGCTCTTTAGCTCATCTTTAGCAAGCTCGCCAAGCTCAGCGTCATCAAGTAGAAGTTTGTTTTCGTCAATGTCGGCTAAAATTTGCAAATACTCTTTAGAGGCATTTCTGATATCTTCTATACTTGATTGCTCTTTGGAGAGCTTGGTCATATTTGCGATATCTTGAGTAATTGAAGGATCGCTTAACAGACGAGAAAGTTCGTCATAGCGATCCAAAAACGGTTGCAGTTTATTAGCTAACATTTAAAATTTAGTGATTAAGCAGCTGTGTTTAGAGTATTTACAAGCTTCGCCAAGCGTCCAACACGGCGTGAAGCTGTTTGTTTTTTCAAAAATCCTTTACTAACAAAGCTGTGCAGGCTTTTATTAGCTTCTTTTAGCGCTTTTAAAGCAGTCTCTTTATCGCCAGCTTCTACGGCTACACGTACGGCTTTTGTGATATTCTTAAGTCTTGTGCGATAAAATCTGTTTCTTTCGGTTCTTTTTATCGTCTGTCTAGCTCTTTTTTCAGCAGATTTATGGTTTGCCATAATATACCTTTTTCATAATTTTAGTCCGTGATTATATAAAATTTAGTTTTAAATAGCGCTTAATTTAAGTGAAATTTAAAGCAGTCAAAATTCACGTATTTAAATTTGTGAAATTTTGATAGAATACAACAAATTTTATCATAGATAAGGCAAAACAGCTTTTAAATCATGAAGGATAAATATGAAACTATTCGGTACCGACGGAGTTAGAGGCAAGGCGGGAGCTAAACTATCTGCGCAAACTTCCATGAGGCTGGCGATGGCTGCTGGAATTTATTTTCGTAAATTTGCTCAAGTTACTAATACCATCTTACTTGGCAAAGACACTAGAAGAAGCGGATATATGATAGAAACAGCCATCGTTGCGGGGCTTACCGCGGTTGGCTATAACGTGCGCCAAATCGGTCCTATGCCTACACCTGCGATTGCGTTTTTAACCGAAGATATGCGCTGTGATGCGGGCATCATGATAAGCGCGAGCCACAATCCATACTACGATAACGGTATCAAATTTTTTGATAAACACGGCAATAAACTAACCGAAGATGCCGAAGCCGAGATAGAAAAAATTTATTTTGACGATGAGTTAATCTCTCAAAGCCAAAAACATATGCTTGAAATCGGCGCTTCAAAGAGAATCGATGACGTTATCGGTCGCTACATCGTTCATATCAAAAATTCCTTTCCGAAATCTTTGACTTTGCACGGAATAAGAGTCGTTTTAGACGTAGCAAACGGCGCTGCTTACAGAGTGGCTCCGACGATATTTAGCGAGCTTGGCGCGGAAACCATCGTGATAAACGATGAGCCAAACGGAAGCAACATAAATCTAAACTGCGGCGCGCTCTATCCGCAAAATTTAGCAAGCGAAGTCGTGAGATTAAGAGCTGATATCGGACTTGCTTTTGACGGAGACGCCGATAGGCTTGTCGTAGTTGATGAAACGGGTGAAGTGGCAAACGGAGACGCGCTTATTGGAGTGCTTGCGATGTATCTTCATAAAAACAAAGCCTTAAAAGGCGGCGGAGTGGTGGCTACGGTAATGAGCAACGCCGCACTTGAAGACTACCTTACAAAGCATAAAATAAAGCTGCTTCGCGCAAACGTAGGCGATAAATACGTACTTGAGATGATGCAAGAAAACGGTATAAATTTTGGCGGCGAACAAAGCGGACACATAATCTTTTCAGATTACGCCAAAACAGGCGATGCTCTCGTGGCTGCGATGCAGTTTATCGCTTGCATGCTAACTCAAGGCAAAAAAGCAAGCGAAATTTTAAGCGAGATCAAGCCATATCCGCAAATTTTGCTAAATTTAAAAGTCGCAGATAAAAAACCTCTTGAGAGCATAGAAGGACTAAAAGCACTCGAAGAAAATCTCAAAAAAGACGGAATCAGACCTTTATTTAGATACTCGGGAACCGAAAATTTAATCCGCCTTCTGCTTGAAGGAAAATGCCCCGACAAAGTGCAAAAACGAATGGATGAAGTGGAAAAATTCTTCACTAAAGCTCTAAATGCCTAGAGTTTTCATTAAATTTTTTATAGCTTTTTTTGTCGTTTTTATAGCCGATCAGCTCATTAAGCAAATTTTCTTAAACGGCTTTACCTGGCAGGGAGAATACTTCTCTTTGGTGCTTGCGTTTAACAAAGGTGTTGCCTTTTCGATTTTTGCAAGCCTTGGCGAGTGGCTTAAATTCATCCAAGTAGCTCTTATCGTAGCCGTTTTTGCATATCTTGTCTGGCAAAAAGAAATTTTAAAAGATCACACCATAGCTATTGGAATTTTGCTTGGTGCGGGCAGCTCAAACATTCTTGATCGCTTCGTGCATGGCGGAGTTGTGGATTATGTTTATTGGCATAAGTGGTTTAGTTTTGCTATTTTTAACCTTGCAGATGTTATGATTGACGTTGCGGTTTGTATTATCTTGTGGCAAAGCTTTAAAAAGCCAAAAGGTACGGTCAAATAAAAGCCGAGCGGGTACTAGCAAACGCGTAAAGTCGCATTTAAATTTTATAAATTTGATGCAAATTCGCTTAAATTTATAAAACTTAAAAAGGATGAAAAATGGGAAACAACGTATATATCGCTTATGCGCTTTGGCTGTTTTGCGGCTGGTTCGGGGCGCATCGCATATATCTTGGCAAATTTATCAGCGGATTTTTTATGATGACGCTGTTTTTTATGGGCTCGATGACATATTGGATACTGATAGGTTGGCTGTTTTGGCTGATTTGGGGTATTTGGTGGCTGTTTGATATATATCTTACGGGTGTTCATGTAGAGAAAAATTTGCAAAAAGACGAACTTAAACACGAGCTTAAAAAGCAAGATCTCGAAGCTCAGCTCAAAAGGCTTTATGAGCTTTACGAAGAGGGCAGGATAAGCAAAGCCGAATTTGAAGCTAGAAAAGAAATTTTATTTAGATAAAAGGAGAGTAAATGGCGGAATACTATAATCTCATTAAGTATTTTCACTACTTGGCGTTCATATCGTGGATGGCAGTGTTGTTTTATCAACCGCGCCTATACGTATATCACGCAGAGCATATGGATAAACCCGACTTCGTAAAGGTGGTCGAGGTTCAAGAGTATAAGATGTATCACTATGTGGGCTGGGTTTCTATCATCGGCACGTTTTTAACGGGAATTTTGATACTTGTGGCGATACCTGACCTGCTTAAAAGCGGATATGTGCATGTAAAGCTTACCGTAGTCGTGCTGCTAGCGATATACCATCTTGATCTTGGCAGATACATGAAACTGCTTCGCGAAAAACGCTGTAACAAGTCAGGTATGTTCTTTCGTGCATACAACGAGGTGCCTACTATAGCCATGGTCATCATCATCTGGATGATGGTCTATAAACCGTTTTAAAATTTAGCGTCTTAGGGCGCTAAATTTATCTTTTTTTACTATAACTGTTTTATTCTTACTATCCAATCAAATAAGTAAAATTCTCACATTGCTAAACAAGTTTAATAAATTTACATAAAACAATCTCACGCTGCTTATCAACATTACCCGGACACCCTATAACTGATCGGAGCTATTATTTGAGTATCACGGCTAGGCTTTGGGAATTTGGCTGAAATTTCTTTGATAGTTTTAATCGCCGCATCGTCTAAAATTTTATGCCCCGAACTATTTTTTATCTTGATATCTTTTATCTGTCCGTGTGGAGTAAGCGTGAATTGTGCTACAACTTTTCCGCTAATTCCAAGTTCTAAAGCCTCGTTTGGATAAGTAGCGTATCTTGAAATAATACTTGCTATACTATCATCGCTATCATTGCTATCATCGATATCGCCGCTTAAAAATTCGCCGTTTTGGCTAAAAAAAGCAGTCGCCTTTCCCTTTTGCGCCTCTATCTCGCCACTGCTTAAAAAGCTGATTTTGGTAAATTTCACAGGCACTAAGACCTTGCCGTTTCTATCCGCAACTCCCCAGTTTAATCCATCCAGCGCGATTAAAACAAGCCCGCTCTTATGTAAAAAGACATGTTCGTAAATCGCAGGGATTATAAACTCGCCATTTTTATCAATCAGCCCGTGCTTGCAAATCTTATCGCAACCATCAACCACTACGGCGACTTCATCGCTAAATTCATAAGCCAAATCATATCTAGGCGAGATAATCTCAAAGCCGTTTTTATCGGTGTAGCCGAATTTTCCGCCTGACTCAAATGGCGAAATTTCAGCAGCAATAACAAAAGCGGCTAAAATCAAAAACGCAAAATAAGCTTTAAATTTCATCTGTTAATGCGCTTTACTAAGCCCCATTTGCCATCTTTTTGGGCTGCAAAAATATCCGCTTGTACGTGATATGCCATATCATAAATTATCGGCAAAACTATCTTGTTATTTTTGTCTATAAAGCCCTGTTTGCCGGATTTTTTAACCCAAGCGATCTCGTCTTTAAAATTTGCGATAGCTTCGTATTCAAGCGGGATTATAAATTTGAAATTTTTATCCACTACGCCGTATTTACCGCTTTTTGCAACTACAGCTAAACCGTCTTTAAAGATATCGGCATCATCAAATTCAAAATCCATGACAAATTTCCCGCTCATATCCGTAAAGCCAAATTTACGGCTTGCAACTACGCCGTTTAAGTGCCTTTTGTATTTTTGAACCATGACAAAATTTTCGCCTGATATCGTTGCGTTATCAAATTTTAAAGGCACAACTTCCTTGCCGCTAGTATCGATAACACCCCATTTTTCGCCTTTGCTAACTTCGGCAAAGCCGTTTTTAAAATCCGCAGCCGTGTCGTAAATTTTATCTATCACGAGCTTGCCTGTTTTATCCATATAGCCTTGCTTGCAAAAGCCGACCCTGGAAAGTCCGTCGTTAAAAGCGCCGGTTAAATAATCGCCCTGCAAGACTGCGTTTAAATTCTCATCTATAAATTTCGCCCTCTCCTCGCCACGCTTTCTAGCTATAAAAAGTCCGCTTTTATCAACGATAATATGCTCTTCGTATTCTACGGGCAAGACAATCTTGCCGGAAGTGTTTATAAGACCCGCTTTTCTATCTTTATACTCAAAAATTTTGGCGAATTTATCATCTATCCAATAAGCTTGATCGTATATTATAGGCGTTACGATTTTTCCGTTTTTGTCTATAAAACCCTGTTTGCCGTCTTTTGACACCTTTGCGATGCCGTTATTAAACAAAAAGCCGCTAACGCCTTTATTTAAAAGAAAAACAGGCTCATACTCCATGGCGATTACGACCTTGCCTCTCTTATCGATGAAGCCGTATTTTGCGGTGCTATCTGTTATCTTGGCAACTATGGCAAGCCCTTCTTTGAATTGCGAAAGATAGTCGTAAGCAAACGGCAAAATTTCCCTTCCTTCTAAATCTATAACGCCGTATTTGCCGTCTTTTTTAACGCTTATCAACCCTTCTGCGGAAAAAGAAAGCTCATCATAGATAAAAGGCGCTATGATTTTTTCTGTTTCTGCCGCCTGCACAAAAAGCCCCATACTAGCGATACCCGCCATGATAAATTTCATTATTTTCAATCACTCGCCCTCCGCTTCAAGTCTATTTTTACACTTTGAAATAAGCTCGTTTAACTCCTCACGCAAAAGCCCTTTGACCACCATATAATTTGCGTCTAAAAACTCAAATTTATCTTTAGGCAAATTTGATATAAAATCATCATACCTAATCGTGCCGATGACCTTATAATCCTCTAAATTCTCGCTATCGCCATCAATCGCCACTAGCGATATAACCCACTCAATCTCTTCATTTTTTATATCAAGATTTATATTTTCAACCATCGGTTCATAAGGCAAGATAGTATCAAGCTCTTGCGTAAGGGCGTAACTGCCCAGCACTGCGCCGTCGTCTTTTTTGTAAAATGCCTGATTGGCGCTAAAAGCGTCATGGTATTGAGTGCGCTTGATAAGCTCGTCAAATTCTTTTACCGCATCGCTGCCGGCTAAAATTTCTTCAGCCATCTTAGAGCTTATGGCAACAGGTCTATAAACGCCTTGCATATACATCATATCATGGTCTCTTAGCGCATTTAACCCCGCTTTTATATCGCGTTCGTAGTCAAATTTCTCTATCTTATCAGGGCTAAATTTCTCATCCTCTTCGCTTACGATATCGCTTCCCATGCGATGGGCCAAATTTTTCATGTATTCAAGAGCTATTTTCCAATCAAAGCTCGTGCTTGGCGTGAGAATTCGAACGCTATAGCTTTTGATTTCGGGCTCATAAGATAGCTCAAACCCGCGCCCGCTTACTCCGTCAACCCCCAAAAGCAAGCAGGTATAATCACTCAGCTTTGAAGAGTAAAAGCTCTCCACGTCAAAGTCCTCCCCACTCTCATCAAAGCTAAATTGCGTGATATTTGGCGAGATGTTAAAACACTCTTCCACGCTTAAAACATCTGCATAAGAAAGGAATTTCTTCTTGTTTTTAATGTTAAAACTTACACTCACGGCTTACTCCTTAAGTTTATTTATGATTTTAGCGGATGAGGCTTGCGAATTTAGACTTAAATTTTGCCGTTTGCCTTATCCACGGCGGCATTTACTGCCTCTATCACGGCTGATCTAAAACCTCTTTCTTCAAGCACTCTAAGCGCTTCTATCGTAGTTCCCGACGGCGAGCAGACCTCATCTTTAAGCACTGCGGGATGCTTGCCGCTTTTTAGCACCATATCCGCACTTCCTGCGATGCTTGCCGCAACTATATCGTAAGCCTTGGCGCGAGGAATTCCGTTTAGCACTCCCGCATCGGCTAAAGCCTCAATAAATACAAATACATATGCAGGCAAGCTTCCTGCAATACCCACAAACGCCCCCATGAGCGACTCGTTTATCTCATGCGCCGTTCCGAAGCAAGCAAGTAGGTTCATCACGCTATCTTTTTCTTGAGCGCTTAAATTTTCTCCGAAACTTACCGCCGTCACACCCTCGCCGATCGCCGCAGGAGTGTTTGGCATGGTTCTTACTATCTTTTTGTTTTCGCCGATTATGCTCGCTACTTTTTCTATGCTGAAATTTGGCGCTAAAGTAATGATAATCTGCTCTTTTATATCTTTTTTGATCAAATTTAAGAGATTTTCATAACAGTTTGGCTTAACGGCAAGCACGACTATATCTGCGTTTTGCACTACTTCACGCTCATTAGCAAGCGGAGTGATGCCAAATTTGAACTTTAAATTCTCGTTTTTGCTTCTATCATAGACGAAAATCTCCGCCAAATCAGCAAATTTAGAATTTGCAACTGCCGCTATCATCGCGCTTCCCATATTCCCCGCGCCGATAAATCCTATTTTCATCTTTTCTCCTTATTTATCATCAAATTTAGCTCTTTAATAATATCTAAAATATCTCTTATTTGCGCTTGAATATTATGAGCCTTTTTTACACTTACTGATTTGCTAAATATAGAGGTTTGAAATTTATCGGAAGAGTCATTTAAAAATAGATAAAATTTATCATCCACAAAAGCCGCACATAGGCTAAATTTATCGTTTAAATTTTGCATCAAAGCAGATAGGCGCTTCATAAAAGAATATGTTAGAAAATCTCTTGCTTTAGTCTCATCTTCCGTAAATACGCAAAACTCACCTGCAAAATCAATATTATCGACAGATCTTTTATCGCTAAAACGCTCAGCAGCAAGCTCTTGATTAACTATTATAATTTGATCTTCAAACTCCTTATTAAGCTCGCAAATCAAAACGCTACCACTAAAATTATCATTGGCAAATCTTTCGTAAATAATAGCGGCAATCGATAAAGCAAAAAGCAACATATTTTCTGCGCATAAATAGGAATTATTAATATTTTTTGCCTCGCTAAAATAAAATTTTATCCCGTATAGTTCACCGCTTATCTGATCCTCTCCTTTGATATTAACACGCCTAAAAATGCCAACTTTTTTAAATTCGCTTTGCTTAACTCCTTCCCAATGCTCATATTTTAAATTTAGCTCAAGATCGGTGATTGCTGTCTTTACAAAAACATCTTTATAAAAAAGCAGATAGTCGTTTTCGCTATTTAGCAACACATACAAGAAGTATAAACAAGATACAATAAAAACAATACCACAAATTGTACCTATTATAATCTTTACAACTGTCGTACTTGCGAAAGACCAGGCAAAAAATATCAAACATACAAACAGAGCAAATAAAACCGATATTTTTATAACTGTTTTTTGATATTCGATTTGCTTTTGTCTAGTAAGCAAAATGGCTTGATTTAAATCCATATTTATCCTTAAATTAAAACAATCAAATCAAAAATCAGGCTAAGCACAAAGCAAGCAATCGTACATTTTTAGAAGCGGTTTTTGATTAGGCAAGGCGAAATTTAATTTTTAAGTGCAGACTAAACACTTAGTCTACTAAGCTTGAAAATAAAATTTCAACTTGGCGTAAGTATAAAAAAACCAAGCCTTATTAGCGAATTTGGCCGTTTCCTCTAACGACATATTTAACCGTCGTAAGCTCTTTTACGCCCATCGGTCCGCGTGCATGAAGCTTTTGCGTACTGATACCTATCTCCCCGCCAAAGCCAAATTCTCCTCCATCACTAAATCGCGTAGAGGCATTAGCATACACAACCGCACTATCAACCGCATTTAAAAACTTCTCGATATTTTCATAATTTTGGCTTAAGATACTATCAGAATGCCCGCTTGAATGCGAATTTATATAGCTTATCGCTTCGCTAGTGTCCTGCACCGATTTTACCGCCAAAACAAGGTCTAAAAACTCCTCTCCGAAGTCCTCCTTGCTCGCAAGGCGCACATTGCTAAAACCGCCAAAATTTTCATATAAATTTCTATCAAGTCTTAGCTCGACATTATCAAGTTTAGCGATCAAGCTAGGCAAAATTTCATCGGCTATCTTTTCGTGTAAAAGCACGCATTCAACGCTATTACAAGTGCTTGGACGCTGAGTTTTGGCGCTTTTTATAATCTCTATGGCTTCGTTTAAATTCGCACTCTCATCAACATAGATATGACACACTCCCGCACCCGTCTCTATGACCGGAATCGTTGCGTTTTGGATGATAAATTCCTTTAAATTTTTACCTCCGCGCGGGATTAGGACATCGATAAATTCGTGCATTTTTATCATTTCGCTTACGGCATTGCGATCCGTGTTTATAATGAGCTGCACGGCATTTTTAGAAAGAGAGAATTTGTCTGCGACTCTATTAAACAAATTTACAAGAAATTTATTCGAGCTTATCGCATTTGCAGAGCCTCTTAAGATAACGGCGTTTGAGGATTTAAGCGCCAAAGCGGCAGCATCTATAGTGACGTTTGGACGGGATTCGTAGATGATGCCAAGCACGCCAAGAGGCACGCGAATTTTGCTTATCTGCATGCCGTTTTTATGCCTCCATCCATCTAAAATTTCTCCGATAGGATCGGGAAAATTTGCAAGCTCTAGCACGCCTTGCGCCATCGCTTCGATCCTAGAATCACTCAGCTTAAGTCTATCAAGAAGCGCCGCGCTCAAACCTGACTTTTCGCCGTTTTCAAGATCGATCAAATTTGCCGCTTTTATCTCCTCTTTGCAAGCTAAAATTTCACTTGCGACGGCTCTTAAAATTTCATTTTTTGTGCTTGCACTTAAGTTTAAAAGCTCGGTGCAAGATGCTTTTGCCTTTTGACAAATTTCTAAAATTTCACTCATTTTATCTCCTAAACCAACATCAAATTATCAATATGCACGACATTATCATCGTATTTGTGTCCCAAAATTTCCTCTATATCTTCGCTTTTTCGCCCTTTGATGAGCGCGATTTCGCTTGATGAGTAGTTGCTGATACCCTTTGCTACAAGCTTGCTTCCTGTGGTTATCTTCACTACCTGACCGCGCTTGAATTCTCCTTGCACCTCGCAAATGCCTACAGCCAGCAAGCTCTTGCCGTTTTTTAACGCTTTTAAGGCTCCGTCATCAATTATCAGATTTCCCTTTTGAGACGTGCCGTAAGCAAGCCAATATTTGCGTGAATTTATCTTTTTATCTTGGCGTAAAAAGAGCGTTCCCACATCTTCGCCATTAACTGTGCGCACGATATTTGCAGGATCTTCTCCGCTTGTGATGATCAAATTTGTGCCGATTTTAGTAGCCATTTCAGCGGCAATAATCTTCGTTTTCATTCCGCCGGTGCCAAATTTGCTCCCCTCGCCCTCAGCCATATTTTTGATGCTCTCGTCGATATTTTCTACCGAATTTATGAGTTTTGCGTCTTTAAATTTGCTCGGATTTTTATCATAAAGCCCGTTAATATCGCTTAAAATTATAAGCAAATCGGCATCAACCAAACCCGCCACAAGGGCCGAAAGAGTGTCGTTATCGCCTACTTTCAGCTCGTCGCTTACGACAGGATCGTTTTCGTTTATAATTGGAATTATCTTTTTATCAAGTAGAGCGTTGCAGACGTTTCTTGCGTTTAGATACCTTTGACGATCGCTAAAATCGCCCCTTGTAAGCAAAAGCTGCGCGATAGTCTTTGAATGCGACCAAAAAAGAATTTGATAAAGATGCATTAAAGCCACTTGTCCCACACTTGCAACTGCTTGTTTTTCGCTTAGAGCTTTTGGTTTTTGAGTTAAATTTAACTGTCCCATACCCGCTCCGACCGCACCTGAGGTAACGAGTAAAATTTCATATCCTAAATCGCTAAGCGCACTTAAATTCGCAACTATTTTTTTAATCTTATCCTCATTAAGCTTGCCGTCGCTTTTAGTAAGCGTTGAAGTGCCGACCTTAACGACGATTTTGCGAACATCTTTTAAGAGCTTTTTTCTGTCCATCTCAAACCTTAAATTTGGCTTTTAAATTTATCAAAAGTATAGTATGGCTATGCTTTTAAAGCCTTAAATTTAGCCGTGAATTTTCAAATTTCAATCATTTAAGTAAGACTGATAATCAAAAAATATGCTTAAATAATATTAAATTATTTTTTATCATATTTTAGCTAACATCATAAAAGCTGAAATTTATCGCTGAAAGGGGCATTTATGAGGTTTTTATTAGCTGTTTTTATGATTATAAATTTGGCGTTTGGCACTAGCGTCATAAAAGATATGCGCGGTGTAGAGGTAAAGATCGCCGAACCGCTTACGAAGATAGCGACTATCGATGATGGCTTTGTCGAAGGCGTAATGACACATCTTGGTGTGATTGACAAGGTTAAGGTTATCGGCTCTTGGTCGATGAAAAGAGACTACAAATACTCCTTCACAAGGCGCTCGGGCGAGAGCTACACGCTTCGCGGCTGGAACACGATGAAGTATCTTCACCCTTGGCTTGATGAACTAACCTGCATAAATTCACCGCAAGGAAACGTGATAAACTTTGAAAATTTAGCCAACGAAAATCCGCAGCTCGTCATCCTTCGCGTCGGTGACTGCACACTTAGAGGCTCAAACAAAGACGCGGTTGAAAAGACAATATCAACCATAGAAGCCCTCGGTCTTCCGCTTGTAGTGATTTATGCTCCTCAAGGAGCTGAAATTTCGACGATGAAAGAGGAGATGAGAGTTCTTGGCGACGTGTTTAATCAAAGGCAAAAGGCGCTTAAGCTATTTGAATATCTTGACAGCACTCAAAAGCTCATCGAGGAGCGAACAGCCAAGCTAAAAGATAGCGAAAAGGTAAGCATGCTTTATATGGGGCTTAATCCAAACGTCCGCAAAAACGGCGGTATGGCGACAGCTTACGGAGTAAATACGCCCGAATCTTTCATCATACAAAATGTCGCAGGTGCTAAAAACGCATTTACGGGCGATGGCACAAACGTGATCTTAAGCACCGAGCAGCTTTACGCGATAAATCCTGATGTGATCGTGCTTCCTACATCAAACGGCTATCACCCTGCAAGTGAGCTTCTAGACTCTCCTGACTTTGAAAAGCTAGGTGAGCTAAAAGCGGTGCAAAACAAGCGCGTATATGCGATGCCTTGGTCGCCGATGAACTGCGCTAGACGCGTTGAATACCCTATCGACATGCTAATCATCGCAAAAGCTGCGTATCCAAAGCTATTTAGTGACATAAAGGTTCATGAGTTCGTGCTTAAATTTTATAAGGACGTTTACGGCGTAGATGATGCTACGGCTAAGGCGCTAAGAAGCGAGCAAATTTTAGACTGGACCGTGGAAGATGACTTCTAGCGAGCATGCTAAGTCTAAATTTGAATCAAAATATGTATTTTTAATATTTCTCGTCGCGATACTTGCCGTTTGCATGGTCGCGGCACTCATGCTTGGGGATTATAAAATTTCCGTTAGCAAGATAATCGGCGTGCTTGGACTTAAGCTGTTTGACTTAGAGGCTTCAGGTATCAGCAGGATCGATCAGATCGTAGTTTTTGATATCAGGATGCCTCGAATTTTAACCGCAGCCATCATCGGCTTTGCCCTATCAAACGCGGGTGCCGTGTATCAAGCCTGTTTTAGAAATCCGCTTGTCGAGCCGTTTATCCTAGGAGCTAGCTCGGGAGCTGCGCTTGGAGCGGCATTTGGGATCATATTTGCTGGATTTTTCCTAAGCATAACGGCAAGCGCGTTTATGTTTTCGCTTTTGGCGGTATTTTTATCATACACTTTGGCGCGAAACGGCGGCATAGTGCCTGTGGTGGGGCTCATACTTTCAGGCGTGATCGTAGGCTCGATATTTTCGGCAGGCGTTTCCATCATCAAGTATGTAAGCGAGGATGCACAACTTCGCGAGATAACGTTTTGGATGATGGGTGGCTTATACTACTCCAAATGGGACGCGCTTGGCGAAATTTTAGCAGTCGTTGCGGTATGTTTTGCGGTTTTAAGCGCGCTTTCTTGGAAGCTAAATTTGCTCTCTTTAGGAGATAATCAAGCAAAAAGCCTTGGCATAAATCCCGAAAAATACAAATTTATCTTTATCGTCATAGCTACGCTCATGACGGCAACCTGCGTGGCAAATGTCGGCATAATCGCATGGATAGGGCTTATCATGCCGCATGCGGCAAGACTTCTAATAGGACCCGATAACCGCTGGGTGCTACCGATAGCTGGGCTTTTGGGTGCGATTTATCTGCTTATATGCGACACCTTAGCGCGCACGATAACGATGGCTGAAATTCCCGTTGGTATCATCACTTCGCTTGTGGGCGCGCCGTTTTTGATAGTGCTTTTAAGAAGCAAGGCAAAGGAGCTTTTAAAATGAGTTTTTCAAATATGCTTGAAGCTAAAAATTTATCGTTTAGTTATGGGGATTTTGCGCTTAAAAACATAAATTTAAGCGTTAAAAGAGGCACGATCTGCGGACTGCTTGGAGCAAACGGAAGCGGTAAGAGCACATTTTTTAACTGCTGCATGAATTTCTTAGAGCTTAAAGAGGGGGAGATCTTCATTAACTCGCAAAGCTCAAACCGCAAGGACTCATCTTGGCTGGCTAAAAATATCGCTTACGTAGCTCAAAATTTGGAGCTAAATTTCCCATTTTACGCAAAAGATATCGTGCTCATGGGGCGCTCTCCTCACATAAAAAGCATATTTGGTCCAAGCAAAAAGGATAAGCAGATAGTGCGCGAGGCTATGGAATTTATCGGTATATCAGAGCTTGCCGATAAGCGCATGAGCGAACTTAGCGGCGGGCAGCGCCAGCTTGTATTTATCGCGCGTGCTTTGGCGCAAGAGACGCCTTTGATGCTGCTTGATGAGCCCACATCCGCGCTTGATTTTAAAAACCAAATTTTGCTTTGGAAAATTTTGCAAAAGATCGCAAGCGAGGGCAAAACGATCATGATATGCACGCATGAGCCAAACCATATATTATGGTTTTGCGATGAGGTCGTGGCGTTTGACAAAGGCGAAGTGGTAGCTAGAGGCAAGGTAAAAGATATCATAAACAATGAGTTTTTAAAGCGAATTTACGGCGATACTTGCAAATTTAAAAGCCTCAAAGAGCGCGATATAATATTTCCGAATTTATGATTTTAACTTCTAAATAGGTACAATTGGCTTTAAATTTAGGAATTTAAAGTGAAAGAGAAAATTTTAGTAAGCGCCTGCCTGCTTGGCGTAAACTGCAAATACAACGGCTTAAACAACCAAACAGACGAACTTGAGCGCAAATTCAACTATCTTTCTTCAAACTATGAAATTTTATCCGTCTGCCCCGAAGAGCTTGGCGGGCTTGCAACTCCAAGAGAAGTAGCTGAGATAAATGGAGAAAAAGTCTTTACAAAAAGCGGCAAGGACGTAACCGAGCAGTTTTTAAAAGGGGCTAAAATTTGCGCCGATCTAGCCTTAAAAAATGGCTGCAAATTCGCCGTTTTAAAATCTAAAAGTCCAAGTTGTGGAAATGGCTCTATATACGACGGAACATTTAGCAAAACTCTTAAAACAGGCGATGGCTTTACCACAAGAGCTCTAAAGCAACTCGGCGTAAAAATTTTAGATGAAAATTTCAGCTTAGATGATATAAAAAAGTAATTTTGTAGCTATCTAAACTGCAAATTTAAAGAGATTGAGACGCCGCTTGGACGTCTCAAATTTAGTTATAAATTCTCTCCTGCAATCATACCAAAGACTATGCAATCGGTTATTGCATTACTTCCTAGGCGGCTTGCTCCGTGAGTACCGCCTGTGATCTCGCCAGCTGCGTAAAGCCCTGCGATAGGTGCGTTGGTATCAGAACTTATGACTTGAGCTTTTGTGTTTATCTTAAGTCCGCCCATAGTGTGGTGAGGTTTTGGCGATAGGCGTATCGCGTAGTAAGGACCGCTCTCTTTGATGCCCTCGCCTTTTAGCTGATCTACTTTCTTGCCAAATTCATCTTTGCCTGCTTTTACGCCTTCGTTATATTTAGCAACACTTGCTTTTAGCTCATCTGCCGGAATTGAGTAATTTTTCGCCAGATCATCAAGAGTGGCAAACTCTTTCATCACTCCGCTTGTCATGGCCTTTTCAACAAGCTCAGGGTTAAGTTCTCTAAAGCCCTCTTTAGTCGTAAATGTCACAGGGAAAGCCTTAGGATCTTTTACCAGTATCTTAAATTCAGCGTCCGCTCTGGTTTTCCTATCGGCCAGCTCGTTCATGAAGCGCTTGCCGGTCTTCACATCAACCGCTATGCCGTATTTAAACGTACCTTGCTGAGTGAGGATCGGGGCTGAGCCAAAGCCTCTTTCATCAGGGCTTGCCCAAGGACCAAACTGAATCCAATCAATATGCACAGGCATAGCGCCTAGCTTTAGCGCCTTTAAAAGCACGCCTGCGGTTGCGCCTTGGTGGTTTGTAGAATCAACGTTATCAGGGATTCTTGGATCTTGCAGTTTTCTTAAAATTTTATCGTTGCAAAAGCCGCCTGAAGCTAGCACTACACCATCTTTTGCTTTAAACGCTTTTTTCGTTCCGCTTGTGTTTTCAAGGTCGTCGCTAAAGAGTTTGCCGTCAAATTTATACTCCTCTCTTGCCGTTACTCCTACGACTCTACCGCTGTCATCTACGATAAAATCATCCATCTTGGTTCTTTTTAAGAGCTTGCAACCATCAAATTTTTCAAACGCCGTAGCTAGAGGCTGAACTATGCCCGAGCCGCTATCGTTGGTAGTGATCATCGATCTTGCGACACTATGTCCGCCCATCCAAGCGTTGTGGCTGTCTTTAAACTGTGCTCCGTGCTTAACTACAAATTCCAAAGCGTCGTTTGCTCTTGCGGCAATGGTATCAAGAAGCTCGGTGTGATTTATGTTTAGTCCCGCTTTTAAGCAGTCTTCTTTAAAGAGTTCAGGCGAGTCCTTTATGCCGTTTTTTTCTTGAACCTTATTCATCGGAACCGCCATAACTCCGCCGTTGATAGCCGAATTCCCGCCTACGCGTCCCATCTTTTCAATAACAAGAACCTTCTTGCCTCGCTCGGCGGCTTTAACTGCAGCCGCAAGCCCCGCAAAACCCGAACCTATAACGACGACATCAAATTCCTCATCGAATTTAACATCTTTTTGCGCTACGGCAGCCTGTGCATTTATACCGCTAAGTGCGAGAATTCCCGCCGTGGCGGCACCAAATTTCACAAAATCACGTCTTGATAGAGTGTTTTGCATATCGCCTCCTTGTTTAAGATGAAATTTCATGAATTTTAGCAGAATAATGTTTTAATTAATATAATTTTAAATACAAAAATTAAATTTACTTTACAAAAAATATTTTAAAAATTTAAATCATTAAATGAAAAAAGTCAAAATTATATTTTTAAATAAATATTTGTTATAAAAAAATTAGTTTTTACTTTTTATTTGGCTTTTAATTGCGCTTGGCTATAATCCTACCTTTTTTTATAAATTTTAACAAAGGGTAAATTTGAGATCAATTGCGAACAAAATCACACTTATTTTAGTGCTAGCTTTAGTGCTTTGTTTTTCGGCTTTTTCGTATTTTAGCTACGATATAACAAAAGATAAAACTATTTATCTAATGCATCAAGCTCAAGATCAAATTCTAAAAGACGTTGCAAATATCTTTTACGATAAAGAGCAGTTTATCAAGCATATGGGCGAATTTATAAGTAATAAAGACTACAACGATGAGCAGATGACTAATTACCTTAAAGTCGCCAAAGAGCTAAGCGGAAGTATGCTTGCGTATGCGGGATATGAAACATCTATGATGTATAGATCAAACGGCAAAACTCAAAGTGCGGCCGACGGATATGACCCACGCACAAGAGGCTGGTATAAAACTGCAAAAAGCCTAGACAAAGCAGCCTACGCAGAGCCCCATATGTCTGTTAGCGATAAAAAAATGGCAATAGCTTTCACGGCTCCGATTAAGAAAAATGGCGTTTTTGTGGGTGCAACCGCTATAAATTTACCGCTAAGCGACATGATAAGCAAAGTAGTAAGCATAGGCAAAACCGACCACAGCTACGTCTATATAATGAACTCGGAAGGCAAAATTTTAGTCCATCACGTCGAAAAACTTATCGGAGAGACGACAGAGGCTACTAAAAATTTAGTAAATTTGGTAAAAAATAGCAACTATAATGGCAATCAATTTATAGACTACATAAATTCAAGAGGCGAGCGCACATACGCTAAAATAGCCAAAATAAACGACAGAGGATGGCTTGCGGTATCTACTATATCGGGCAAATTTTTAGATGACAGCATAAGTCAGATAGTTTACTCTCAGGCTATTTTGGCATCAATATTTATCACTATACTATCGTTATTGGTGTTTTTTATAATTAAAAAATCCCTTAAGCCTATTAAAATGATCCAACAGGGCTTAAATCAATTTTTTAAATTTGTAACTCATGAAACTACAAGTGCGGATAAAATAACGCTTCACACAAAAGATGAATTTGCCCAAATGGCTGATAATATCAACTCAAATATCGATAAAGTAACTGCCGGCATAAGCAAAGACGCTTGCATGATAGAGGAGATAAACACCACGGCTACAACAATGATAAATGGGCACCTGAACTCAAATTTGGTTTGCGAACCAAATAATCCCGAACTCAAACAGCTAAAAACTCTTTTAAACACGCTATTTAGTTCATTATCACAAAATTTAAAAAACGTAACAAACGCTCTAAACACATATTCTAACAACGACTTTACTCCTCGTATAGAGTGCAACGTAAAGCTTGAAGGCGAACTAAAAGCAATGATAGATGGCGTAAATAATATGGGCGAAGTTGTTTCATCTATGTTAAAAAATAGCCTTGATAACGCAAATAGTTTAAACGATAAGGCTGTATTTTTAACAAATATCGTTCAAAATTTAGACAACGGCGCCAGAAAGCAGGCTTCAAATTTACAAGAAAGCGCGGCAGCGGTTGAGCAGATGAGCGCTTCAATGAGCTCCATCGCTCAACGTTCAGGAGAAGTGATAAGGCAAAGCGAAGATATACAGCACGTAATTGATATCATTAGAGATATTGCGGATCAAACAAACCTGCTTGCGCTTAACGCAGCCATAGAGGCCGCTCGTGCCGGAGAGCACGGCAGAGGCTTTGCTGTGGTTGCAGATGAAGTAAGAAACCTTGCCGAGCGCACTCAAAAGTCGCTTGGCGAGATAGAAGCCAACATCAACGTACTTGTTCAAAGCATCAATGATATGAGTGAGAGCATAAAAGAACAAACAGGAGCCATCTCTCAGATAAACGGCTCGCTAGTAGAGGTTGATACTCTTACAAAGAATAACGTTCAATCAGCTAACGACACAAAAACAATTGCTAACGAAGTAAAAAAGATAGCCGATGAGGGATTAGATCAGGTTAGAAAAAATAAATTTTAGTTTTTAAAGAGTCGAATTTGGCTCTTAAAATTTTGATTTTGTATTTGAAATTTGAGCTTAAAAAGCCAAATTTCAAATAAATTTTAACTTTAACTTGCTACAATACACACCTACTTGATGGTCGCGTAGCTCAGCTGGTAGAGCACTACCTTGACATGGTAGTGGTCGGAGGTTCAAGTCCTCTCGTGGCCACCATTTCTTCCATTCTTTACTTATTCTTAGCATTAACTTCATTTTTATTTTTTAAACCAATAACGTGCAAAACCACTGTTTACATATTTAGTTGTTTGTATGCTACTCAAATGTAATTCGTTGTAATTTCATCAAACGATTTGAATCAAAGTATCGCATTTCTAAAAATACATAAAATTATCCAATTATATTTATTGAATTAACACGAGCGCAAATCTATAACTCAAGCAAGCAAAATGCTTATATTAAGTAACAACCAAGACGAATTTAGCACTGAAAAATAAATAATGCAGGGCGAATTTTAAATTTCGCCCCGCTTAAATTTGTTTTATTGTCCAGTCGAATTTGTTTCCTTATTTGCAGGCTCAAAAGTCGGGTGTGGTGGCAAATTTAAAGTCTCATTTGATTCTTTTTGCACAGGTTTTGCCACCCCTGTGATATCAGCTTGAGTAGCCTCTTTTCTTACTTCTTGAGCAGGCTTATTTACAGATTCTGAAATTTTCGCTTCGGAATTCTGCGCAGGCATACTCTCGTTTGTATCAACAGGAGATATCTCTATTTGCTTTGGCTGCTCTGCAGACGAATTTTGTGAACCAGTAGCAGGTTCGTCATCGCTCATGCTTTGAGCCCCATATCCCTCCACCGCTCCAACTAGCTTAAAAGCGTATTCAAGAGGATATTTGTTAGCATACATAGATATTTTTGATGTAAGCGAGCCTCTTTTATTCATCCCCATAGCCTCTCTAAAAAGATTCGTCGGAGAATTTGGATCATAAGCTGCTGTTTCTTTGTAAGTCGCACTCAAAAACCCTTCTAAATAAGGTTTATTTAGAGCCTCTTTTAACCCTTGAAGATCTGAAATTTCTCTATTGCCGGTTGCGCTTTTCAAAGTCTCGATATCTTCAAAATCAGCCGCTTTTACATACATAAACAGCCCTCCGCCCGAAGGTAGATCCATATCCATCTTTTTATTTAAAAAGAAAATATTGTCGTTAATATCAATCTCTTTATTTGGATCAACTCTTGTATTTGAAACCGCAGAAGCGATACTAAGACCCAAGATATTATGGTTAATATCATAATCCATGTTTGTCATAGCTCTTATTGCATGACCTAAATCACCAAGATCTCTTGTTCTTGACCAGTTGAACAATATAGTATTATAAGAAATCTCTAATTTTGTCTGATGTGGTTTATTTGCAGTGCCGAAAATTTCAACAGCTGCATAAGCATTTGCTACAAAAACATTGTTTCTAATTACTATATTACCCCTTCTGTTTCCAAGCAAAATCGCATAGTTGGGACTATTTAAGAAAAAGCAGTTTTGTATCGTAATATCACTGTTAGCTCTTCCTTTTATAAGAGGGGTAGAAGCTGTTTGATACGATGACATTCCTTTTCCGGGCGGAATCATTAGCACGCCCGTTTCTACGCCTTCTGGTTTACCGTCTTTTTCATGATAGCTGTTGGATTCACCTTTATCAAATATCAAGCCGTCTATAATGATATTTGAGCCTTGTAAATTTTCAGTTTGTATATCAAGTAAAGGTTTTGAGCTTGAAGTAGCGTTAGCTGCGTTTGTAGGCTGGATAAGCACAGGATACTTTACTACGTCGCGCTTTGAGAAATCTTCACTATATCCGCCAAGCAATGTTATGGATTTCTTAAGCTCAAGGTAGCCTCTATCCATAGTACCAAAATAACGACCTGTCGCTATGTGAACAATATCTCCTTCTTGAGCTATATCAATAGCCTTTTGGATATTTTTTACAGGAGAGTCTTTTGTCCCTAAATTTTTGTTTGAACCTTTATCCTTGGATACATAAATTTCAGCACCTAGTGCAAATACCGCAGCAAGCGAACAACTTAGCAAAAACGAAGATACTAGTTTCATGAAAACCTCCTTGATATTAAAGTTTATTTAAGTATAACAAAAATTTGAAATTTATATCTTTAGTTTGGTCTTGTATTTTTAAAAATTTTGATATTAGTGTAAAAATTTGTTACTTGAATTAATAATTATCAAGAAGGCGGCATGAAACTTTAAAATAGCATTAAATAATCTTAAATTATTTTTTAATATATTCAAATTTGATACCCAAGTAAAAGCAAAAACTCGTGGAAAGGCAACCACTCCTTTCCACAATAATCGGGAGAAAAATGAATCAAAACAATGCAAAGACGAGATATTGCACGATCCATTTACGATTCAAATACTAACACCAAATATCTTAAAATATAATTAATTATATTGATACCAATCAAAGTCTTACAGTGAGTATCTTTATTTGTAGCAAGAAATCAAATTTAAGTTCAAATTTGATTCTCAATAAACCGTTAGCAAATCAAATATTAAGAAAAGCTTAAATACATTTTAGATAAAATCATTCATCATTCTTTTGGTGTTTAAAAGAATATTCGGTAAAAAAGGAAAAATATGAGCGATATAATCGCATACAAACTAAACGGAGAGATAGTCGATACTCAAAGTATCAAGGATTTAAATTCGGCAGAGCCTATTTATTTTGATAATTCAAAAGAGGCTTTAAGCGTTATCAGACATAGTTGTGCGCATCTTATGGCGGAAGCCATCAAAAGCCTCCATCCGGAAGCGAAATTTTTCGTAGGTCCTGCAATAGAAGACGGATTTTATTATGATTTCAGAGTTGATAGCAAGATCGGAGAGGCGGATTTAGAGGCGATAGAAGCCAAGATGAAAGAGCTTATCGAAGCTAAAAAAGACATCGAAAAAACCTGTTTTACAAAAAAAGAAATAAGCGATAGATTTATAAACGATGACTTAAAACAAGAGGTTTTAAAGCGCATTCCGGACGGTGAAGTTACTATGTATTCTCAAGGAATTTTTGAAGATATTTGTCGCGGACCTCATGTGCCAAATACTAAATTTTTAAGATTTTTTAAACTTACTCGGGTTGCCGGAGCGTACCTTGGCGGAGATGAAACACGCGAAATGCTTACTAGAATTTACGGCACGGCATATGCAGACAAAGAGAGCTTAAAAGAGCATATTCGTATCATAGAAGAGGCTAAAAAACGCGATCATCGCAAGCTTGGCACCGAGATGAAGCTATTTACCTTTGACGAAGAGGTAGGCGGAGGTCTTCCTATATGGCTACCAAACGGCGGAAGACTAAGAAGTAAACTGGAGCAAATTTTATACAAAGCTCACAGAGATAGAGGCTACGAGCCTGTTAGGGGGCCTGAGCTTTTAAAAGCCGACGTATGGAAAAAGAGCGGACACTACACAAACTACAAAGAAAATATGTACTTTACGACTATTGACGATGCGGAGTACGGCATTAAGCCTATGAACTGCGTCGGGCACATCAAAGTTTATCAGAGCGAAATTCGCTCTTATCGCGATTTGCCTGTTAAATTTTTTGAATACGGAGTAGTTCATCGCCACGAAAAAAGCGGAGTTTTGCACGGACTTTTTAGGGTAAGAGAATTTGCGCAAGATGATTCGCATATCTTTTGTTCTCCCGATCAAATCAAAGAAAACATACTGGAAATTTTAGCATTCGCTGGAAAGATAATGGAAAATTTCGGCTTTGAATACGAGATGGAAATTTCAACAAAGCCGGCAAAAGCGATAGGCGATGATGAAATTTGGGATGTGGCTACAAAAGCCCTTAAAGAAGCGCTTGATGAAAACGGATTTAAATATGGAATAGATGAAGGCGGCGGAGCTTTTTACGGACCAAAAATCGACATCAAGATAACAGACGCTCTTAAACGAAAATGGCAGTGCGGAACGATTCAGGTTGATTTTAACCTGCCTGAGAGATTTGACCTTGGATATATAGATAGCAACAACGAACGCAAACGTCCTGTTATGCTTCACCGCGCGCTACTTGGAAGCTTTGAGAGATTTATAGGAATTTTGATAGAGCATACAAGCGGAGAGTTACCGTTTTTCATAGCTCCTACGCAAGTTGTCATAGTTCCTATCAACGACAGCCACTTAGACTATGCTAAACAAGTTGCAAAAGAGCTTAGAAAAATCAATGTCGATAGCGAAATTTCAAGCAAGAACGAAAGCCTAAATAAACGCATCAGAAGTGCAGAAAAACAGCGCGTACCTATGATAGTAGTTATAGGAGATAACGAAGCTCAAAACCGCAGTATAGCGCTACGCGACAGGCATAACAGAGAGCAAAAAGATATGAAACTAGAAGAATTTATCATTTTATTAAAGGAGAAACTTAGTGAGGTGCATTTTTGAGTAAAGAAAATGAAGTATTGCTCAACGAAGAGATAAGAGCGAGTGAAGTAAGATGTGTCGGCGATGACGGCACAAGCTATGGCATCATCTCAAGAGATGAGGCTTTAAAAATCGCTGAAAAACAAGGTCTTGACCTAGTGCTAATAGCGCCTGATGCAAAACCGCCTGTTTGCAAGATAATGGACTATGGAAAATTCCGTTATCAACAGGAAAAAAAGCAAAAAGAAGCTAAGAAAAAGCAGAAAATTATCGATGTAAAAGAGATAAAACTATCGGTAAAAATCGCACAAAACGACATAAACTACAAGGTTAAACATGCTATTGAATTCCTTGAAGATGGAAAGCATGTTAAATTTAGAGTATTCCTAAAAGGTCGCGAGATGGCGACTCCTGAAGCCGGAGTTGTTATGCTCGAAAAAGTTTGGGATATGATAAAAGATATAGGAAATAGAGACAAAGAGCCTATCATCGAAGGTCGTTATGTCAATATGCTTGTAACTCCAAAGAAAGCTTAATTCACAAAAGCCCTTTTTAAAGGGCTTTTCTTTTTATTATTTATTGCCGTTTGGTATGATAATCTCTTTTAAAATACGATTTTCCTCTTCTATTCTTCTATAAAGTATAAAAGCGTAAACCGGCAAGATAATTACCGCAGAATAAAATGCATGACAAAGCATCGCAAGCCCGATAAGCTCAGGCACGATATTTAAGAAATAATTAGGATGCTTAACCGTCTTAAAAAGGCAGTGGTTATTAAATTTATGCTCTTTTGCGACCATAAGTTTAACCGTCCAAATTCCGTCCAAAAGAGAGATAACAACATAAAGCATAATCATAGAAAATACAATAAGTCCCGCTCCTATAGCGCTTTGAGTATCAAATTTGGCTTTTGTTACTATCGCTTCGATAAAGCACGACAGATAAAAAACTATATGCAGTATCGTAAGGATCTTTGAATTTTTTACGCCATACTCTATTCCTCCGTTTTGTAGTATAGATCTTTCGTTTCGAATCGATATTTTTAAAAACAAAAGTCTAAGCGCAAATACCGCCACAACAGCAATCCAAATATAATATTCCATACCATTTAACCTTTATTAATATAAAAAAGCCAAAACGATAGCAGTTTATTTAGCAATTGTCAATAAGCAAAAATTTTAAGCTATCTTTTTAGAAAAAACAACTAATATTCCAAGAAAAAATAGGAGAAAAAATGATTCAAACAAGATATGCGCACGAGCGCGGGCAAGGCGGTGGCGGAGGATGGCTTGATAGCAGACACACATTCTCTTTTGCCAATTATTTCGATCCAAATCACATGGGATTTTCACACCTTCGAGTTATAAACGAAGACTTCGTAGCTCCTGATAGCGGCTTTGGGACACATCCTCATAGAGATATGGAGATACTATCTTACGTACTTAGCGGGCAAATAGCTCATAAAGACAGTATAGGAAATGTTAAAACTCTAAGTGCGGGCGAATTTCAGATAATGAGTGCGGGAACCGGCATAGCTCATTCAGAATACAATCCAAGCAGCACCGATGAGCTGCATTTTTATCAAATTTGGATAGTTCCAAACCAAAAAGGCGTCAATCCAAGATACGAACAAAAAGAATTTGCGCCAAAAGAGGGAGCGACACTTCTGCTTTCGCCAAATGCCGATGAAAATTCATTTAAAATTTATCAGGATATGAAGCTTTTTAGATATCAATACAAAGCAAATTCAAGCGAAGAGATCAAGCTTGATATAAACAGAAAATACTGGCTTCAAGTCGTAAAAGGCGAATTAAGCGTAAATGATACTAAGATAAAAACAAGCGACGCTTTGGCGATCACCGAAGAGAGCGCGCTTCATATAGATACTTTTAGCGAGGTTGAATTTTTACTATTTGACTTGGTTTAATTACAAATTTGGCAGATTGGCTCTGCCAAATTTAACTTCTATAACTCACATTTGTTTTTGATATTATCTCTTTTATCCCCTCAAGAAGCCTTAAAGAAGCCTCTATCTCGCTCTTTCTAGCCGATATGCTTTCTATGTTTGCGCCTACGCTTACGCCTTTTGCGAGGCTATATTTGTAAAGAAAATTAAAAAGCTCCAAGCTTAAATTTACCGACGCACTCAGTATATCTTCGCTATTTTTAAGCCTCTCTTCAAAATAATGCGGGATACTTATACCAAGCCACTTCATAAATTCAAGCGTCTTAACGCTGCCGCAAGGAGTGAATGTAAATATTATCGGCACCTTTTGAATGCTAAGCTTAGAATAATCATCTATAAATTTCTTCGCATTTTCAAGATCATAAACAGCCTGAGTGATAAAGTATTTACATCCGTTTATGGTTTTACTGGCTACTTTTAGATGCTCGCTTGCGTTTTTAGCATGTCGCTCCGGTATGCAAATGCCGCCAAGAAACAGATCAAATTTGCCCTTTTTTGCTATATTATACGCATCATCAAGCCTTAGACTGATATCTTGCTCTTTTGAGCTGGCACCCACAAAAACATTTAAATTTACGCTTTGGGTTTTTAAATTTTGCTCAAATTCAACCTTGTCGTATTTACCCACAACCTTATAAATAATAGCCTCAACGCTAGTTTTAAGGTAATTTTTATAATACTCCTCGGGCTCAATGGTCTTTATAAACTCAAAAATACGCTCGTTTTTATTTCTATTGCTCTCGTCTTGCAAATCATAAAGCACGATTCCATCGACATCTATGCTCTCTATCCTATCTCGCCAAATTTTAGCTATTCGGTTGCGCTCGGACTCTTCTAAATGAATTTTTGGCGGGGTTAGCCCATAAAGCAAAATTCCCGACTCACAGTTTAAAATTTTATCCTTTAGCATACAAAAGCCTTTGATTTAAGCCCCGAAAAGGAGCTTAAATTTATAAACTTCTAGCGATCTTAACCGCTTCGATCATGTTTTTAAGGCTAGGCTTAACCTCTTCCCATTTGCGAGTCTTAAGTCCGCAGTCGGGGTTTATCCACAGCTGCTCTTTTGGAAGCACTTCAAGTAGCGCCTTGATCTGCTCAACCATCTCGCCAACCTCAGGCACGCGCGGACTGTGGATATCATAAACGCCCGGTCCAACCTCTTGTTTATAACCGACCTCTTTAAAAATTTTAAGAAGCTCATTGCCGCTTCTTGCAGTCTCTATCGATATCACGTCAGCATCCATCGCCTCGATCGTCTTGATGATGTCGTTAAATTCAGAATAACACATATGAGTGTGAATTTGAGTTTTAGCATCCGCCGAGCTTACCGACAGTTTGAAACAATCAACGGCAAATTTCTCATACTCGCCTATATTTTCGGCTCTTAGCGGATAGCCCTCTTTAAACGCAGCCTCATCAACCTGAATGATCTTAATGCCGGCGTTTTGCAAATCCGAAATTTCATCATAGATACAAAGTGCAAGCTGCTTGGCAATCTGGCTGCGAGACTTATCGTCACGCACAAACGACCAGTTTAGGATTGTTACAGGTCCTGTTAGCATACCTTTCATTATCTTTTTGGTTTTGCTTTGAGCGTAGCTTATCCACTCGACCGTCATCGGATTTGGCCTGCTTACATCGCCAAATAAAAGCGGCGGCTTTACACATCTGCTACCATAGCTTTGAACCCAACCGTTCTCGCTAAAAGCATAGCCTTGAAGCTGTTCGCCGAAATACTCAACCATGTCATTCCTCTCAGGCTCGCCGTGAACCAGCACATCAAGCCCGATCTCTTCTTGAAATTTCACGCACTCATCGATATACGCTTTGATATCGGCTTCATAGACTTCTTTTGTGATAAGTCCTTTTTTATAAGCGTTTCTTACCTGCCTAAGCTCTGATGTTTGAGGAAACGAGCCTATCGTAGTTGTCGGTAAAATTCCATAATCCAAAGCCTCTTTTTGCACTTTTATACGCTCGTTATACGGCGTATCGCGCTCAAATTTAGTTAAATTTGCAACGCGGCTTGCAACCTCTTTTGAGTGAATCAGCTCGGAATTTGCACGAGTGGCTACGGCTTGTTTGTTTTCAGAGTAAATTTTAGCCTCGCACTCGCTTAAATTTTCGCCATTTGCAAGCTTGGCGATGATCTTTATCTCGTCAAGTTTTTCA
Organism: Campylobacter sp. RM15925; assembly: GCF_012978775.1. Taxonomy (NCBI): domain Bacteria; kingdom Pseudomonadati; phylum Campylobacterota; class Epsilonproteobacteria; order Campylobacterales; family Campylobacteraceae; genus Campylobacter; species Campylobacter sp. RM15925. Next base: position 46,073 of record NZ_LIWP01000013.1, read on the forward strand.
ACCGCAAAGCTCAGCCAGCTTTTGATTTGAGGATTTAGCTTCTCTTCGTATTTTAGTGTATAAGGCACATGAAGAAGCGAGCAGCTGGTGCCTATGTAAAAGTCTTTTCCGTTTAACGCAGAGGCGATCTCTTTTACAAATTTAACCTTCTCGTCAATGTTGCTTTTCCAGATATTTCTACCGTCAACCACACCGGCAAAAAGTACCTTGTCGCTGTTTGCTATGACGCTAAGCGCAGATTTGTTTTTATCCGTATGAACAAAGTCAAGTCCGATACCGTAAATTTTAGTTTTAACCAGCTCATTTACCGCTTTTAAAGCATTTTCAAAATACGTCATAAATACGATTTTAACGTTACTTGCCACACCGGCAAACTCATCGTAAATTTTTATAAACCTAGCAAGCTCTTCGTCTTTGTCCGTTACAAAAATCGGCTCGTCAAACTGAACTAAAATTTCATCATCAAGCTTTGAAATTTCGGCTATCAGCTTTTTGTATTCATTAGTAAGGCTATCAAAATGCTTAAACGCACAACTTCCGTCGGTCGTCTTTGAAAGAGCCAAAAACGTTATGGGTCCGATTAAATTTATCTTACCCTTAACCCCGCTTGCTTTAGCCTCGTTGTATTCGGCGATGATTTTACTTGAATTTAGGCTAAATTCGCTATCCGAACAAAGCTCAGGCACGATGTAGTGGTAGTTTGTGTTAAACCACTTTGTCATCTCCATAGCAACGCCGATTTTATTTCCTCTAGCAAGCGCGAAATACTGTTCCAGTCCGCTTAAATTCGCAAATCTCGGCGGAACGCAACCAAAAGTAATGATATTATCAAGCACCAAATCATAAAACGAAAAGTCATTTACGCTAATAGCTGAAATTCCTGCGTTTTTTTGATAATCCCAATGTCTGGCTTTAAGCTTTTTTGCGGTATCTTGAAGCGTTGCTTCATCGGTTTTACCCGCCCAAAAATTTTCCAAAACTTTTTTTAATTCTCTTTGCTCTCCTATTCTTGCAAAACCTGTTACAAAACTTTTTATCATAATTTTTCCTTCTAAAATCTAAATTTCAATGTAAAAATTTATATCTCAAATTTTGAGTTATAAAAAACAATGGCCAATGGTTAAAATAAATGTTAAATGTGTGATTTTAGAGGCACATGGGCGGATGACATCCGCTTTTTCTGAGTGAGAAGTGAAATTTGTAGTATTCATTGCCGTAAATTTTAGCGGCAAATTTCAAAAATTGAGAAGCTCTATTTCTAAAAACGCAGTTGCAATGCAACGGACATCCGCTTAAAAACGGGTTGATTCGTATAATTAAAAAAGTGTAATTATTTAAAAAACTCTTCGCAGCTTTGATTTGATCTTTTAATCTAAGCCCGAATTTAAGAAGCCTTAAGCATGGGACATGACATTTTGTAGTCCTTTAAAGTGAATTTGAAGTGGCATTATAAAGATATTTTTATAAAAAATCAAGAGCAAAAGCTGCAAAACAGATAAATTTAAATTTTTTAAAGAAATTTTGGGTATAATCTCGCTCTTACCTAAGCGTAAGAAAAATTTTAAAAGGATTTAGTAATGCCAAAGATGAAATCTGTTCGCGGCGCTGCTAAGCGTTTTAAAGTGGGTAAAAACAAGATTAAAAGAGGCTCAGCATTTAGAAGCCATATTTTAACTAAAAAATCTCGCAACAGAAAAAGAGATTTAAGAAGCCCTCAATACGTTGATAGCACAAATGTCGCAAGCGTTAAATCAATGCTTTGCATGTAATTTAAGTTTTTGACACAAGGTCATTCAAACTCCCCCGATTTTAGGGGCAAGATTCGCTCGGCGAACGCCAATTTGTAAAAAGGATAAATATGGCAAGAGTAAAAACAGGCGTAGTTAGAAGAAGACGCCATAAAAAGGTATTAAAGCTAGCTCGTGGCTTTTACAGCGGAAGACGCAAACACTTTAGAAAAGCTAAAGAGCAGTTAGAAAGAAGTTTAGTTTACGCTTATAGAGACAGACGCGCTAAGAAACGCGATTTCCGCCGTCTTTGGATAGTTAGAATCAACGCTGCTTGCAGACTAAACGATATCAGCTATTCACGTTTCATCAACGGTCTTAAAAAGGCTAACATACAATTAGATAGAAAAATTTTAGCCGATATGGCTATGAATGACCCAAAAGCTTTTGCACAGATTGCTTCTCAAGTAAAGGCTGCTTTAAAATAGTTTCACGTTTCTCGCTCGTTTGAGCGGGAAATTCTTTCAATTTCAAAGCTTCACAATCATAATTTAATATTTATAAGCAGCTATCAAAATATAAATTTTCTGTTTCTTAAATGTAAAAATACACAATTACAGCAAAGAAAATTTCGTCACTATCGTTGTTTTAAAATGATGAATTAAAGATTTAAGCATGAACAATTTTTATTTATCCGCTATGCTAATTCAATTAATCATACTTTGTTAAATCAAGCTGATTTATAAGCGTCTTTAGCATCTTTACATACTCTTCGCCAAGCTCTGAGTAGTTTTGCATAGTTTCAGCTGCACTAAGTCCGCTAAAAAGCCTACCGCTTCTTGCAAATTCCGCCCGCGATAACCTAAAATTTTCATATGCGATGTTTGAGTTCAAATTTAGCGCATACATCTGGACAGACTCTTGCAAACTACTAAAAATTCTAATCTTGTGTCGCTTGCCGCGCGCCCTATCAAGCGGCACAAGTCCTACTTCTCCCCAAGTATAATGCCCAAAGATATTGTTTGCCTCTTTTGTAAATCTACTCTCGCCCCAACCGCTCTCGATAGCGGCTTGAGCTATGGCCAGCGAAACGGGAATTTCTCTTATCCGCACCAGATACTCATTAACATTAAAAATATGCTTTATATTATGCTCGCTTGCGATTTTAACTAGCTGCATATAATTATCCTCATCAAGCTCACGCAGCCCCTGCCTCCAAGCTTGAACAACAAAAGCTACGCAAAATTCGCGCTTTGAGGCTATAACACTATTTACATTTACGATAATTGGCCTAATTTCAGCTATAAAAGCTTCTTTTTTCGCTTTGCCTTTTAAGGTGTAGTATTCATCGCTAAAGCCGGCATTTAAGCTAGTTACGATAAGCAAGACAAGCCAAATTTTACTCCATAAAATTCGCATCAAAGCAGTGTCTTACCTTGCCCTTAAAAAATATCTTTTCATCCTTTAGCCTTAAACCAAGCTCTTCACCGCTTTTTGGAAAAACGCAAATTTGCTCTTTTAAGCCTAAATTTTTAACTCCTGCGTAAAAGCACGCCGCCATTCCCGTCCCACAAGCGTTTGTTTCAGCCTCTACTCCGCGCTCGTAGGTTCTAACAAACAAATTTTCGCCTTCAATTTTGGCGAAATTTACGTTTGCATTATGATCTTGACGCATTTGACGAGCCAAATCCCGATCGAAGTCATTTAAATTCTCACAAAAACTAACAAGATGAGGAACGCCCGTATCGTAAAAATACCACTCTCGCTCCAACTTACTGAATTTATCGGCTATCTTAAGAGGTTTTGTTAGTTCAACTTCTACTATATCGCCCTTTACGCTACCACTAACGCTTCCTGCGCCCGTAGATAGAGTTATCTCCTCTGTGTTAGTTAGTTTGTTAGTAAATGCATACAAAAGCGCTGCTCTTGAGCCATTCCCGCACATCGCCGCATAGCTTCCGTCACTGTTGTAAAATTCCCATTTTACGCCGTTTTCAAAAGGAAGTAAAACGATAAGCCCGTCAGCTCCTACGCCGTTAAATCTATCGCATAAAATTCTAGCTAACTCGCTTCGATCTTCGCTAACAAAGGTGTGAAATACCACAAAATCATTTCCGCTTGCGTTATACTTCGATACTCTCATACATGCCTTTCAAATTTCTTAAAAACCCATCAACTTGGGCTTGCAAATCCTTTAAATTTCCGCTATTGTCTATAACAAAATCAGCCATTTCGCGCTTTTTTTCTATATCCATTTGAAGCTCTATTCGATTTTTAGCCTCTTCATGGCTTAAGCCGTTTCGCTTCATAATGCGATCTATTAAGGTTTTTTCAGGAGCGTAAACAACTACTACATAATTAAATTTCGCCTTGCCAAGACCTTCGAAATAAAGCGGAATATCTACAAAATAAGGCAAATTTTTAACTTCAAGCTTGTTGCAAAGCTCATAAATTTTCGCATCTATTCTTGGATGAAGTAAATTTTCAAGCCATTTAAGCGCACTCTTGTCATTAAATACGATTGCGCCAAGCTTTTTTCTATCAATTTTATTAAAGGACAAAATTTCCTTGCCAAATTTTCTTACAACCTCATCCTTGCAAGCTTCAAGCTCCTCATGAGAAATTTCATCTGCGTCAATCACTTCAAAACCATACATCTTAAGCAGGTTTAAAAATGTGCTTTTGCCGCTTCCTATCGTGCCTGTAACCACGAAAGCATGGTTAAATTTCATCAAATTTCGCCTTTGATTTTTAATTCGATTTTAGCAAGTTTTAGCTAAAATTAGGCAAATTTCAAAAAGGGATAAAATGATAAGCTATAAAGACGCAGGAGTTGATATTGATGCCGGAAACAGCTTCGTAGAAAAGATCAAACCATACGTAAAATCAACCTTTACACCATTAGTTTTAGGCGGTATCGGGTCGTTTTCAGGAGCTATAAAACTGCCAAGCGGATACAAAAACCCAGCTATATTAGGAGCTACGGACGGAGTCGGCACAAAACTAAGGCTTGCGATTGATGCGGATAAATTTGACACAGTCGGGCAAGACTTGGTTGCAATGTGCGTGAACGACCTTATTTGCAACTTCGCCACGCCGCTTTTTTTCTTAGACTACTACGCAACCGCAAAACTTGACATAAATAGCGCGGCGCAAGTGGTAAAAGGGATCGCCGAGGGTTGTAAACTAGCTCAGTGCGCACTCATAGGCGGAGAGACTGCCGAGATGCCTTCGATGTATGAGGGCAAGGACTTTGACCTAGCGGGCTTTGCGGTAGGAATGGCGGAAATAGACGAGATCGATAGAAGTAAATTTGTCCGCGAAGGAGACGTCATAATCGCACTTCCTAGCAGCGGTCTTCACTCTAACGGCTTTTCGTTAGCAAGGAGAGTTGTTAGTGAGTTAGGGCTTAAATTCGAGGGTAAAATCGGCGATAAAACACTTATAGATGCGCTTTTAGAGCCTACTAGAATTTATGTAAAAGAATTTTTAAGCCTAAAAGATAAAATAAACGCCCTAGCACACATAACAGGCGGTGGTTTAGTCGAAAACTTGCCTCGCGTTTTCCCTGACGGACTTGGCGCAAAGATAGAAAAATCAGCTATCAAAACGCCTGAAATTTTTAAAATCATCGCTCAAAAAGTAGAGCCATCCGAGATGATGAGAACCTTTAATATGGGCATAGGCATGGCGCTTGTAGCAAGTCCCAACAACACTCAAAGTATCTTAGCGCAATGCGACGGATACATCATCGGTGAAGTTGTTAAGGGCAAAGGTGTAGAGTTAATATAAGTTTATAAATTTTAGTTCCAAAAGATAAAGCGCTTATTTTTATGCTCTTTATCTTTTGTATTTACTGCATACAAATTCGATGCATTGCCAAAAATTTGATGTGTTCTTACTTTTAACAAATTTTCTAGCTTTTAATCTTGTTTAAATTCTGCTCACTTACAGGCACGTTTAGCATAGCGTAGTTTGCATACCTGACATCTTCTATAGAATAAACCGCCCAAGGATTGTGTTTTTTGATTAGGGGAACTATCTCTTTGATTTTACTACGATCTATAACGGTAAATACGATATTTACTTCGCCGTCATTTCCTATGGCATCAACTGTTGTAACGCTATGCCCGCGAGATCTTAGTTCATTTGCCAAGGTGTCTGCTTTTATTTTCGTGATAATTCTTACCGCAACGCTTCCAAGCGCTATTTTATTCTCTATATAAATTCCAAAATAATTCCCAAGAGCAAATCCAAGCGCATAAGCGATATAGTTTTGCCAGTGATCAAGATGCTGCATGACTTGAGTTATAGCCATCAGCCAGACCATGATCTCAAAAAACCCGAGTATAGGCGCTATCAGCCTTTGACCTTTTGAGACAAAGATAATTCTAACGGTGCTTATCGTAACATCAATAATCCTAGCAAGGCAGATAAGCAAAGGAATACCTGCAACCTCAAACCAAGCACTCTGAGTAATAACCGACAAATCCATATCAACTCCGATTAAAATATGTAATTATACTTTCTTTTTAATTTTTATTAGCCACTCTTCAAGCGTCTTTTCAAAGCCTATGCCGTTGCTTTCGTAAAATTTAAGCGGTTTTGCCAGATACTTTTGCTCGACCCAGCCGCCAAAACTATGCGGATACAGATAGTCTTTCGCCTCAGGAGAAGTATTTATAAGATAGGGCGGGATTTTAAGAGGCGGCTCATTTTTGACATATTTTAAAGCGTCATTTATCGCCTTGTAGCTTGAATTTGACTTTGGGGAACAGGCTAGATAAACAGCGCATTGCGCTAAGATTATACGCGCTTCGGGATAGCCGATTTTACTAACCGCAAGCATAGTGTTAGTGGCTAAATTTAAGGCATTTGGGTTAGCATTGCCCACATCTTCACTTGCAAATATCACCATCCTGCGAGCTATAAAATCAGCGCTTTCGCCGGCGTCAATAAGCCTTGCAAGATAGTATATAGAAGCGTTTTCATCGCTTCCGCGCATGCTTTTTATAAAAGCGCTTGCCAAGCGGTAGTGCGTGTCATCCTCGCTAACTCCTTCGCTAACAGCGTTAGCACGAAGCGTTTTTAAATTTTCAAGAGTTATATCAGGACTTAAATTTAGCACAAATTCAAGCAAATTTAAAAAACTTCTCGCATCTCCGCCACTACTTTTAAACAAATACTCTTTAGCGTCATCATCTATTTGAAATTCCACCTCATCACTCACTCTCTTAAGCAGTTTTTCAAAATCAACCGAATTTAAAGGCTTAAACTCAAAAAGCATCGAACGGCTTCTGATGCCCGAGCTAAGAGTAAAGTATGGATTTTCGGTGCTTGCGCCTATTATGATCGCCTTGTAATTTTCCATAGGGATTAGTAGCGCTTCTTGCTGAGTCTTGCTTAGGCGGTGAATTTCGTCAATGAAAAACAGCGGTTTATTTAAAGCGTTTTCATAGTTTTTTAGGATTTTGCGAAACTCGTCTATCTTTAAATTTCCGCCGTCAAATTCATAAAAATCATAGCTCATCGCTCCAGCAACGACTCTTGCAAAGCTGGTTTTGCCGCATCCCGCAAGCCCATAAAATATACTATGCGGGATCTTTTCATTTTCGATAAATTTTTTAAAAATCTCTACGATATCTTTTTGTCCGCAAATTTCATCGAGCGTTTTAGGTCGAAATTTAAGAGCAAACATAAACTTCCTTTTTATAATGGCAGGCTTTTTTGTTTTGTTGATTATATTAGAATTTGTATTAAAGTGGGTTTTAGGGGACAAAAAGAGAATTTGAAGGCAAATTTATGCCTTCAAATTTGAGTTAAAATTTCTTTTCAAAGTCGATATAGAAATTTCTGCCTTTACCGACCATGGTGGTAGTTTTTGTCTGAGAATGGTTAATATATTTTTTATTAAAGATATTATTTACACCGAAATTGACTTTAAATCCTTCTCCAAAAATTTTGTTTTCAAAGTTCTTTGGCACCCAACTACCTTTAAAATCTATAATGGTAAATGAACTATCGACATACTCGTATGTTACGCCTCTTGCAATAAGTGATTTTTCATCTCTCTTCGGAGCAAAATAATATCTCATGCTAACTCCGGTCGAAAGCCCCCAAGGAGAGTATAAGTAATTTCCGCCGATTACTAACTTATCGGTATATGCTCCGATTCTTTTACCTGTTTTGTTATCTTTAAGCTTCATGTGATCATAAGCAAGATTAAAACCAAAATTTGAGATAGCATACTTCGCTTCGATCTCAAATCCGCTTCTTTTAGCTTCGTCAATATTATCGTATTTTGCATATCTTCTGCCAGGAGAATCAGGATCAAAAGGAGGATTTCCAAGATCTGGTATAGGCTCTAAAGAGATCATATCTTTGATTTTTCCGTTATAGTAAGTCGCTTTAAAATAAAGCCTGTCGTCATTAAATAAATTTTCCTTATCTATAGAAAAGCCTAGCTCATACTCTTTTGCTATTTCAGGTTTTAAATTCGGATTTGGTATATACCAATAAGGTACGTTTATAGGACCTTGCGATGATGTTTCATGCGGGGTAGGACCTCTAAACGTTTCTGCGTAACCCGCCAATAAATTTATACCGCTAAACACCTCATAGGCAAGTCCTATTTTAGGAGAGAATCTACTCTCGCTATATTTAGGGCGATTATCTTTAGTAACGGCTCGTTCAAACCTATCATATCTGCCGCCGATAGTGAATTCAAAATTGCCGACATTAAATATATCTTGAAGATAAAGTCCGTAGTCTTTATATGAATTCGGATGAGAGTTTGACTCTCTTAAAACTCCGCTTGATAAATACGCGGAGTCCTCACGACGATGTTCATGCTCTGCACCTACAACAAGTCTATGCTCTAAACCGCCAGTATTGAAAAAGCTTTCATTTTTTAGATTTATGCCCCATCTTTTTTCGGTATTTATATAGTCAACTTTACCCGATGTTCTGTCGTAAGATGCTTCCGTGTTATAATATTGAGCCGAAAAATTTACCCAAGGATTATTTATCGGCGCAAATTTATACACTGCACTATAATCACGCTGTTTTATCTTACCGATAGTCGAGTCATCATATCTATACAGCGACTGCCAGCCTGTAGCTAAATTTTCATGATAATTAAACACACTTAAATCAAGCTCGTGTTCATCTGTTATATCCCATTCAACTTTACCAAAAACCGTATTTATACGCTCATCACCCGAAACAAATTTAACATTTTCGGTTCCGCCGTCAGCTAGTTTCATATTACCGTGATCTGCATGTTTACCGTAAATCAAAAATCCTAAATTTTCTACAGGCTTAAACGCAAGTGCGGCGCGGTTTGAGTTCATATGATTGCTCTCTTGGCGATGCCCGATCATAACACCGTAGTTTTTATCACCTATTATAAAGTCATCTACGCTCTTTGTCTGCATACTTACGATACCGCCTATGGCACCGCTTCCGTGAAGAACCGATGAAGCGCCTTTGACAACCTCAACTCGCTTTAACAGATCGTTATCCACGCGAAAAGTTGAAATCATATTTGAATAAAGCGATGCCGAGCGTTTAACGCCGTCTTGTTCTATTATAACCCTCTCTTCGCTTTGATAGCCAAATCCTCTGATGGCAAATTGCTGTCCGGCCTGTCTTCCAAAATCTCTACCTGTATCTATGCCCGGAATTTCATTCATAGACTCTATCAAAGAGGGAGTTTTTGATAAATTATCTTGCGTTAGCACGCTGACTTGTCCCGTGTACTTAGCCACATCGGTTTCGCTTCTGTTTGCGGTAACGGATACCATATCAAGTTGAGCCGTACCTGCCGTAGAATTTGTATCCATGTGTTTTGTGCGAACATTTTTTACATCCGCACCTTGAACCAAAGAAACAGACGCACCCAAAAGCATGATAGCCGCTATCTTGCTAAATTTATGCA